>JABWCH010000125.1 GCA_013359215.1 Candidatus Brocadiia bacterium | reverse complement strand
ACGCAGAGAAGAGAGAAGAATAAAGAAAAATATTATCTCTGCTTTTGCGTGTTCTTCATATTCTTCGTAGTATAATTTTAATCTTCTCTTCTCTGCGATTTCTGTGCCTCTACGGTAAATTTTTTTCCGAAATGGGGAAGTTATTTAATTCTGATTCCTAAGCATAAATCGGTCGATTGAATCTGGTATTGTCAGGAAAAAAGTCTTCTTTATCAGACAAGAAAAATGTTACAAAATTTCTCACTGTTACGTTTTGTATAGCTTATTTCCACTTTTTTCGTGTCAGGCTTTTTCCATGGATGAGTTTTTGTTCCAGACATTTTCTTTGTGCCTGGTAAAACTTTTCTAAGAACAAGAGGGCTTGCCTGGAAGGGACTTCTTTTTCATAGCCTATTTTTTTCTGAATTTTTTTAGCAACATCCAGAATCAGTTTCTTTTGGGAATCATATTGCATAGTTTTGTGCTTACGCAAAATATCCTCTAATGCTTCTAGCTCTTTTTTCCCATATATATCCAGCATTTCTGGGGTAAAGGAAATAGTATCTGTTTGCTGCTCTTCTTTTTCTTTGGACAAGGATTCCTCTGCCAATTCTTTTTCTAGCATAAAGTCTGGCATAACAACCACCACTGTGCCTGCAACTATATCGCCTAAACGCCGATTTTTTTTATCGAAATAAGGAAACAAAACGCCAATAAAAACCCAGGAAAAGGCAACTACAAACCAGATCTGTGATAAGGAAGAAGCCATGCTGGCAATAAAAACCATCCGCAAGGGTATCCATACTTCTATTTCACGCAATAGATTGCGGACATAAATTGAGCCAACAGAAAGGGCTGTGCCGTCTTCCTGAATGACTTTGAAACGGTGTGATTTTTTGCCAGGGGATCGTCCTGATTTTAGCTCGAAAAAAATAAAATATCCATTCCATAAAATAAATAAAACGATGATTGCCACACTAGTAACAAGAAGTGGCGCAAATAAAATCAATTGAGTTACAAATAAAAAACCAAGAAATAAAGAACTTAAGAGAAACAATATCATTACATCTAGCAAAAATGCAGCCGTTCTATCAGCTACACTGGCAAGCTCTAGCTGTAGAGAGATGTTTTCTGGGGTAATGATTTCGATTTTTTTGGAATGGGACACTAGGCGTTCCTTTCTGGCCGCTTATAGAAACCAAGATATAAAATCCAAAAAACAAGCGTAACCAAGGCAAATAAATACCGTATTCCATCAGGAAGAGATGTTTGGCGGAAAAAGCTTTCGACAATCCCTGCGAAGAAGAACATAGGTATTGTTCCTGCTACCATCAGTCCCGCTTCCTGCCCTACAGACTTAAGCGCATACACTCGTCCATATTTGCCAGGCTTTATGATTCCCATTGCCAGAACAAATCCAGACCCAGCACAAAAAATGATGGCAAGAATTTCCGTAATGCCATGAGGCAATATCCATGCCCAGAAGCCAATATCCAAATGGTGCTTATGGTAAGCAGCCCCTAAAGCACCTAGCATAGAGCCATTTTGTACCATAAGAAACGTAGTCGGCAAGCCTAGCGCGATTCCACAGGAAAAAGACAAAAAGCCTACTTTGGTGTTATGTGTAAACAAAAAAGCGGAAAAAAGTGTCTTTTTGTCTAGCTCCATATTTTGGTTGCTTTGGAGAGCCTTTTGAAGTTCTTCTTTGCTGGCAAAAGGGGTTCTTCCCTGGGCCAGCTCAGCATCGATGAAGGCAAAATAATTTCCAGGATTGTGCATTGTAGCCCAAAATCCAGCCACCATACCCATTACAAAAAGGATCATTGCAACAAAATGGTATAAAAAATACTTTCTTACAATCTGGGGAAATTGTTCCATAAAAAAATGGGAAACAGGGTTTGTACCTTTTGGCGTATGTCCATATATCAGGAAATACGCTCTGCTTACTAATGCTTGCAAATATGCATTAAGGCTTTTATCGAGAGATATGCTGCGGGCTACATAAAAGCTAGAAGAAGCCATTCTGTACAGGCTCACCAATTCTTCCAGCTCTTGGGGGCTAAAGCTTCGCAATCCTTTTTTTTCGCCTTTTTGCAGGTATTCTTCTAGTTTTGTCCAGGATTTATCGCGTTTTTTGCGAAATTCTACAGATTTTAACATAACCATTGCCTTGTATAAAAGTTCAAGCAGCAAGCGGGTTCTATCAAACGAAAAATAGCTTTATTTTACAGCACTTTTCACTTGCATACATAGTATACACTACGCTCTTCTTATCCCTAAAGTCTCATCATGAAGAAAGTTACGCAAAACGCGACATATCGTGTAAGCCTTCTTTTAGTTTCATCATGAAGAAAATCAAGAAATGCACAAAATAGTATTCTATATCATTTCTTGTCGCCGAATTTCAATATAGTGGTTTAGAACTGGAACGGAAATCCTGCTTGGATAAAGATCTAAACAATGAACGCCCATTCTCTTTAAATCAGAAAAAAGTTTAAACCGCTCATTTTTAAGATGATAGCAGGAAATTTGGCGGTACATATCGGAAATATCCATGGGCATACATTCAAGCGACTGGTCTATGAAAGGATCTCGTATAGCAACGAAAACCACCAGATGCCTTCTGGATAAAAGGCCAAGGTAGTCTTTCATCATTTCGGACGAGATGACATCAACAAAATCGGTAAAAACAATGACAAGAGAGCGTTTTTTTTGCATGGTAAACAGATATTCCATGCTAATCACAAAATTTGTCTCAACAAAGCGGTAGGATATTTTTTCGCATGCCTTGCTGATTTCATCCAGGGCTGACAATTTTGCCTGGGGAGCAAGGTATTTTTCGATTGTATCGCTAAATACCATCAGTCCTACGCGATCACCGCTCTTTATGGCAAAATAAGAAAGAAGCAGTGTGGCATTGATTGCATAGTCAAGTTTCGCAATGCCCTGGAGTTCTGCTGCCATCAATCTTCCTGAATCAAGAGCTATAATCACTTCATTGTTTCTTTCCGTACGGAATTCGCGGCAATGGATGTTGGCCTTGCGAGCAGAAACTTTCCAGTCTATGGTTCTTGTATCAAAACCAGGCATGTATTCTCGTAAGGACTCGAATTCTGAACCTTCTCCACGATATTTTTCCACTCTTACACCTACGCGCTTTTGCGGATCGGAAACAAGGCTCAAGGCATACCTTCCTACTGCACGGATGTTAGGCAATAGCCTTGTCATGTTTTTTTGCTGGAAGTGTGATTGAAACCACCAGAGTCCCAAAAGCCCTTTGCGTCGGACTCGGATTTCACGAAACTTAGCCTCTCCACGCTGCAATGGATACAATTCATAATCAAAGGAGTTGTTTCCAGGTTTTAAGAATATGCTTTTATCAGGCATTTCCAGCTTTGCAGGGCCTTCCACATGGATAAACAAATAGGCTTTCGTCTCCATTCTTCCTGAATAGTAAAGGCTAAGAGTGACCTTATCTTTGTCTTCCACATAAGAAACTTCAGGAACAGAAAGCTGGCAGACAAGATGCCTGGGGCTATAGGAAACTATATATTCAAAAACAGCCAGCAAAAGCACAATCAGCAAATAGCACAAGAATGCAGCCATCCCCACAGACTCATGGAATATAGGTAAGATCGAAAGAGGTATCCCTAAGCATAGTATAAGCAGCAATTGCCTTGTTGGAATAATCATAAGTAATCTCACAATAAAATTTTGGGAAATGCTTCACCCAAGAGCGACACCTATCTCGGTACAGGAGTTTGCTCAACGATGTCCTGGAGAATTTTGTTCGCTGTGATTCCTTCAATCTGTGCACTTGGGGTGATCAAAATTCGATGCCCTAGAATATGGCGATATACCATTTTCACATCATCTGGAATAACATAGCCTCTTCCTTCGAGAACAGCGGATGTTTTAGCTGCATGCGCCAGCATCATGGTAGAGCGAGGCGATCCACCGCATAGAAGCAAGGGGTTTTCTCTGGTTTTTCGCACAAGGGATACAATATAGCCAATTATGCTTTCGCTAATGGTGATTCTATGTATTGTTTTCCGTATCTGGCATATAGTCTGCATATTGGTAACAGGGCGGACTTGTAGGGCATCCAGATTTTTTTGTCCTAAGCCATGCTGGTGTTCTTGCACCATAAGAATTTCATCTTCTCTGGAGGGATACTCCACGATAAGCTTAAACAAAAAGCGATCCAACTGCGCCTCTGGTAAAGGGTATGTTCCTTCTTGTTCAATGGGATTTTGCGTTGCGGCAACCATGTAGACATCTGATAGAGGGTATGTTGTACCATCGATTGTAACTTCATTTTCTTGCATAGCCTGAAGCAAAGCAGACTGTGTTTTGGGTGGTGTTCGGTTGATTTCATCAGCAAGCAAAAATTGGGTGAAGATTGGCCCCTTGCTCAAGATGAATTCATTTTTCTGGAAATTAAAGATATTCGTCCCTATGATGTCAGAAGGCATGAGATCAGGAGTAAACTGGATTCTTTTAAAATCCAGATTTAAGATCCGAGCCAAAGTCCTCATCAAGAGGGTCTTTGCTGTTCCTGGAACTCCTTCCAGAAGAATATGCCCTCCTGTAAAAAGCGCGACCACGCAAAGTCTGGTAGTCTGGTCTTGTCCCATAACCACCTTACGCACTTCTCCCAGGATTTTATTTTTTAGATCACAGATTGCTTGTAGGATATCATCTGTTGCTTCCATTGATGGATTCCTTTAACTAAATGAATGATAGTTCGGATGCCGCTCATTTTCTGGCTTTGGATATACATTTTTTTAATAGAATGGGGAAGATTGCGGCTTTTGCCAATTTGATCGAGATATTCTACTTTCTGGGAAAAACTTAGGGATGCAGTAGAAGGGTAGAATTCTATGAGTTCCATAATGACAGAATGGATATATTTTTGAAAAAAATAATGGTGTTTGTTGCCTGATGAAATTGTGTTGGCAAATGCCCTGGTTTGCTCTTGTAAGCTTCGGTTTTGTCTGGGAATAGGGAAAGGTGTTTGAAAACGCACTCCGACCATCCAGGCGAGAAATGCCAGGCAAAGTAAAATTTGCAAAGTTATACACAGAGTTGGATAGGCAAGAAGCTCACCAAGAATAGAAGGGGGCCTTCCTAGATTATGGGATATTTCATCCACCCAAAGAGTTTTATTTCCCTGCGTAAGAAAAGCCAGCAAAGAGAGCATGATGACACCATTGTCTTCTTTTCCAATAGAAAAATTCTGGAAAAGATCTGGGTCTGAAATGACCACGATAGTTCCTCGCCTGCATAATAAAGATCCGACCAGGATTTCCCCTGTTGTGGTGGTTATAAGTGGCGAAAGATTTCTGCCATTAAGTACCTGCAATGTTTCTGTATAGATCTTTCGGATTTGCCCATTTTCCCAATGTTCTTCTACAGAATTTATGTTCGATTCGCTACGGGAAATCGTGAGGGGTAAATTCAAATCGTAAAAAATAGACTGGGCTTCTTTTTCGGATAGGAGGATTTTTTTTTCAATCCATAGAGAATTTTGCCTGGATTTCCCTGAATATCTCCATTTAGGGCAGGCAATTACAATAGTGCTTCCTTTGTCTAGCATGCTTTCCATATTGCTTTGAAGGCTTTGCATTGTGTAATTCTGCCAATAGTCTGGGTTTGGCTCAAGGAAGAGAATGGTTTGCATACCACCACCTTGCAGATGGAAAAAACGATGCATTGTGACAATTTTAAAACCTGCTTCTCTGGCAATTTCCAATAAAGCATGATGTCCTATTGCAGAATAGCTGTAGCTATGAGTTCCAGGATTTTCGGGAACAGGATTGACCAGAGCAGCCAGGATTACCCCTCCCAAAAACAGAACTAAAAAAACACCCACAAAGATATAGCCTATTTGGGCAGAACGGAAAGGGATTCTTTCATCTGTTTCCATATTGTCCGACATGTTTGATAATCCTCTTGGTTTAGCGTTTCCTCTGCATAATAGCCTCGCTCTACCGTTTTAGAAAGGCGTTGAAAGGCGATATGCAAACTTTCCTGCTTCACGCAATGAAGCAGCTCTATGTTGGTTAGATAGCGTTTATCAGGGATGTGTTTTTGCTTTACTAAATCCTGTATAATATTGCGCAAAAGCGCACGGCAAGCCTCCAGATATAGCCCCTTTTGGTATAATTCTTCTGGATCTTCTTCGAGTTCTGTTTTAAGTAAATTTTGATCGGCTGCTTTTTTCCCAACGCTATTCGGATCAGGGAGATTTTTTTCCAATCTTTTCCAATAGCGCAGCAAATAGAATAAAATAGCACCTGCCATAAAAAACGCAGCCACGTAAACAAAAATTTTCCAAAAGCCTTCGCCACTGAAGCTAAAAAAGTTTTTAAAATCAGGGAAACGGAAACAGGGTTCTGTTCTTTTTTTTCTATACAGGTTTTCTTCTTCGGCAGGAGGGTCTACTCGCTTTTGGTATTGAGCATTTTTCCATACTCTATCCACTGCATCGCGAAAATTTTTTTCTTCATCAGCAGCGGAATAAGATATAAAAAGCAAAGCAAGCAGAAAGACATATCTAAAGTGCATAAAGCCTTTCTATTTAAGTAGGAGTTACGCAAAGAGATTTTTATTTGGGGGAAAATTTTTACAAAGATTTTCCCCCAAACCCCCTTTAAAAACTTTTATATATTTATTTTTCAATAGGTTATGCTAAAAATTAACATAAATCTTGTTATGGGTAATTTATGGCAATTTTAGTCAAATAAAGAGGCAAGCTCTTCAATATCGGCATTTTCTTTGCTACGTCTAAGCATATAGTATGTCATAACAGGTAAGATGGCAAAAATAGCCTGCATAATGATGCCTGCGAACATTTCCATACTAAAGGAAAGTATGCTGCTCTTGGGAATACTGACAACAGCTACAAATACGGCATTGATGATTCCAACAACAAGACCTAGTCCAACAGCAGCACTCAGGGCAATCTTTTTATATCCATCTGTAAGTTGTTTGCTCCTTGCGAGGGATTCCATGATCCCTTTCTTTTCTACAACAACCACAGGGATAACAACATAGTACCATCCTGCTACAACCAGACCAGGAATGATCAACAACACACATCCAGCAAAAATCGCAATAAAAACTACGATGCTTGCCCCTATGACTGGGAGAATGCGGCCAAATCCAACATTCATGCATTCCATAAAGTCGATTTCTTTGCCTCGTATCTTTTGGAAAATTCCGTATGTTAAGACAGAAGATGCAATAGGGGAAAGAAGGATAACGATTAAGGCACTGATCAAATTGAGCTGTGCAATCTTTTGTCGGGTCAATTCATAAGGATCGACTCCAAAGGCAAGATAACCCTGCCAGAGCAATTCTGGCAGATGAATAGTAGCAACTAAAAGAAAAAATGGCATAAAATTAGCAAAAAACAGAGACAAAGTAGCATTCATGATTCCACCTGTTGTCAGATCGCGCTCTTTCATGGTTTTTCCTTAAAAGAATTAAAATAATAAAATATTACCAACATGACCAAAGAAAACATTAGTAATGAGGAAAAATACTATAACGATCAGTCTGCAAAATAATATTGAATTACCCAAGATAGCCCAGGCTTTAAAAGATTGAGATGGGTTGCTTTTTCTATGGAAAAAATTTCTACGCTTTCATTCCAAAAAGAAAGGGTATTGTTTTTCTTTTGGATTTTCAAAGCAAGAGGGATTTCTTTGCGTTTTATCTCAGGGATATAGCAAGGAAATTCCAGAAAAGCAAATCCTGACTGGGTTATGCCTCTTGCTCGTATCAAAAAATTCCCTTGCCTGTCATAAGGAACTGCCCAGGAATGGAAAATCCATACTTCAGGCAGCAAAGCTTCTGTCATAGCAATTTTGTTTTCCTCTATCCAGGAATAAAAAGAGCTATGAGGGTTTTCCTGAAAGGAATGTAGATCTGTTTCAAATCCATACTGCTCATAATCACGAACAAAGGCTTTCCACCAGTCGGGGATTTCCTTATGCAAAGGACAGGAAGAAAAACGGAAATGCTTTGCTTTATTTTGCTGTATATACGTCTGAGAAATGCACTTCACAAAGCCATGGTGCTTTAAAGCTCGTCCTGAAGAAGAATGAGAAACCATGACACCTGAGAATATATGGTATTTCTGGCCGCGAAATAGAATTTCAGGATGGCCTTTTATTTTCCCTATGGAACTAGCACCATAACAACCAGGAGTAATATCGGAAAGCAAAGATGTTTTGCTTACCCATTTTCTAAGACCCCAGGCAGCATTGCTTTCTGCAGAATGCTCAAATTCTAAAGATACTTTTGACAGAGAGCTTTCCAAAGGAAAGTGTACTTTGGAATTTTTTCCTTTGGTAGCAAGAAACAACGAGGCATTGTTCGCAGATTCCGTCCACAGAATTCTTTTGTTTTTTGGGGAAAGAAGAGCTAGATGGAAATCTCCTTGCCATTCTTTTTCTGGAATTTGCTGGTGGCCGCCTGATACGAACATATCCAGAATTTCGCCTTTTTTGCTCCTCAATTGTAAAAAAAGCAAAGTTTCTTCTCTCTGGACTTTTTCTGAAATCTCGGCAGGAACGAGCTGTTCTAAAAACTTTGTCATAAGCCTTAAATAAGTTTCATTGAGCCAGTCTGTAGCCGTACTGAGCAAATCAATGTTGATAGAGAATAGATTGTCTAAAACTACATTCTCTTTTTCCAGTACTTCTTCTATTCCTGCACTGTGAATTTTGAAAACAAGGGAGCTATCTTGGTCTTTTAGCTCCAGAAAAACAGACTCCTCTTGTAAAAATTTTTTTCCATTTTCCCAGTAAGACAAAAGCAAAGCAAAAAAATCTTCTTTGTTCCAGGAACACTCTTTTGTTATCTTTTTCCCTGGGAAAAAAGCAAAAATTTCAGGCAAAGCCTGGAATAAATCGTGAATTTCTAATGGGATGCTGATCATCCATTCTTTGCCATAAGAGGAAAATAAAGACAAAAAGCTTACTTTATTCGCAGTTTCTTCTGTAAAACGAATTCCTACAGCAACAGGCAAATGGTTTTGCTGCCGAAATTTTTTAGTAGCTTCCATCCAATTGCCATCCAGACCATTCTTTTCTTTGAGCTTCAAATGGGGCTTTTTCCCACCATACCATACCCATGGCAAAACATCGTTTTTTGTAAACAAAAGAATTCCCATGCCAGAAAGAGGTAATAGCCAGTTTGCTAAAAGCCTTAAGCCCGAAGGAGAAATCAAAATCTGAGAAAAGACGGAAAACAGAAAATTTTGTATGCTACCTGAAAAGAGTTTTCCTTTAAGCAAGGCAAGCCAGAAATCCAGCATACCCTTGGTTTCCAATTGTTTTAAAAGGCTATAAGATAAAATGATTCTTCTGGAAGAATCCTGCGCATCCTGGGATAGTGGAGTCCATTTTACAGGCAGCCCTGAACGGACTTCCAGTAAATAAAGCTTTTTTTCCTCGCCGTCTACCTCCCAAAGTACGTTTTCCTCATCTGAAAAGCCTATAGCCTTCCAAAGTATTTTGAATCCAAGGCACAAAGAAGATACGTATACCTCACCCAGATAGTTCATTTCCACTTTCCAGTCTTGTCTGTGATGCTGGTATTGTATGATATTTTCCAGGCTACATCGCAAAAAAGATTCTACTTTTATTAGAAATTCGTGAGACTCGTTGGTGTTTTCATTCATATTGAAACCGCATGGGTAAAAGCATTGCTCGAAATTATAATTTTAAAAAACTCTCATCATTTGATAGCCTGCTGTGCTGTATAGTCCAGTTCAGAACCTAATACACTGTGAGGAATAAGATAAACCACTAAAGTAACAATCGAAGCTGCTAAAATCCACCATCTTGCATCTTTGCCTTTTCTAGTTTGAACAACGGCTAAAACCCAGAATATAAAGGCAACAAGTGTCTTTGTGTCTGTAAGGTCTTTACCAACAGGAAAGCCTGTCCAGAATGCTCCAAAAGCATAATATTGGATAATAACGCCAAACGCGATCCCTCCCACAAGGATAAAAAACAAGCTATATAAAGAGAGCATTTTATTGCTTTGGTTTCGCGATAAGACTTCCAGCCCAGCTCTCATGGAAAAAAGCATCCCTGCAAAAATCAAAACAATGTGGGGCAAAAGGTATAGAAAAGGAACATCCCCTTTGAATCGCAAGATCACAGAGTTGTTTCCAGTAAGAGAAACTTTTTGGCAGCAAGAGGATAGAACTACTCTATATTCAACTTTGCCAGCAGGCGGCTGGTTTGGCAGCATCCCTAAAAGAGTGTCCCCTTCTCTTGTCATATTGACTTCTTTCCATTCTTCTGCTACTGGGTATCTTTTCCAAAGCAGCTTTCCTTGGATTTTAGAGTCAGAGGCTACAATCTTTACGCAGTGGTCTTGGTTTCCCGAATGGCTTCGGTGAAGCTTAAAAGCAATGGAGGATTGCTCGATTTCTACGCTACCTTTAACAGGATAAGTAGGGCCTGTGACTCTTTGGTATACAACGCTGATGAGAGTAATTAGAGTCGCAAGCACCCAAAGGAACAAATTATTTTTGAGCATAAAAACCTTTCTTTGTTGTTATTTCTATCTCGGACAAGTTGAAATCAAACAGTATTAATCACGAATGATACGAATATACAAATTACACGAATAAAATTCTTATAAAAACTATTCGTATCATTCGAGCATTCGTCTTATTCGTGATAAAAATCTTTGCCTTTTTGGCAAATATTTTACTTTTTAGATTCTAATGTGGTGAAATATTTTACTTTTGAGTTATGCCAGATTAAACCTGCATATTGCCTTTCAGCTTAAATGCTTTTTTTGTGCCAAGAATAGTTTTTCTATAGCCTTACTTTCTTGTAGTGATTGAAGAGATTCCAGCGATTTAGAAAAGCTTTCTGGGCTTGAAAAACTCCACTCAACATGCAAGTCATTTTTTTCGAAATTATTCGAGGGTGTAATGGTGATAGTGCCTGGAATATTCTGCTCTTTCAAGGATTTTTCAAAAGCATCTTGTGCTGCGGAAAGCTGGGGGTGCTTTCTTTTATAAAGCACTTGCCTGAAAGATTCAGGATGGGGTTTTTCCCTAGAGAGAATTTCTCTGAATTCTTTTTGCTGTAGAAAAGCAGACACAGTGCAGTGTTCTTTTTTACAGATCTCCCATATCCATTGGAAGGCTTCCTTTTGTTTAGTCCCAGTCCAGTTGAGCAGATCGCTCAACTGCACAAGCTGTATGGTTTCTTCTGGAGAAAAGGAAGCAAGAACAAGCGCGTTTTTTACAGAAATCTTATTCTGGGCTATTCTCCGCAAAACAATATCAGGCATGCCAAGAATGCTTATAGAATCTGTGATGATTTTATTCCCTGTAGGAAGACCGAGAAGGCTGGAAAAAGAATCGCTGATTTCTTTAGGCGAAAAATGAAAATCATGATAAAGCCTGGAAACCATTCTGGCACTTTCTATAGGATTGAATCCTCTCGCCTGGTTTTCATAGAGATAGACCAACAATGCTTGTATATCGCTGCATTCGATTTCCAGTGCTGGTATCTGCTCCTGGATAGCATAACGCCATCTTGCTTGCCCAGAAACAATCTGCCATGATTCCTTCTGTTTTCTAACTAAAAGTGGATGGAGTATCCCTATGGATTGGATAGCTTTTTCCAGATCTTGCGATGATCTTTCAAACGAAACAGGGATGCTTTGATCATCCACAACATCTACTTTTTTGTTTAAATAAAAAAACTGTACTATTTTTGGAAAGTTCATAGTTTATATAAACTTTGGAAACTAAAAAATGTTTCCAAAGTTTCCTGGCTATTCTAGGTTAAAGATATTTTCTTTGCTTGCAATATAAGACTGGATTGTTTGATGGGCAGGAAGTTTATGGCATTCTACAATCTGGTCTTCATAATAGAAAAGCCATTTTTGGGATTCTTTTGCAGCACAGAGAAGCTCAGATGCCTTTTCCAGCTTATTGCTTCCAGGAAGAGTCTGCAAGGAAATCGTTTTGCTTCCTTCTTTTGTTAAGAATTGGATTCTGGCTTTGTTGGCAAATTCCGCGATTTTCTCTTTGTCTTGTTTATCCTGGCTGTATCCAGGAGGAAGATAAATGCATCCATTGTCAATATCAATGTAAAAAGCCACAACTCCAGGGAT
Organism: Candidatus Brocadiia bacterium; assembly: GCA_013359215.1. Taxonomy (GTDB): domain Bacteria; phylum Planctomycetota; class Uabimicrobiia; order Uabimicrobiales; family JABWCH01; genus JABWCH01. The sequence continues at coordinate 1,373 of JABWCH010000125.1, read as the reverse complement.
GATAAAACAAAGGCATAAAAGAGCATCCATAAGCACTACTTTACTGTCTAATTTTCCCCCAGACTGCCCCTTTCTTTCTGGATACCAAAAAGTGCCACAACCATTGCTTACCAACAAAATCACAAAACATAGAAAAAGGCACATTGTTTTATGAAAATTCATGATTCCCTCTTTAAAAAAGCTTGTCGTTATTTTACCATACAACACGATGCTATATAATATCATAGCATAATAAAAAAACAATGTAAAGAAGAGAATAGAAGTTAGCAAACAGAATTCAAGAAATTTTCTCTTGGTTGATGCTGAGCAAGGAAGAAAATTTTTGCCATGCCATTTTTTTTTTGCAGTTGTTCAAAAAAAATGGCAGCAGAAAGGTTTTCAAGAAAAGAGTTTTTTTTTATTAAAAAAATTATAAGTATTTATTTAAAAAAGAATTGTATATTTTCAATATGATATATATTTTTTTTGGAATACTATTTGCATAACAATTCAAAAAATAAATATTAAAAGCAAATAATGTTCCATGAGTATATATTTAGGAAGAAAATATGAAAAAAATCAGCATTAAAATCCTGCCTTCGATTATTACGTTAGGAAATTTGTTTTGCGGTTTTCTGGCAATTGCTTATATTGCAGAAAATAAAATCACAGCAGCAGCATGGTTGATCTTTGCTGGAATGGTATTTGATGTTTTCGATGGAAAAGTGGCTCGTTTGACAAAAAACAGCAGCGACTTTGGTATGCAGCTTGATTCTCTATCCGATATGATTTCCTTTGGCGTTGCACCTGCTTTTTTGGCAAAAGTATATATTTTACAAACGCCTGCTGCATGCCCTGCTAGAATGGCCTGGATTATATGCTTACTTTATGTGATGTGTACTGCTTTAAGGCTGGCAAGGTTCAATGTAGAAACAGACCATGATGAGTCTGCCCATCTTTACTTCAAAGGTTTGGCTTCTCCAGGCGCGGCAGGGGTCATAGCATCTCTTGTCCTTTGCAGCGAAATCATCACAACCATTATCCCTGTATTCTACTTTAAAATTGCCCTTCTCTCTGTTACCTTCTTTTTAGGCGCGCTCATGGTGAGCCAGGTTCGCTATATCCATTTTGGAATTCAATTTTTGAAAAAGAGAAGGCCAGTCACCCATCTCGTAGGTGTCATTTTCTTCCTGGCACTGATTGCCATAGAACCCCAAATTTTTGTTCTTTCTCTGACTTCAGGATTCTGCCTTTATGCTTTTTTAGTCCCTATCCAAAATTTATGGAAAAAACAAGCAATACAGCATGAAGCCATTCTATGCGGCGAAGCTTTTGTAGAAGCAGAAGCTTAGGTGTTAAAGTGGACTTTCGATCCTAATCGTAATCTTCATACT
>JABWCH010000518.1 GCA_013359215.1 Candidatus Brocadiia bacterium | reverse complement strand
TAAGCAGCCTGTGCAGGCTAAGCAGTGCTATGTTAATAGCATCTGCTTGAGTCTGCGGAAGTAAATGGGGAAGTTATTTAATTCTCGTTTCTAATCTTTTATGCTGAACAATTCCCAGAGCGGGCCTGTGAAGCCTTTGCTGCGGATTCTTTTTACGTAAGCATTGCTAATTTTTTGGGTATTCAGGCCAGGCATGATCCAGTTTTTATACTGATCTGGCAGAGTTGACAGTCTTTGTATAAGGTATTCCCGTACAGATTCTTCTATGTAGAAAATAGGTTCAATGCCTATTTTATCTTCGGAAATATATCCGCTTTTTTCCAAAGATATTGTTAGCGGAACGCCTTTATGCAATCTGATCCCAATAAAAGCAATGACAGAGCTTGGCTGGCATAAAGAAATGTTCTGGATACATTCTTCGATAGTCTGTATGGTTTCCCCTGGATAGCCAAAAATAAGCGAGCAGTTGAATTTGATCTTATATTGATGACACCACCTGGCGCAGTCCATAATTTCTTGTATCGAAAAAGGCTTTTTTAAGACACTCAATCCAAGCTCGCATGCAGAATCAACACCTAAATCAATCGAGCTACAGCCCGATTCCTTAAACAGGCTAAACAAGGCTTCACTTGTAGAAAAAGGAGATATATAGGCTGTCCACTGAATTTTGATCTGGCGGCGGATAATTTCTTTGCAAATCTCCATGGCATGGTCTTCGGCACTATTGAAAACATTGTCTACAAAAAAAAAGTACTTTCCTCCTGATTTTTTTATGCAATATTCCATTTCATCCACAACATCAGCAGGCTCTCTTTTCCTGACATTCGAACCTTCCAATATAGGATAATTACAATAGCTGCACTGAAAACAACATCCTCTCTTGGTTTGTATATTGATGCTGCCTCCATTCTGAGAATAGATGGCAGTATCCAATATTTCTCTGGCACTCACGATATTGTCAAGCTCAAAAGAAAATTTTCCTGGATAAGCAAATTGTTCTGAAGAGTAGATGCGTTCTTCTATTGTCTGGCTTGCTTTTCTTTGGATTTTCCCTTTTTCTATTTCCTGAAGCAAATGCAAGAAAGCATTTTCTCCTTCGCCCACAATCCCAAAATCAGGCTTTAGTTTTTCCATAAATTCTCTGGAAAACAGAGAAAAGGCAGATCCCCCCAAAATAATGATAGTCTCTGGAGCTATTTCACGGCAAAAGCTTATCAAATTTTGATAATGGGAGAAATAAGAGACAACAGAGGGATAGGCTGCATTGTCTACATTCCGCATAGATATGCCAATGGCATTGGGATGAAAATTTTGCAGTATATTTTTCAGAGGTTCTTTAAAATCATTATGAAAATTAGCGTCGAATACACTACACTCATGCCCATCCTGGATGCTTGCAGATACTATATAAGCCAATCCGATAGGATAAACTAAATCAGGATTCTTTTCTTGGTTTGCGCTTATAAATAGTATCTTCATCTACATTCCACCAGCTATAGAGAATGTATCCCCCGTGATATAAGCAGCTTCTTCCGAGCACAAGAAAGCCACCATTTTAGCTACTTCTTCTGGCGTTCCCATGCGTTTTTTGGGTATGCAGGAAAGAAATTTTTCTTTTGTTTCAGCAGTAAGCTTATTAGTCATGTCTGTTTCTATAAGGCCAGGAACAACAACATTTGCAGTAATATCTCGCTTGGCAAACTCTTGTGCAAAAGTTTTCACTAACCCGATCATGCCAGACTTGCTGGCAGCGTAATTGGCCTGTCCTATGTTCCCTAAAGTTCCTGTTATAGAAGAAACAGCTACTACCCTTCCATACCGATTTCGAAGCATAAGGCTGCCAGCTTCTTTCATGCATAAAAAAGTCCCGATCAAATTCACTCGGATGACTTCCATAAAATCCTCTGCCTTCATTCTCAAAATCAAATTGTCTCGGACAATTCCAGCATTGCACACCAAAATATCTAATTTACCAAAAGCTTCTACGAAAGAATTGAACATTCTTTTTACTTCTTCTTCCTGGGCCACAGACGCAGGAAGAAGTATGCTTTTTCTTCCCAGAGCTTGTATTTCCTGGCTCAAGGATTGAGCCTGTTCTTGGTTGCTTACATAATTTATTCCTATGTCTGCACCTTGTTTTGCTAATTCTAAAGCAATAGCACGGCCAATTCCTCTCGACGCGCCTGTGATCAAGGCTGTTTTCCCAATAAAAGACATTTTTTTCTCCTTTTGCTGCTATTTTTCCATAATTTCAAGTTCTTTTTTTATGCATTTTATGATTAGAAATTTTTTTTTAAAATGGTAAAATAATATTTCTGTTCTGTCAAGATAATTTTTAGCTAACCTTAATAATGAAAAATGTTTTAGGATTATTAGTTTGACAATGTTAAATTACTGTTGTTGATTAGCAATTACTTACGACAGTTTTTCGATTTATCATTGAACACGAAGAACACGAAGGGCATGAAGAAAAAA
>JABWCH010000517.1 GCA_013359215.1 Candidatus Brocadiia bacterium | reverse complement strand
AAATCACGAATGGCACGAATAACACAAATAACACGAATAAGATGATCTATTCGTGCTATTCGTCCATTCGCAAAATTCGTGATAAAATACTTTTCTGATATATTTAGATTAGGAGCTAAATCCATAAGCATTAATCTTTATTAGCACAATTTGTAACAATTCATATATTTTTTTATGCTTTTTGTGCAAAATCTGCCAAAATATAGACCATGGAATTTTAACACAAAATACACAAATTTGAAAATAAATATATAAAAGTTTTTAAAGGAGGTTTGGGAGAAAATCTTTACGAAAATTTTCCCCCAAATAAAAATCTATCTATGACTTTATAAACTCTTAATGTTTCGATGCCTTGCCTGACTGGCCTTTCTGTATTTTACTCCATTCGTCTTTTAAGGTGACGATTCTATTAAAAACGAGCTTTTCTGGAGTAGAATCAGGATCAACGGAGAAATAAGCCAGCCGTTCAAACTGGTATCGCTCGGAAACTTTGGCGGATTTCATGCTTGGCTCTACAAGGCAATCGATTGTAACCAAAGATTTAGGATTCAGGTTATCCAGGAAGTTTTCATTGTTTTCTTCTGGGTCAGCTTTTGCAAAAAGATGGTCGTACAAACGTGCCTCAGCCTTGATAGCATGGGCTGCGGATAGCCAGTGCAGCGTGGTTTTGACTTTACGGCCATCAGGAGCACTTCCGCCTTTGGTTTCAGGATCATAAGTGCAATGAAGTTCGAGGACTTCGCCTGTTTTGTCGTCTTTGACAACCTGGTTGCATTTGATAAAATAGCCATAGCGCAAGCGGACTTCTCTTCCAGGAGCAAGGCGATAGAATTCTTTGGGAGGATTTTCCATGAAATCCTCTTTTTCAATATAAAGCACGCGAGAGAAGGGAACTTTTCTTGTACCCATAGCAGGGTTATCCGACTGGTACAAAGCATCCAGATATTCGACCTGGCCTTCTGGATAATTATCGATGATAACACGCAGAGGATTCAATACCCCCATGACTCTAGGGCAAACTTTATTCAAGTCTTCTCGGACGCAGTATTCCAAAAGAGCTATATCAATGGTGCTTTCTGTTTTACCAACACCAATTTTCTCACAGAAATTGCGTATAGCAGCAGGGGTATAGCCTCTTCTTCTCATGCCAGCAATGGTTGGCATACGAGGGTCGTTCCATCCAGAAACATGATGTTCCTTCACAAGATAAAGCAGTTTGCGCTTGCTCATAACTGTGTAGTTGATGTTGAGCCTCGCGAATTCTATCTGCTGTGGATGGTTGGGCAAGCCTAGCTCATCCAAAAACCAGTCATACAGAGGACGATGGTTTTCAAATTCCAGGGTGCATATAGAATGAGTGATCCCTTCCACAGAGTCAGAAACGCAGTGGGCATAGTCATACATTGGATAGATGCACCATGTATCTCCTGTTTTATGGTGTGTGGCTCTAAGGATTCTATACATGACAGGGTCACGCATGTTGATGTTGGGTGAAGCCATATCGATTTTGGCTCGCAAAACATACTTCCCATCTTCAAACTTGCCGTTTTTCATACCTTCGAACAGGGCCAGGTTCTCTTCTATGGGGCGATTTCGATAAGGGCTTTCTTTTCCTGCTTCGGTTAGAGTCCCTCTGTATTCTCGTATCTGATCAGGAGTCAGCTCGCAAACGTATGCTTTGCCCTTTTTGATGAGTTCTATAGCGCATTCGTAAAGTTTCTGGAAATAATCAGAAGCATAATAGAGTCTGTCTTCCCAGTCGAAGCCTACCCACTTTACATCTTCCTGGATGGATTCAACGTATTCTATGTCTTCTTTGCAAGGGTTTGTGTCATCGAATCGAAGGTTACAAACGCCGTTGTATTCTTTTGCTATTCCAAAGTTCAGACAAATGGATTTGGCATGACCAATGTGCAAATAACCATTAGGCTCTGGTGGGAATCGAGTCATGAGCCTTCCATTGTGTTTATTGGTTTTGAAATCTTCTACAACAATACTCCGAATAAAATCCAAAGATTTGGATTCCTCTGTTTTTTCTAACTTTTCTTCGGCCATAATGTTTTTTTTAACCTCTTTCAATTGCATTTTCAAAAATAGTAAGCAAATAAGCCCTTTGTGTATTTTATATCACGTCCACACTCGCAGTTCTCTGAATCAAACGCATTGTTTAAGGAATCAGAATTCCCCCATTTCGAAAAAAAATTTACCGCAGAGGCACAGAGAGCGCAGAGAAGAGAAAATTTTAAATTATACTACGAAGAATAGGAAGAATACGCAGAAGCAAAGACAATATTTTTGGTTGTTCTTCTCTCTTCTCTGCGTACTCTGCGTCTCTGCGGTGAAATCATAATGGGGAAGTAATTTAATTCTTATCGCTAAACTAGGGACTGTCATCATTCAAACGAAAAATCCTTTTCACTGCATAGACGCAGAGTGTCGCAGAGAATTTTAATTTATTTTTTTCTTCTTGTAATAGT
>JABWCH010000124.1 GCA_013359215.1 Candidatus Brocadiia bacterium | reverse complement strand
CCTGGCAAATCAAAAAATTTTATTCGACTCTTGAGCCTGGCGCAAAAATAAAAATGGGATACCTGTTTTTTTGATTCCTGAAAGAAGGCTTACACGAAGGGATCTCTTCAGATAAAACTCGTTTGCTTTTTGGGTTAATACAAGCTATTTTTTTTAAGATACTTATAACTTAACACGCATGAGGTTTTGCATCGCGTTACGCTTAAATTGACAGCTATGGTGTGTTACCCTGGGCTGGTATATGCAACCAATGCGGGGTAAAGAAGTCATTATTTCAAAACAAGCTATATCAATATATTAATAATTTTTTCAACTAGCACAAGTCGTAACAGTATATAAGCATTCCATTAAAGTACACTCAATTTCATTTCTTTTTCAAAGAATTCCAGATCAGGGGAAGTCTTGGCGAGAGACAAAATTCTTTGTAGAGTCTCCAGATGGTTTATCTTCCAAAATTCTTTCATAAGATGCAATCCTCGATTCAAATAAAACAGGCTTGTAGAACCCGCTTGTTGCTTGAAGTTTCATACAATAAGGCTTGCACGTAAGCATCCGCTTCCATGTCGCATTGTCAAGCTAAGTTTATAGTGTTATGGGCTAGTACCAAGACGAGGCTTTTATGCTTATTCTTCATGCAAGTATTTTGGACGACTTTATTTATCTCTGGGGAGAAAGTTCTGAGGAAACAGAAGACAAAATTTTGTTTGTTTCCAAAAAACAGAAAAAATCATTTCCCTTTGATGCAGGCCATAAAAGGCTTTTGTACAGTTTGCAAACCATCAGCAGCCAAATTAAACTGGAAAAAACATCCTATATGATTCTATGGTCGCCTTCCTGCCAGGGACAAGCGTTGGTTTCTTCTTCCTTGATTGAGCAAGGCACAGATAAAGCAGGGAAAATTACTTTGCTTCCCTTTCATATCAGCACAGCAGTCCTTTCCATAGAATCCTTTCTCAAGCTTTTGCCTTACTTTCTAGGGAAAAGCAAGTTTGGCCCAGGGTTTTTATTAGGCAATGATATCCATTATTGGACATGGGCTATGCGCTTTGCCCAGAGCCTTCTACAAAAACAACATTTTCTCCCTTCCCTTAGCAAAAAAGAAGAAGAATACTATGCAAGATGGAAACCCTTATATTTAGGGGAAGACCAGGAAACCCTTGCGCTGTTGGCAAAAAAAATGCCAGGAGTATGCAGAAGCATCACAGAAACAAATGAAGAGAAAGCCCCTTGCAAACCATCTGAGGATTTGCTTTGCCATTTTATAGAAAATGCCTGCGATTTTTACTTGCGATCCCAAGTCCAGGGCAACAGGGAAAACCCCAGGAAAAAAACTTCTTCTTTGCATGAACAATGGATTGAAGCACTGCTTGCCCCATCAGGGAAAATGCAAGGCAGGAGCGAGGAACTCGCCTGCTTTGCAGAGATACTAGAAAGCTGGCAAAAACCTGTTTTCCTTACAGCCAATACCCCTTTCCGTCTTTGCCTGAGGCTAGAAGAGCCTGAAGAAGCCAAAAGAGAAAGATCCCAGGAGATTTGGAAACTGCGCTATTTTTTACAAGACACCAAAGACCCTAGCCTTTTGATCCCTGCCAGCCACGCATGGCAAGCCCAGGAAAAAAAAGCATCTTTGCTCAAGCGAGACAATTTCCAACCCAAAGAATATCTATTTTCCTCTTTGGGCGAAGTCGCTAAAGTCTGGCCTGCTATGCAAAAAAGCTTAAAAAGCTGGTATCCAGAAAGCCTTGATCTGCAAACACCAGAAGCCTACCGATTTCTTTCAGAAATAGCATGGATACTCAAGCAAATGGGATTTAGCATACTCTTACCTTCCTGGTGGACAGGAAAAAAGACTATAAACAAGCTGTCTGCCAAAGCCGAGCTTTTAGAGCCTTTTTTGCAAGACAAAAGCAAATTCTCTTTAGACCAGCTTGTGGATGTGCAATGGCAAATCGCTCTAGGTGAGGAATCCCTCTCCCTGAAAGAATTGAAAGAACTCGCGCAAATGAAATCCTCTCTGGTAAAATTCCGAGGCAAATGGATACACGTGGATGCCAAAGAAATCCAGGAGGCAATAAACCTGTGGAAAAAACATGATAAAATGACCATGCGTGACTGTGTCCAGCTCTCTCTTGGCATGCGGGATCAAGACTATGGCCTGGATTTTGCAGGAATAGAAACCAAAGGAGAAGTCAAAAATTTCCTGGATCGCCTACAGTCACCCGAATCCCTGGAAACCCTGGAAGCCAGCAAAGAATTCACAGGAACGCTACGACCATACCAAAAAAGAGGCTATGCCTGGCTCGAATTTTTATCACGCTTTGGGCTAGGATCTTGCCTTGCTGATGATATGGGACTAGGGAAAACCATCCAGACCCTTGCCCTTCTTATACACTGGAAAGAAAAAGGAAAAAATCGCCCTAGCCTTTTGATATGCCCAACCTCTGTAAGCAGCAATTGGATCAAGGAAGCCCAAAGGTTTACGCCGACCCTAAAAGTCCTTTTGCATCATGGAATACAAAGAAAAAAGGGAAATTCTTTTCTGCTCGAAATAGAAAAGTGCGATCTCGTTGTTTCCAGCTATGCCCTTCTTTACAGAGATATTGATGTTTTTCAAAAAGTAGACTGGCTAGGCTTGATTCTGGATGAAGCCCAAAATATAAAAAATCCTAAAACAAAACAAGCTCATGCAGCAAGATCACTTAGAGCAGAATGCCGCATTGCTCTCACAGGAACACCCGTGGAAAACAACATAGGTGAGCTTTGGTCTTTGATGGAATTTCTCAACCCTGGTTTTATGGGCAGCGAAGCAGAGTTCCAGCAACGTTTTTTCCTGCCTATCCAGTTCCATCACAATCCAAAAGCCATCCAGGATCTCAAAAGACTGACAGGGCCATTCCTCTTGCGGCGATTGAAGACAGACAAAAACATCATCCAAGATTTGCCTGAAAAAATAGAAACCAAAGTATATTGCAAACTAACCAGAGAGCAAGCCTCCCTCTATGAAGCAGTATTGCAAGACACCATGGAAAAAATAGAAAAAGCCGATGGCATAGAACGAAAAGGAATTATTTTCTCTGCGATCATGAAGCTCAAGCAAATCTGCAACCACCCCTTGCAGTTCCTGAAAGACAATTCCTCGATTGCCCACAGATCAGGAAAGCTCCTTCGGCTAGAAGAAATTTTAGAAGAGATTCTGGCAGGCCAGGGAAAATGCCTCCTTTTTACCCAATTCGTTGAGATGGGAGACATACTCAAGAGGCATTTGCAGGAAAACCTGGGAGAAGAAATTCTTTTTCTGCATGGGCAGGTAGAACGTAAAAAAAGACAAGCCATCATCGATACCTTCCAGGAAGAGAGAGGCCCGCGCCTTTTCATTCTTTCGCTAAAAGCAGGCGGAACAGGTCTTAACCTGACGCGAGCCTCCCATGTCATCCACTACGACAGATGGTGGAATCCTTCTGTAGAAAACCAGGCAACCGACCGAGCCTTCCGCATCGGCCAGATCCAAAATGTCCAGGTTCACAAATTCCTTTGCTCAGGCACAATGGAAGAAAAAATAGACAACATGATCGATGAAAAAAAAGAAATTGCCCAAAATGTCATTGGCTCAGGAGAAGCATGGCTAACAGAAATGTCCACAAAACAAATCAAAGAAATTCTCGCTTTAACGGATTCTTGTGACTTGTGCCAGTTGAAAAGCTTTTAATCTTTGGCTTAAAAGGCATATATAGACATGAATGCAAAGATCTTTTTTAAAAAAAGCATAGAGAATTTTCTAAATTCCAGAAGAAACAGGAAAGGATTGGAGGAAAAAAATCTAAAGCGATTTAGAGAGTTTGTAGAATTCGTTGAGAGAAACTCTGCTTTCTACAAAAAAATTATTCACAAGAATAATATTGACTGCACAGCATGCGTACCAAAGGATTTTCCTGTTTTGACAAAAGAGATCCTGATGGAGAATTTCGATGATATTGTTACTTCTAAAGAGGTAACCAAAAGATCGGTAATCGGGTTTTTATCGGAATCCAGAAATCCTTTTGAATTGTTGCATGACAAGTATTATGTGGTTCATACGTCTGGTTCATCAGGAGTGGTTGGCTATTTCGTATATTCAAAAGAGGATTGGTCAAGAAATATGGCGCAAAATCTCAAATTGCCCATAGCCAATCTTTTGAAAATGAGAAAAAAACTAGCCTATTATGGAGTAATTGATGGTCATTATGCAGGAGTAACTTTAATAGCCGCAATAAAAAATTCTTTGTTTAAGCATCTTTACCCTCTGGAAATATGCGGCATTGATGAGCCTTTAAAGAATGTTGTGGAAAGGCTAAATAGATTTAAGCCTGATATTCTTACTGGATATCCTTCTGCGATTAGAATCCTTGCAGAAAAACAATCCCAAAATGAGTTAAATATTAATCCTTTTTTGATTGAAACAAGTGCTGAAGTATTAAACACTAGTGATAGAAATGCTATAGAAAAGTCTTTTCCCAATGCAGAGGTTATAAATTTGTATTGTAGCTCAGAACATCTTATCATGGGCATCTCAAGACCACAATATAATGGCATGTACCTAAATGAAGATGATTTGATTTTTGATATTAACAAAGATTCATTGTATGTTACTAACATTTTTAACTATACTTTGCCTCTTATAAGATATAAAATGAATGATTCTTTAATTCCTGAGACTGAGGATAAGGAAGAAATTTCCCCATACACCAAGGTCAAAGAAATACTAGGTAGAATAGAAAATTCTCCTGTATTTCTTAACAAACATGGATTGGAAGATTCTATAAGCTCTCTTACAATAAGTGCTATATACGTAAAAGGGCTTGCAAAATTTCAAATGAAGGTGATGAATAAAGAAGCCTTTATCTTTAGCATTGTTCCTCAGAGAAATATGGACGATGAAAGCATCAGGAAATTGGTAGCTGATGTTGATAGGAGAATTTCAGAGATCCTTGTAAAAAAAGAAATGGAGAATGTTTCTTGTTATATAAAAGTTGTAGACAAAATAGATGTTGATGCCCATACAGGAAAGTTTAAATTAATACAAACGTAATTCTAAGCCAAATTATATGTTGGGATGAAAAGCACAGGTGTTAACAAGAGAAACTTGAAATGTTGTTTGATCCATTTTCATACAACGAGTAAAAGACCAATCCAAATTCCCAATTGCCCAATGCCCTGAAGTAGTAAAACCAAAATCTGCTTTGAATACTTCACCGTAAGAATATTTTTGTATATTGAATCCACTACAAAAATTTCCCAAAGAATACGCCACTATCTTTGGATTTTCTGCTGTGACAACCGTAATTGGCTGAGGTACGTGCGAATGATGCCCCACGATGCATGTGTAATTCTGTAAATAGGAATTTGCCATGCTCATGATATTGGGTCGCGGGTATAATTCCATTTCATACCCCCAATGTGGATAGAGGATTTCACATGCTGTTGAGAGAGGCAATTTGGCATCTATTGAGGGAAGATCTGCAACATAATTGCACAGGCGATTGCTCCACATTGTACCCGTGGTGACGGCAAGGTTTGTTTGAATGGCTAAACGCTGTTTTTCTTTAAACCCCAATGTTTGGAATCCTGCTTCTTTAAGAAGTTTTTCTGATTCTGCACAAATATTTCTCCCAAAATCGCCAGCATGGTTGTTTGCGATGGAGAGAATCCATTTGTTTGGGGCTACTAATTCTGCCAAACTCAAGATAATTTTGCGATCCTGTTTTTGATCCAATTGATGGCAAGTTTCTTCTGTTAGAGTTGCTTCGAAATTCCCAAAGACATAATCGCAATCTTGTAAAAATTGGTGTAGTTCTGGGGCTATTTTTAAAGTATATTTTCGCATATTCATGATATCCCCAATGAATCCTAATCGAAATTGTTTTTCAATGGAATTCATTTCAATATGGTGCGGTACAAATTGAATTTTGCCAGGGTTGTGTTTCCTGGGCCCAAAAATGTTTCTAACAAACCACCCTAAAGTTTCTCTAACATTATAGGGAGTAGCAATAAGTTTTTTTCTTGGTTTTGATTTATTTGTCATGGCATTCACAATTTTCCTAAATACTTTCACGGAGAGATCGTTTGAATATGGTATTGTTGTTTTACCTAGTCTCGGACAATTCGAAGCCCTATCCTGGGAAGATGGTATATCTTTAGCCCATCCACCATGAGTTTTCCCTGTCCTGTAACATAGGCAAAGGTTTCCTCTATTCCTTCTGTTTCCATTTCAAATTCAACACGCATTTTTTTGTTTGAGGGAATCACCTGGCCTCGATAGTGCCATTCTATTTCCATTCCTGTTATGATGGGTTCAAAATGGCAATTTTTATAGGAAGCATCCATTTTTTTATGCATCATGCAAAACTTCATCAGTTGGATGATGGCCTCAACACCCAATGATCCAGGCTGCACAGGGTCCTGGTAAAAATGTGCCTTAAAAAACCAATGGGATGCATCAAGAGTTTTTTCAGCGATCCACAAACCTTTCCCATTCTTTCCTTTGCTATGCCAGTATCCGCAAATGGTATCAATCATGAGTAGTTTTCCCTGAGGCAAACTGCAACCTTTTTTTCTGAAATACTCTTTGGGATAGCCAAGAAGGTTCACATTCTGATTGTCTGTCAATGCTGTGGCTTCCTTTTCTTTATCCGTTAGTGGAATGCCCTTTTGGTTACGCATTGCCTGAGGGGTAAACAAGCCAAAAACTGCGTCTGCTTTGAATACAAGAACTTGATCTATATAGCAATTTATTGTAAAGCTCTGAATCATGGCAGAACCTAAGCGTGACAAAGATGTTACTTGAGCTTCTGTTCTAATGGTTTTATCTTTGGGTGTAATTTCACGATACTGGGTTGCTTTGCCATCAAGATTTCTGAATAAAAAATCTTCATCCGAACATAGAGAGCTTCCAATATAGATAGAAAGACATCCACATGGTTGTAGCGCAATTTCCATCAGTACACAGTAAGGCATGGTCTGAGAATCATTCTCTTTAAAATACCAGGCATCCCTGGGAATATCATATTCCGATGTGACTTTTGAGCCAGCATTCATGCCACCAGCTTTGCCCTCTACGCCAGTAACCCTGGTCATAAAGAGATAGGGCGGGCCAGGAAGGCGAGGTGCTCTTCGGATGTCTTCAAAAATCTTGTACTTTTCGCCAAAGGCTTCTGAATGTTTTCCCAAAGCAGCATGAATCAAAGATTTATAGTTAAATAGTGCCTTTCTTTGGGGATCATGTTCCATCGTGTTTAATAATTCTGGCATACTGGAAAGGGGTGTGTCGGGAACCAGTTTCAATCCCATCCGCTCACTGCAAAAGGCTTTCAGCCCATCTACCATACATAAAGCATGGGCATACACCGTAGGATATGGGCTGGCAATGACTTCATCTATAAATATTTCATAGAGTAATTCTTTTGAATCAGGAGTAACCTGCCCCCTGCATAAAAATTTGCAAAATTCTCCTGTAACAGGCTCAAATCGCCATCCATCGTTGTTTTTTGTGAACCCAAGCGCAGTCATGTAAAAAGCCATCATTTGAAGACATGCTTCTGCCATAAGTGTCCCTGGCATACACGGGTCATTTTTGAAATGGCCTTCAAAGAACCAGTCATTAGCATGGATTGCTTTCCTGCCTGCCATGTATCCTCTCTTTTTCGCGCCTCCACGGATGCTAAATTCATGGATTTCATCCATTAGAAAGTATTTGCCGACCAGGCTTATTGGTGTTCGGGAATGAGTCTTTACTATTTCAAATCCATCCCCAAAACAGGAGTAGAGTTCGCGATTTTCATAGTGTTTGATGTCCTCCCTGGAGAAAGATTTTTTGCTGCATATTGGATACGGGATTTCCAGTCTTGGCTCTTTTGTATAGTTTGCAGCTTCTTGATTCCATATTACACCTGCTGAGTTTTTCAATTCTTCTTTAGTGAAGAACCCAGCCTGGCCGTTTCTTGCCGATATCCTGATCTTCCCGTTGATTCTGCAATCATAATGGAAGAAAAACAACCTGGCATCCCCTAGGGAAGAATGACCGTCCGCGGTTATCTGATACTGCAATCTATCTCCTGCTTTTGGCAAAGGCCCATGGATTATGATCTCGCAGCCAAGCAGGCGATATGCCCGTTCCCCTTTGTTGAGCAAATCTACCCCTAGCCATGAAATCAGAAGCAAATCGGCCTGGCCTGCTTCAATAAAAATTCCTGAAGGCATTCTTCCACTACAAAGATACCAACTGTCAGTATGAACATCAGTTTCAGTCCATAAAGTACCTGGCCCCATAGATAAAGGTTTTCCTTCGATTCCAGTTACTCTGTCGCATAAAAGTAGCGGTGGCTGCGGTAAACGAACTTGGACAGGATATGCATCCTGTGGTTGAAACATGCTGCCCAGAACGCTGGAAATTTTTCCTGATGCGAGGATCTCAAGCTGCTCTCTGGAAAAGGATGGGCCTGTTGGTGTTTTGATCCTATCCTCTTTGAAATCGTTTTTTATCATTGCATGACTGCTTGCTTTTTCAATACCAAGCAAATAGTTTTTTGTCTTGCTTTGAAAGGCAATAAATTTTTCATTTGCAATCTTCTGTTTCTCCATAAAGTCTATATGAATGTCGGTCATTTGCCGATGTCTTTGCAGGAATAAGAAAAGAGAATGCTCTGCTTTTGGTTCTCTGTTTTTTATGGTTTGGACAGGCGGAATAATCGATTTTTCTTCGGTTAGAGAATGCTCAGGTGTTTTTTGCATTGTAGTGGAAAGAAAAGTCTCCAGAATATAGGCTATTTCCTTTCTTCGGAAAAAGGCATCCATATAAAGAGGGAATTTCATCCTCCGACTATCAGTGGATTTCATTTCTGAATCAACGCTTTCAAGGGTATAAATTGCTGGGCATTGTACTTCGTCCTTTTTATACCCACTCAGCAATGTGGAATGATACCCTCCAGCAAAGGTTGTATTGATTACCTGAATGAGGTTTTTATTGCATATCGACATGGCTATGGTTCTTTTTTCGTCCATTGCTCTAAAAATTCTGTTATCGATCATAAGGGCAGCAGCAGCGATGTGCAAAAGACCTGAAGCAGCATGAGAATGGCCTGTCTGTAAAGTCAGACTATTCTTTGCTGGCCTGTTTCCAAAATCATAAATGCTTTTGCCCAAATTTTCATCGCAGTTTGGAAGAGACATCCCCTCGCCGCACATTTCAACCACAGCGAAAATATGATCTCTGTCTCTTTCTGCATCATCCAGTCTTTTTATCACCATGGCAACAGCCGCATTCATAGGTTTTTGGAAGTCCAGGGAGAGTACCTTTTGGGCTGACAGTTTTTGCACTGGCTCTACGGATATATCCACAGCACCAACAATAGCCGCCTCGATTTCTCCCTTTGCAACAGCGTTTAGAGCTGTTTCCAATGCGTAATCTCCCGACAATTCTTCTGCAGCGATTGCGCTGCTATACCCCTTGAAGTTGTATTGTGCGTTGATTCTATTGGTAACAATATTGGGCATTGTTGCCAGAACATAAGCAGCTTCAGCAGGATGCGCAAGGATACTTTTGATTTTTTTGATGATTTCTTGTGAAAGATGCCAATTTTCTGCTTCGAGATGCTTTTCTAATCTGCACCTGAGTGCAAATAAATTGCTTTGGGCATCGGTTTGCAATCCAATGAAGACACCCGTTTTCTCAAGATTCATATTGGCAATCTGTTTTACGGCATCTCCCACAGATTTCAAAATATAAAGCTGCTGCCCCAGGGACTTCTGTAAATCCTTTGGCGGAAACGATAGCTCAGATATGTCCAATATGACCTGGTCATGTCCCTCCCCATTTTCAGGCATTGCATCAGGATCAACAATGTATTTTAAAAAGTTCTCTGTCCCTGAAAAATAATTTGTGTTAATCCCGATTCCTGTAATGGCAATAGAGACTTTACTGCCTGTTTTTTTTATCTCATGATATTTTGCTTTTTCCCCTGTCCATTGTTCCAGGATTATATGGGCATTGTTCCCGCCAAACCCAAAATTGCTGATTGCAGCAAGCCTTTTACCTTCTATGGGTTGCCATATTTCACTATTTTTGGGTACTCGGAAGTTGCTATTCTCAATTTCCCTAAGCAAGGGATAGGCGTTGGGTGTTGTTGGAATGAAGCCATTTTGGAACATTCCCAATATTTTAAGAACTCCTGCCATCCCTGAAACCGTTAGTATGTGTCCAAAGTTTGCCTTCAGAGAACCAATAGCTAAATTTTGATTCTTTGCAAATACCTCTTTCATGCTTTTGATTTCAGTAGCATCCCCAACAGGAGTCCCTGTAGCATGGCATTCTACATAGGAAATATCTTCAGGGCGTACCCCTGCAATGCGATACGCATGATTCAGGCACTGGATTTGGTCTTTGGAGGAAGGCGATAAGAATCCTCGGCTTTTTCCGTCATTGCCAAGCGATATTCCTTTGATGATGCCCAAGATTCCATTTTTATCGCGGATTGCATCTTTAAGCCTTTTTAAGACGACAAAGGCAGCTCCCTCGGAAGGCACTAGTCCATCTGCGCTGGAGCTAAGAGGTCTGCTGCATCCTGAAGGGCTTAAAGCATATAAGGAACTGAAGCCAATATGCATAAAAAATGGCTCGCTGGCACAAACAGCACCAGCCAGCATCATATCGCTATCTTTTCTATGCAATGAATCACAGGCAAGCTTTATCGCATAGAGGCTTGTTGCGCAGGCAGAATCAATGCTAAAAGCACTACCTCCGATTGCCAGCGCATTTTTTATCATTCTTGCAGGCAATCCTGATGTAAACCTGTTGTAAGGATGGATGCTATCAAGATTCTTAAGATCTTTGATAAATGCATTAAAATAAATATTTTCAGCAAGCTCTACAAAGGAACAGCTTGGATAAATCAGATTTCCCAAGATAAGGCCAGATCTTTTGAGCAGTTGCGCATCCCCCCAATGTCCAGAGCTGGAAAGGGCTTCTCTCGCAGCCCAGAGACTCCATTGAAATACAGGATCTAGCTTTTTCAACAGGTTAACATCAATAGCAAAATCCTCTTGTTTAAAATTTGCTTTAAATCCTTTTACATATCCACCTTTATAATGGAATGCAAGGTCAGGGATGTAATTTCCTGGCCCTCCTCCTGTAAAATTTTGCTCCTCCGCCCGACAGTATCCCTTCTCTGGGTCAGAAATAACTATCTTGCCCTCTCTCACTATGTCCAAAAGATCGCCAATATGATTACAGCAGGGGAGAACGCATGATTGTCCGATGATGGCTATTTCTTCAAACATTCGCATCCCCTCCTGTATTGTATGTAAACATACATCCTTCCATAAACTGGGCTAATAGCTTTCCGTCCATGGTAAAGAATGCGAAATTGATTTTGATATATGTTTCATTTGCGTCTATAGCTTCTACAATACACAGGATATCTTCATCATAATGAACTTCCTGAAGCATATACAATTCTTTGTATCCAACAGGCAGCCTTTTGTATTGGTAGTTGTGTATTCCCCATAATAGTCCTACCTGCATTCCAGCATCAAATATGGTAGCATTGCCAAAGAGATCATAATTTTTTGTATCTAGCGGTTCTTTTTTATATAGAATGGCAGCGCATTTATTTCCTTCGATCCATAAAAGCTTCTTGATTCCTTGAAAATCCTTTCCATGGAAGAGTTTATCATTATAAATATCGGACAATTCAAGATTCCAGTTTTGGGGCTTTTCCTCAAAGGCAATTGGATTGAACTCAGGCATGGTATTGGGTATGATTTCCATGCAATAGTGTTTTATATCCTGAAGGGATGTCACTTCAAATATTAATTTTCTTTGATTGCCTTCTTTGGCTTCATTGCAACTGATGTAGAACCAGTCGCCTTTTCCTGAATAGTCATTCAGCTTCATTCCTTTAAGAATTTTAAATTTTTTTATATATCTGAAATCATCCAGGGGATATGCTTTTTTTGCCAGCTTCAGGCAAGTTTCGTTTACAAATGTTGCAGGCACTACAGGAGTACCCATGATTTTATGGCTTTCCATGTAGGGATGCGTGTCTTTATGAATTCTGATGAGCCATTTTCTATTTTCTGCTTGATTTTGGACCAATGCAATGGGGCTGCCAATCAGCACTTCCACAGAACTGTCAATGTTAGAAAATTCTTCGACAAATCTTTTCGCTCCTGCTTTGGCAGGAATCAGAGAGATTCCATTCGCCTCAAAATGGCTTTTTAGAAAGGGAGTAACCATCCCTCCGTCCCAGGGCCCCCAGTTGATGGATTTTACAAGGCATTTGCCTTTGCTTTGGAAATACTTCTTCTTACAGACTTTATTGAGTACTTCATTGCCCATGGAGTAAGCTGCCTGGCCTTTATTCCCATACCTTGCGGCAACAGAAGAAAAGCAGCAGATATGAGACAGATTATCCCTGGATGTAGCCTCCAGCATGTTATAAAATCCAAGAACTTTTGTATTGAATACTGCTCTAAACTGCTCTATTGTTGTTTCTCGTATCTGTTTATCCGCAAGAACCCCCGCAGCGTGGATAATTCCATGGATTTGCCCCCATTCTTCGCGAATTTGCTCCACTGCTTTTTGCAGTTCTTCGAAATGGTTGATATCAACACTAAAATACCTTGCTTTAGAGCCATTTTCGTGAATCTGGCTTAGTGTTTTTCTGATTTCCCTGCAAGCAAGCACTTTGTTTACTTCCTGGGAAAGTTGGGACGGTGTGATGCTCTTGCCTTGCTCGGTATATTTTTCCAAAAATATCTTTTTTAATGCTGCTTCGCCTTCGATAGAATTGGCAAAGACTGGTTCATCAACAAGCTCTGTTCTTCCCAATATAGCCATTTTCAATTTTTTGCCAAGGCTCAGCTCGCAAAGACAGCTTGACGTGACTCCTCTCGCACCACCGCTTACCAGAATCACATCGCCGTCCTGCATTTCATGATTGGCAAGCACTTCTTCCGTGAGTTCTGTAGCAATGATCACCCGTTTACCGTCTTTTTGTATCCCTACTTCAATTTCATTACCCCCAAAGATAATTTCATCAAAAATTTTTTTTGCAATCTCTTCCTTGCTGCTTCCGTTGCATTCAATATCAATCGCTTTGACAGATGCATTTTCCCATTCCTGGGCTGCGGTTTTTACCAGAGCACTCAGTGCAGACCCGCATAATATGCCTTTTTCCATGTTACTTTCGATTCCAAAATCTCCCCCAGTATCCTGTACAGTAACAAAGAATCCATGCTTTTCTTGGTTTTGGAACAGGTTGTTTGCACAAATTTTGGCTGCGACAAAAGCAGCTTCGCATACTTTCCGATGCGATTCATGGGTATCTTGGGACAATGCATCAAGCCCTCTCAGGTACAAAACACAGCAAGCATCTTCTGGTACGTTGTCAACAACAGAAGTATTGATCCCAGCATCATAAAAGTATTTTTCCAGCGATTGGTAAATTTCTCGGTTGTCCTTTACAATATAAAGAGGCTTTGCGTGGATGATTCCTTCCATGGCAACTCTTGCAGGTTTTGACTCAATGGCCTTATTGGTGTATCTTTTTAGTGCAATTTCTGCACTTATGGCTTTGCTATTTTGTGGC
>JABWCH010000516.1 GCA_013359215.1 Candidatus Brocadiia bacterium | reverse complement strand
AATTCAGGCAAAATATGGGCATCTTATTTGACGAGTCTTTGCCTATGCTTAATTATACAGTAATTCCAAATGGGTAAGTTATTTAATTCTCATTGCTTAGCCTTAAAACAAAGAAAGATTATAATTGTAATATTTTTTTTCTATAACCATTATAATTATCATAAAAATTGTTTGACATAGTTATATTTTTTTATTATAACTATTATTACTATGTTTTACACAAGATTATAAAAAGGAAATTTGGATGGAAGACAATTTACTTAATATTTGGGAAGCCTATGGCTTCAAAGAAAATCCTTTTAATACAAGACCACTTTCTTTGTATGGAGAAAACTTACTTTCTATAGAAAAAGCTTTTGTAGGAAGAAAAAACACAGAAGAATCCGACTTACTTTTAAGGCTATTAGACTCTCCAGGGGGGAATCGTATTGTAATAGAAGGAGAGATCGGTGTTGGTAAAACAACGTTTATCAACTACCACAGACATTTTTGGGAACATAAAGTAAAAAAAGAACAAAAACTTTTTACATCTTATGGAGAAATCCCTATTTATTACAATTGGCAGCCTAAAGATTTTTTGCTTAATATTCTCTCTCATTTGTTACATAAAATGGTACTGACTTTTGGGCTTGAAAAAATTACCTCAGAACCACTGTTTGAAGAATTGCTTATTTTGGACAAAGTTTATCAACAGAGTTCTTACCAAATTGAAGGTCAAATATTAGGAATTGGAGGAGGATATGGAAAAAGTAAAAACATTACGATTCCTAACATTACAGAAGCTAGGCTTCAGTTTTATCTTCAAGAGACAATAAAAGCTATACTTCAAAAAGGTTATCGAGGAATAATTCTTCACTTCGACAACTTAGAAATTTTACAATCAGGCAGATTGGAAGAATGTCAGCAAATATTCCAAAATCTGAGGGATACTTTTCAAATTCCAGAAGTATATTTCATTTTTATTGGCCCAACGGGTTTTTTTCGCAAAGTTATTTCCCCATTAGAAAGAGTAAGAAGCATTTTCTTTGGTTGGCCTATTTATGTCCCGCCTTTAACAAAAGAGGAAACTCTAGAAGCAATTCATCTACGTTATGAACTTTTAGCTATGAAACAATTATGTTGGATTAAACCAGTAGAAGACAATTGTATTTCCTTTTTATATGATCTATATGAAGGAAAAATAAGATTTATTATGGATGCTTTACAGGCAATTCTTACCCGTTTTCCAAGAAGCATAGGAAAAATTTTAAGCCTGGAAGATGTTCAAAAACTTCTTTTTGGATTTATGGAAGAAAAAATTTTGAAAATTTTGACCACCAGAGAAATAGAAGTCTTACTTCAAGGAGCTTCTTTTGGAAGATTTACAAATATTCAGCTTACTAAATATCTTGATTTAAAAAAGAGCAATGTAGCAAAATATCTCCAAAAATTCCAAGAGCTTGGTTTCGTAAAATTAGCTAAAAAAGAAGGACGAAACATTTTTTATGAAGTAAGCGAAGATATCAAGATTTTGTATCGAACCAAAAACCTTCCATCTGAAAATTTTTCCATCAACCCCAGTTTAATTCTTTCTCCAAGGCAACAAAAAATTTTACAACACATTCAAACATCAAATTTCATAACCATTCAAGAAGTTGCCTCTTTTTTTCAATTAGCTTATTCTACTATTAGAGCAGATTTAGAACATCTACTTGAAGAAAACATAATTGAACGAAAAAAACAAGGCAGTAGATACTTATATTTTTTAAGTAAATAAAAATCCTCAATATAACGGATTTTGGGGATCGTAAAGTTAGCGAGCGTCCGATATAGTACAGTTTTTCATGGCTTTATAAAGTTAGCTTTCATAGTAAAATCTGTCCTCAGCATATGCAGATTGTGCAGGCTAAACAGTGCTATATAATAGCATCTGCTTTATTCTACGGCAGAAACATCACTTTTTTTATTGCGCTTATAGCCAAAGTTTACACCGAACGCTGCCTCCCCAAAAAGCGTTACATTCAGCATAATATTCCTTTCTACTGCAAAAGGTATACTGCATAGATAAAAAAAGGGAAACCAGGCAGTAATTTTACTGGCTTGTCGAAAAAGGTTACGATCCTCTTTCTATCCCTAAACGAATCTTTTAAATAAGGCAGGAGGTGACAGTATCCGCTTTACACCCCGTCTTAACACCTTATAAAAAACTATTACATTTTTTAAGTCAATAGGTTACAGAGTGTCCGTCCATTTCTTCTTTTTCCTTTTTTTTTAACATTGAGTTCCAATATGAATACAAAACAAGCCTTCCAACGCAGAAGGCTTCTAAATAAACTCCATTTAAACATCATTTTTTTACTGAAGTTAGAATTTTAACAAAGATTGCTAAATCTTCACGATCTACATATTTATATTCATTATCTTCTTCATTATCATCTTCTTCATTATCATCTTCAACTATTTCATTCTTAGATACTTCTTCTTTTTCATCAGGGGCGTAGCCAACCATCATTAAAAC
>JABWCH010000123.1 GCA_013359215.1 Candidatus Brocadiia bacterium | reverse complement strand
TTCGTAGTATAATTTTAATCTTCTCTTCTCTGCGATCTCTGTGCCTCTGCGGTAAATTTTTTTCCGAAATGGGGAAGTTATTTAATTCTGATTCCTTATCAACTTTAAGCTTTGTCTAACATTTCCACAATTGCCTTAGCTACATTTTCTGATGCGCCAGGCTTTTCCATGAGTTTTTGCATACAATCCAGATCTTCCAGGCATTGCTTTCTTTCTGGTGTGTTATCCCAAAGAGAATAGATGGCTGACAGGATCTCTTCAGGATAAGGGTGAGAAAAAACATACTCAGGGATAATCTTTTTTCCGCTGACAATGTTGGGTAAAGCTATGTATTTGCATTTCAGAAAAGAGGTGTTTTCCAATACCCATTTATGAAGGCGTGGAACACGATAGAAAACAACCATAGGCTTTTTCAGGATTGCTGTTTCCAAAGTGGCTGTGCCTGAAGTAACGAATACCATCTGGGAATGGTGGACTATATTGTATGTTTTTCCTGAAACTACGGTTATATCAGGAAAAGACATTGTTTTTCTGCTTTCTGAGATGATGCTTTCCACAAGAACACGATATTTTTCCGATGCAAGAGCAAGCACAAGATGAGGAACAGGAAACTTTTGGTTTAGCTTATGTGCTGCCCACAGCATAGTAGGGAGATTTCCTGTAAGTTCTGCTTTTCGGCTTCCTGGCAACAAAGCAAGAAAAGGTCCGTCTGGCAATCCCAGGCTAGATCTTAGATGGGGGTCAGGAACAAATCCGCCCATCCTGTCTAATAGGGGATGCCCGACATATTCCACGGGAATCCGCGCTTTTTGATAGAATTCTACCTCAAAGGGAAAAATCACAAGCATTTTTGTCATCAGTCGCTTGATTTTCTTGATACGCCATGGTGCCCAGGCCCATATTTGCGGAGTCACATAATAAACCGTTGGGATGTTTCTTTTTTTAGTATGCGTTGCAAGATACATATTGAAACCTGGATAGTCTATCAAAACAACCATGTCTGGCTTATTTTGGGAGAAAAAATCCAGGGTAATTTCTAAAAATCGCATCACTTTTGGCATGCCCAAAATCACGGGAAGAAAGCCCATAACAGAGAATTCCCTTACCAGATGGTAAAGAAAATTCATGCCTGTAGAGGCCATTCTGTCGCCCCCTAGTCCTGAAAAAGACCAGTCAGGCTTTTTTTTTCTTATGGCATCTATAAGCTGCGCTCCATAGACATCACCAGACGCATCGCCTGCAACGATAAAGATATGCTTAGGCATGAGACGATTAATACCTCAATAGCTTACGGAAGAAAGTCATAGTAAATAACAGAAAGAGAAACATACCTAATGTATTTTCTGCCAACAACAGCACTTTATAAATGCAATCGGCTATGTTTGTAAAGTCCAAAATTGCAATGCCACCCCAATAGGTAAGACCAGCGGGCAGAAAGGCAATGATGCTTGTTATCAGGGAATTTATGCCATTGGGAATCAGTTGCTCAGGCTTAAAGCCATTAGGGAAAGAAAGCCCAGTATACGCAAGGGCAAAAAGAAAAACCATAACAAACGAAAGGAATAAAACATTCACTGGCTTTGTCCCATATCCACATCCCAGGTCTAAAAAAACATAGTCTGCCATTTTACTTACCATCATCCATGGCTTCCAGGAAAAAAGGCTGGTTTTCTTTCTGGCAGCACGCTGTGCATTCCAGTGCGCCCAATTTCTGTCATCGTCTTGCGCGTTTTTTTCGAAAATTTTCCTTAGAGTCAGATATTCCTGCTCCATGATTGCATAGTCTTTTTCTTTTTCTGCCAGCAGCTTGCCTCGAATCTGATTGCAATTCAGCAAGACATAATCCCCTAGCAAATTGGCAAAGGATACCATGCCGTTGAATTTAGTTTCTCGGAAATCCACTTTTTGCAAGAAAATCGTGCGATTGAAATGGACTCTTTGGTTGAATTCGCATTCTAATAGCTCAACACTATCGCCAAAAATGCTTTCCTGGAAATTCGTTACACCATTGAACTTGGTTTGTAAGAATTTTGTGTGGCGGAATTCTGCCATGGAAAAATCGGCAATGCTGCTAAAGGTATTCTTTTCAAAGATGGCAATAGAACATGCCAGTAGCTTGCTAAAGGAAGCATCATAGAAAAATTCTGTGCGGCGTATGTAAAGATCGCCTTTAAAATAGGCTTCTCCTATATGGAATGTACCATAGCACAAGCAGCCAATGATAGTAAGATCTTTTTCTACCTGAATTTTACCAAAATTGCCACTCTTTTCAAAAGTGCAGTTCAAAAATTCTGTTTTATTCTGGAATAAAGAATTCATGAAATGCGCTCTTTGGAACTGGCTGGAAGAAATCAGGAAGACACCCTGAAATTTGCAATGCTGTAGGTTGAGTACACTATTGAATGTAGTGTCTGTTACAGTAAAAGGCCCTCGGAAATGCGTTCTTTGGCAAAGCAGTTCAGCGACCTGGCTGTTCATTACAGAAAAACCATTTTCCAACAAAGCTTCATTCATTTTCAGACAGCCTAAAAATTTGCTGTTCATGATAGAAACTTTTTTGCTAAAAATGATTTTATCAAAGTTCGATTCCCCTTTTACCTCTACATCCTTTAATGTAAGAGTATTTTTAAACAAGCTGGGATTTTCACCACCAAAAGTCATAGTCTGGAATATTGTTGTGCTAAATAGAGAAACAGCAGCATTGAAATCCGATCCATCCCCTAGCAATTGGTCTATTTCGCAATGCTGTATAGTAAAGGATTTTTCAAAAGTATTGTTTCTTAAATCCAGAAGCTGGATGCGACAGTTTTCTAATGGCTTTCCTGACTTTAAAATATTCAAAGCTTCTTGTGAGCTTTTCTCTGGTAGGGCAGAAAAAAACTTTTTTTCTGGTGGAATCAATCTTTTTACTGCTGTTTTCTCAGAAAGAGTATGGCCTTTGTCTTCCTGGTTCTCGATTATGTTAAAGGATAAAGTTTCCTTTTGCTCAAAAATATCCAAATCCATAATACCAGAATCTTTCTCCTGGCTTTTTTTCGGAGGCTCTAGCTTTTTTGTGATATTTTTTTGGCTTTTAAGCTTTTCTTTGATTTCTATAGGGATTTCTTGTATTTTTTTAGTTTCTGATTCTTCCATACGGAAAGCTTTATCTTCAGTGGCGATCATGATATCTCGTTCTTGGGTATGAGATTGCAAAATATCCTGAAGCCTTTTGTCTATTTCCGTATCTTCATGAGCAGAAGATTCTAAAATTTGTTCTTTATTAACAACAACTTCGGTTTCTTCTTCTATTTTTTCAGAGGGCATTTCCATTGGGGGCAGGCTGTATTTTATAGTTTCTTCATTGCTTTCATCTCTTATGGTATTGAGGGGAGATGGTGCAGTAGAATTTTGTTCTTCTTCTTTTTGCTGCAAACTGCCTGGGATTTCTAAAGATTTTGTTTTTTTGAGCCATTTTTTAGGCAACTGGGTTGTTATTTTTAAGGAAGGTCTGTCTATTTCAAAATCAGATTCTTGCACTTTGAGATTTTCTTTTGTATCAGAAATTTCCAATTGGGTTTGGACTTTATTCTTGACTTTTTTTAATATGGTTTCTAGTGTTTTCCATATTCCTTCTCCTGATGTAGCACAAGCAAGAATAGCAGGGCATTGATAGGCGTTGATCTCTCTATTCAAATCTTCGGGAGAAATAGCATCTGCGATATCCTGTTTATTCCATTGAAAGATCAAGGGAATATCAGCAAGCGAAGATGTCTTTTCTTTTAAAAAATTTTCCAAGGCAAACAGGGCTTCAATATTGTTTGATAAACTTTTTTCATGGCTGTCTACAACAAAAACGATTCCGTCTATACCCTCTAAGTATTTTCCAGCCCAATCACTAGAAAGAGCATCCATAGAAATGGAAAATAGATTGCACTTGACTTTCATGCCTGCTATTTGAAAAGAAGGCTCTGCAAGGTATTCAAAAAAGAAAGTCTGTTGCATTTCTAACTTTTCTTCTTGGAGTGGGCTTTTACGAGAAGACGGTGTTTGCTCATAAATCCAGTTTAAATTCGTCTTTTTACCTGCTTTTTCAATGCCAAAATAAAGCAGCTTTAAAACAATTTCTTTGGCTTGTGCATTTATTTGTGCCATCGCTAATTCCCCTTTAATTTTACCCAGAGTTCAGTTAAGATTTGTAAGCTAGATGTGCGCTTCATGCGTGTTAACTTTTATATAATTCTTTACCCCGTAGGGGTTTAACATACCAGCCCAGTGCAACACCCTGGGTATTGGGGCAGGCATCGTCAAGCCATGAAAGGGCGGAACATACCTGGAAAATTTTATGTCACGCCCTTTCATGGCTAAAATTTATTATCCTTTTTACTCAGGGCGTTGCCCTGGGCTAGTATATAAAACCCTTTCAGGGTAAAGAGTTGCATCGAAAAGTTAACACGCATGACGTGAGCGTGAGAGTCATAAGGTTTTAAGCTTAGCTTAGCACCGATGACACTCACGGTAGGCCATAGTTCTTTCAAAGAATCAAAATTTTCCTCTTAGAAGTTAGATGTTTGACGAACAAGCAAAGATTTTATCACGAATAAGACGAATGGTCGAATGGAACGAACAGTTTTTATAAAAATTCCCTTTGCGTAATTTGTATATTCGTCTCATTCATGATTCATAGCTTTTGGTTTCGGCTTGTCCAAGATAATCAAAAACAAAAAGCAAAATTTTTTTATTGCGGCTTTTTTCCAGACTCTTGTTCTTTAACTTCTACTTTGCCTTTTTCATCGGTATAGCGAATAGCAGCAACGTGATAGGTAACCTCTTGTTCCACGAGCTTTACCACTGGCTTGCCATCTGGCCCCATGACTAACTGCTTTGTTTTTTCATCAATTTCAAATTCTTTTTTGGTAACTTTTAAAACTTTAGGCAGCTTTGTTGTTATGCCCACTAAAGTCCAGCCTGGGTTAAAATGGATGCTTTTTTTCAATTCTTTTATGTAGACTTGTTTTTCAATTTTTTCGCCTTTTTTAACATAAAAGGTAACGCTTCTCCAATCGCCCTTTTCCCATTTCGATAGTTCGATAAAAGCAGTTTCTCCAGACACGCCATTCAGTTTTATGCGATACAGAGGAAGGATAGTTCCCTTAACAGGAGAAGTGTATTCGCTCACAACGATCTTTTTATCTTCATGAGTGACGAGCTTGCCGCCCTTGGCTTCAATGTTATTGGTATATGCTCTTGCTTTATAAAAATAGTCTATCTTTGCCTCTACTTTTGTATCTTCATAGCTTATGTCTTCCAAAGAGATGATTTCTTCCATTTTTTTGCCATCATCGCTGACCCAAGACTTTGCCAGATGATATCCTGCAATTTCTGTCATTTCCTTGGCTTTACCATCTTGACCAACAGGCGCATCGGGAATATCCCAGGAAACACTGATCTTTTCTCTATCTACATTGATCCGCATCTCTTTGGGACTATTGATCCATTGATGGGTTGGAGGGACAGCAGCTTTATAAGTTATTTTTGACTTTTCGTAAAGATATTCCTGATCTGGCCCTTTTTTAGCGGCAGGAACAGAAGCCCAGGTAGTCTTTATTTTAGTGGTATAGTCATAAATAGGCTCTTGTTTAGGCTCGTTATTGTCCATTGCTGACTGCAAACCTTTTAGCGATTTTGCAATTTGCTGCTGCATCTTTTGGGTTTTAGCTTCACCACCTAATACAATACTGGATACAATAAAGATAATAGATATGCTAAGAGCCGTCCAATGCATATTTTCAATCAATTTTTTCTTTACTTCCGTTTGATCCATAATGCTCTCTCCAATGGGAATCTTTCACAATTCAAATCTATAACAATTTGACCTTAATCATAATATCAAGCTTAATTTCATAGTGCAACAAAAAACTAACATAAAATTAACCATTGCTCTATGCGTATTATATAAATACTGTTGGTTTATGTCCATTAGAAAAGCCTAAAAAAAATTCCTGCATGTCATAGAAATTTTAACATGAATTCATGCCAAAAAGATTGACATACATAGCTATGAAGGTTTCGGACACAATCATTTTAGTGTAAAAAAACTATCTTTTCAACTAGCATGAACTATTTATTTTAGATATAATTCAACCAAATATAGTGGTTCTCCCATCATAAAACGAGCATTTTTTTACTGCAAATGGAATAAATCTATGAATTATGTATTGACAGGTAGAACAGGATCTGGCCTATCTTCAGCCAAAAGAGTATTTGAACGAAATGGATTTTTGATTAGCTATCCCAAGCTTTCCAATTTTGATCTTCCCAGCTATAGTATGGGAAAAAAACATCTCCTTGTGAT
Organism: Candidatus Brocadiia bacterium; assembly: GCA_013359215.1. Taxonomy (GTDB): domain Bacteria; phylum Planctomycetota; class Uabimicrobiia; order Uabimicrobiales; family JABWCH01; genus JABWCH01. The sequence goes on along the minus strand of JABWCH010000123.1, from coordinate 7,341 downwards.
TGATATAAGCACTGCTATTGGAGATAACCAGGATGAAAATCAACTTGTCCAGTACTACCAAAATTTTCATGCTGAACTCAAAGGTAAATTTGAAATTCTTTTCCTGGATGCAGACGAAAGTGTCCTTTTCAGACGGCAGCAGCAAGACCAATTGCCCCCTTTATATTCTAAGCTTTTCAACGTTCCCTGGATGAAGGCGTTTGGAATGGAAAAAAAGGTTTTATCTCCTTTTTATGAAAATGCGCGATTTACCTTCAATACAAGCCATTCCTCTCCCCAGGAACTCAGCCAGGCAATCGACCTGTTTATTAACCTTGGCATTGAACGAAAACACGAAGTTTCCTTCTATAGCAAACTTCTTTCTACGCTCTATTATGAAAATTTCTGGGCCAATATAGGAAATAGAATGAGTATCTTCCAGGAAATAGCAGCCCAGCCAGATATGGTCAGAAAGTTTATTGAGACTTTTAGCGATAAAATTAAGAAACCATTAAGCCAGGAAAAAATTGCAAAACAATACCAAAACGCCAGCCGAATTGTAATAACAGGAATGGGGTCTTCGTATTATGTAGGAAAAGCAGTTAAGGATATGTTCCAGAAATGCTATGCAGTTAGCTTACCTTTGGATTGTATTCCTTTGTCAGAATTAAGCTTTGGTGATCTAAAGAATGTTTTGGTAGTAATCAATTCGAATAGCGGTGAAACAGGAGAGATCAAAGAATGCTTCCATCGCAATCTCTTCAAAGATGCTGTAGGAATAATAGGCATTACAAACTATCCAGAGTCTTTTCTTGGCAAAAAATGCCAGACAGACAACAATCTGCTTTTTCCCCTGGATGTCATAAAAGAAAAAAGCATCTCTGCTACAGTCAGCGTTTCAGCTAATCTCTTAATTTTAGGAGGGATTCTCACGATTCTTCAGACCATAGAGAATCCGAGAAGTATGGTAGAAGGAAATTTTCTAAACGATATACAAGATTTGCCCCAAGTTTTAAAAGGACTGCTTTCTCAGGGAATGATGAACCAAATCTTTTCCTGGACAAACAAAATGGCATCACATTTCAGGGCAGGCACAGGATTCCTCGTGGGCTGTGGGGCTATTACTTCTATTCTGCCAGAAGCAGCTCTTAAGGGAATTGAATTGGCTAGACTCCATCTTTCTCCCTTAGAACATTCCTTTGCTCATGGGCCATTAAACGCAGGATCTCTCGAAGGTGCGATATATCTGCAAGATACGCTTACTTCCAAAGAGGTTGTCATCAAGCATATTGAAAAGCTTATCCAGCACTGTCCTGTATTTGCCGTAGGCCCTTATTGGGATCTGGATTTACCTAACCTTCACACACTGGCCTGCGCTGCTGGCAACCCTATCTTAAACCTTTTTTCCCATCTCACTATTATGCAACTGGCTTATTCTGTCTATGGTTTGATAAAAGGCTTAAGCATCAACGAAATATGCCAGCCGTCCATGCTCCAGAAAGTCGTTCTATCCAGCCCTGTTTCCTAAAAATGGCTCAGCCAGAAAAATGTAAGCGTAGATGTCATGCGTGTTAACTTTTCATATAATTCTTTACAAAGTATGGGTTTAACATACCATCCAATAACGCTGTCAACTTATAGTCTATCCGAAAAATCTTTTTGGCTGCAAATTTTGATGCATCTCGGATAGTGACAAAATTGTCCTCAGAGTAGCTATGGCTACACTTGCGGCAATTTTGTCACTTTCTCCTCGCTCTCTCTATTGAAAAAAGCTTTGTATTCGTAGCAAATCTTGCCATGCATTGCGTTTATCATCTGGATTTTGCAAGAGATATTTGGGATGGTAGGTGCAGACTACGGGGATGCCTTCGTAGGAATAGGTATTCCCCCGATAACGCCACATGGCTTGTGCCACCCCTGTAATTTTATGCGCAGCAAAAGGGCCAGCCGCGAGGATCAGGTGTGGCCTTAAAAGATTGATCTGTGCAAGCAGCCAGGGGCGGCATGCGAGGATTTCGCTGGCTTGGGGCGTATAATTTCCAGGAACACGGCACTGCAAGCAATGGCAAATATAAATATCCTGGCTTGATATTTTAATGCTTGCAAGCATTTTATCCAAAAGCTGCCTGGCTTCTCCTGCGATGGGCATTCCTAGTTTGTCTTCTTCAAAGCCAGGGAAATCGCTTACTATGACAATCTTTGGCATAAGAGAGCCAGATCCAAAAACAACCTGGGTTCTTCCCTGTTTGCTCAAGGCGCATTTAGTACACTGAGATGCTTTTTGCCTTAAGCTTTCCATTTCAACTATCCTCTGCTCCATGGATAAAGCTTCTTTGGGAAGGAAAGAAATGCTGCTTTCTCTGGCAAATTCAGAGGCTTTTGTGGCTATATTTTTTGGTTGAGAAGAAAGCACCACAGGCTCAATGGAATTTTTTTTCTCTTGCTGCTCGATTTCTTTTAGCTTTTCTTTGCATCCTGGAATAAAAGCATAGTCGCCCCTGCTCTTTTTTTCCGATTCCACATAGCTGCGGGCTGTATGAACCAAGCTATAGTATTCTTTCCAAAGATCCTCTTGCATATTTTATTTTTTTTCCTTTTCTGTTTTTTTTGTTTTTTCCAATTTTTCAGGGTTTAAAGGGGGAAATCCCCAAAGTATCCCTAATAAATGCCAGAGTAAGGGAAATAAAAGAAGTCCTAACGAAGAGACAGTTATCCAAAACACGCCAAGATAGATGTATTCTGAATACAGTTTTTCCCAAACCAGAAGAAAGGGGAAATACGAGGCTACTTTTTCTTGCCAGGAAATCAAGCTATTGTCCAAGGGCTGCCAGAAGGCAGGGTTGGTTTTATTGTATATGATTTCAGCTTGCCTGGTTTCTCCTTCATTCCAGGCAATGGTGTACCAGATGTTGCTTTGTTTATCCTGGTAAGAGCAGAAAACAAACTTTTTGAAAAGTGCGGAATGGACTGTGGTTAAAGTTTTTTCTCCCTTTTCCAACAAGGCATTTTGCTGGCTTTGGCCTAACGAGAATACAGATAGCAAAATGAGAATCATGAGTATGCAAGTAAAAATGCCAAAAAATTTAGGGATGCTCCATGCCTTGCGATAAAAATATCTGGCTCTGCTATAGTCATCTTTCTTGCAATGGCTTTGCTGCCTGATATGGGACAGAATGGTATTAAAATGGATCAAATCCCCTTCCAGGCAAATTCCTGGGCCTTGGTTTCCATAAATCATAGCCACTTTTCTATATTTTTTATTCCCTGATATAGGCAACCGAAGAACAGCGATGCTTTTGATGTCTTCCCACTTTAAGGCAGTACGCTTATCTCTGATTCCATCTTCCTGTATCTCCCAGGACTGAAAGCTTCTCAGCCAGCCTGGTATAACTTCCCTGATGTAAAAAACAAGATAGGGACAGAATAGAACAGGCAAAAGGATCGAAAGGATAATCCAGGCTTCGGAAAAATAAAAGGAAAAAGAAATTTTGCCTGAAAACCAGGATGGAAAATGCAAATAGAATGCAAAAAATCCCAAGATTAAGACAATGCCCAGATGAACCAGCATTCCTATGCTTTTCTGGAGTACAAAAGATCCGTGCATATAAATCCGAGGGCCTAGGGGTGCGGGCATCTTTTGCGTAAGAATACCAGCAAAAATATCCTGGTGTAGCAGTGCTAGGAAAAAAAGAATGACGGCAAGACCCCAAAAGAAATAGTGGCTATGGACAACCAGGTTTTCCATCCATACTAGATGCTCAATTTCAAAGCCTTTTTCTTCTATATAGTCTAAAAAAGAAATCAAAGGATCTTGTATTGAACCGCAAGGCGTTATAAACAAAGGATTGTCTGGGAAATAAAAAATTTTGGAATCCATATAAGAAAGTGCCTGGCTTTTTTCTCTAGGGCTTGCAAGAGCATACCACATTTCCCCTTGCCAATCCTGGTATGGAATTAAAATAAGGCTTTCTCCGAGCAATTTTGGCAAAATATAGTTGCCTGGCATCGTGACAGCAGTGCTTCCTTTTTGCAGCAGGCTTTCCTTTTGCGTGATAATAGAATCTACGCTAAAGGGCAATGCTATGAGCATAGCTAGAACAACCAGAATGCGCCAGGATCTTTGCCAGGCAGATGCTCTCCTGGCTAACAGAGCCACTGCTCCTGATTCTGTAATATCATATTTGTTGACTTTTTCTACTTTTTTGCGGATTTTTAGCATTGCCATTTCCCATTCGCTCATATCCTGGGAAATTTCCAAAAGCATCTTCCCTTGGGCATCGAAGAGAGAGACATGATTTCTTTTGTCTGGTGTCTGGTAAGGCACAATGCTTTGTATCTCTGACCATAGAATTTTCTTTTTCTCGACTTTGATTCCATTTTCATCTATATAGTATTTTTTGTAAAGAGAAAAAAATCTTGGCATAAGGGCAAAAAGAATGTAGCCACCATAGACTAACAAAAAAAATGTCACGCTATGTGTCAAAAAAATCCCTAAAAGAGAAATTTTTCCTAAAGGTGTATAGTAAACGCACCAAAGGCAGCTAAATAAAAGCAAAAGATGTATTAGAAAAAATAAAGGCACTAAAAATTGCCAGGCAACAGGCATCTGCAAAGAAATTTCGTCTGCCTGAAAAAAATATATTTTGCGGGCTTCTTCCCCTGGAGTGCAGATTGTGGCTTCTTCTTCGGACATTTTTTTGCCCTGATAACGCCTTTGCACTTCATCCCATGAGCTTTCTAGCTTTTTTTTGAAGATTTCGAAATTTTCTAAAAAAGGAAAAATATTTACATCGCCATGAGCAAAAGAAAGCTGCCATATTTTAAAGATGAAAAGCCTGGGAATGATCCGCGATGTACGAAGATGGCGGAGAGGATAGGCTTCTTTCTTTCCTATAAAAAGAGCGTCAGAAATAATGCTTAAGGGCTGAGGATGCCATGGAAACCAGATTATGGCAGCCAGAGGAAGTATTCCGAGGCAAAATATAAGATAAGGGCTTTGAAAAATATAGTACACAACGCAAAACAGAACGATGCTTCCTGCCCCTGCTACCCAGGCATCTTCTGGCAAAGTTTGTGAGCCTTCTCTTTTGGATTTAACAAGAGAACGGAAAAGAAAGTATCCACCCACTACAACGGCTAAAATAACAAGAAGAGAAAGGGCAAAAACCAGTAAAAAAATAAGTGAAAGAGAAAAGGCTACAACATATCGAAGTACTCTGATTATCCTTTTAGGATATTGATACCAAACAGGATCTTTCATCTCAGGGAATTTTAAAGATTCTAATTTTTTCAGCAACGTATTGTATCCATCGGATGTAGAATAGATGCAAAAAGATTCTTCCTGAAAATAGATCGTGATTCCCTGAATCTTTATGGGCGTAAGAGGAATGCCAAAAGGCCCCCAGCTTGTATAGCGCAAAATATCATGCCAGGGTATTTCCTGATCCCCATACAAAAGCCCTGTTTCTAATAACTTCAACGATTTTCTGCTATTCCACCAAAGCTCGCCTGCCAGGCTTGCTCCTGTTAGCAATAAAGGTATAGCAGATACCTGGTTGAAAAGAACCAACAAAAGCAAACTCAGAACAACACAAGCAATGGCAATCTGCAACAAATACCTTCTTGTGCTATTTTTATAGCCCAACAAAAAAACAGCATTTTCTTCATTCACAGCTTTATTCCTTATTTAAAATGCCGTATAGCATGTTTCTGATGTCTTCTGCCAGCTTGGGAACGCGCAAAATATTCAAATGCCCACAATGATAAGAGAAAACATCCCTGGGCTGGAACTCTTCTGAAAATTTTTCATAATCCTTGGCATCTACGATTTGGTCATATTCCCCAATAGCTAAAGCAAGATTTTTTCCCATATTCTTTCGCTTTGGATTGCTGATTGGCTCGAAAACCTGCATTATATTCAAAACATCCTGTAGCTCATAACCATTCTGGATCAAGTCTTTTTTTACAGTGGAGATCAATTCATTGTGCCAGAAAAGATTGGAAAAATTGCTAATAGGATTGATAAGAAAAAGTGCAGGAAAATCTAGTATCATAGCTAAATCCAGAGCAATGCATCCTCCTGTGCTAAATCCTGCCACAAGCAAAGGTAGCCCTTTTTTTTCTATATATATTTTCCAGGCAAGAAGATCATATATGGCCTGCTTAAAGGCCCACTGCGTTCTTGCTAAATCAGCACTTAAAAAATACTCTCCACTAAAAAAGCTTTGTAGTGGCTTTCTTTCATAATGGTATGGCAAAATCATCACATAAACGTCTATCTGGAAGCGATTGAGTGTCGCGACCAACATGCGATATAGCATTCTGTTTTCTTCAAAAAGCCCATGGACAATCAACACACTGCCCTTAGCCTCTAAAACAGAAGGATAGCAAAATAAAACAGACGTATTGTTTTCAGGGTAGGGACTTCCAACAAGCGATTGGAATGTCTTTTGCCCTGCACTCCCATCAGGCTCTAAACAAAAAGCTTTTTCCTGCATTTGGCTAAAGTCTTTTAGAGGATCTTTTTCTACCGCAAAAAGCGAAGAAAAAGGGCTATGGCTTACTTTCGAAAGCTTATCGCTTAAAATCTTTTCCATAGCAATATGATCTACATATTTGGAACTTTCCTGATTCATATCCATTCCTGTACTTTGGCTGCCTTTTGGTATATTGGCAAAAGCGAATCTACTATTTTCTTGCTTCCCTTTCCTAAGGGAAAATTCCCTAGCCTTTTTAAAATTGCCCCTTCCAAAGGTGGGATGGAAACATTCTCCAAAAGATTCTGAGGAATTTCCTCTCCACGCCAAAATAAAGCAAGATCACAAGGCAGCCCTTCTTCTTTTGTTTCTAATGGATTCATAGATTTTACCTTATCTCGGACAAATTTTATTTTTCGTCCCATATGGATTTATCGGGGATTTTTAGCACAATCGAATATCCAGTTGATTAAATCAGCACCCTGGTGAAAAGCTACAGGGCAAAAAATCCTTAATAAAATCTCCTAAAAATAAATTTATCCTAAGAATTGGAACTATAGCCTATTATATACAAAAAAATTTCAAAAATAAATTCTTTTCTCTAGCTTTTTATATCGAAAATCCAAAAGACGATTTTTCCTATCTCGAACAACCCGAAACCAAAAAGGTATGAATCACGAATGAGACGAATATAGGTATTTGTTCAAAAGTTTTTGTACCTATTGCAACATATTGATAAAAAATAATTAACCGCAGAGGCACAGAGGTCGCAGAGGAATTATATAGTGATGAGAATTAAATAACTTCCCCATTTTAAATTGAATACAAGACAGCTTGTTATGTAAATTTTACTTCTGTGTATCCCTAAATTAAAGGGAAATCACAA
>JABWCH010000515.1 GCA_013359215.1 Candidatus Brocadiia bacterium | reverse complement strand
TCTATAATCCAGGAAATATAGCATATTCTCATGTTTTTTTTCTTCTTTATATTTCCTGGATTAGAACATTTTTTTTGGGCGTTATCGTGCAACGCCCTCATTTTCCCTCCTAGAAGCAGCGGAATGTAGGTTAAATTAAACTTTTTTTCAAATATCCGAAAGTCATGTATTATGTGTTCAGACTTTCGTGCTATTTTCAACTTGATAATGGATGTTATTATTTTTATTCAGAAGCACTCTTTTAAAATTCTTCAGCATGATCGTCTCTATCCTTTAGAGAGATTGCAAATATTTGGTGATTTATCACTTATAACTTAACACGTATGACGTAGACGAGAGTTATATTAAATCATTTTGGAAAGCATACATATGATTTGAAAACCATTTACTTGGAAAAGATTCGCTATGTTAAATTTATCAGAAAAGATAAAAAATTGGATTGCCTATTCAGTGATGTTCTTTTCTTTGCTTTTTATGTTTTTTATATGTTTCTTCTCATCAAGAGGCGCATTTGGATTTCCTGCTGATTCAGAAATAGTGGATGAGATAGCTCATATCGCTTCTGGGTATTCTTGTGTTAAATACGGAGATTTCAGACTGAATCCAGAACACCCTCCTTTGGCCAAAGCACTCGCCTGCCTTCCCTTATCGCTTTCTAAAAAAGTAAATGGAATACAAGATTGTTTGTTTTATAAAAAAATCAATCAATGGGAAACAGGTAGTTATATGCTATATAAAAATGGCAATGATCCACTATATATTGTCAAGACAGCAAGACTACCGATGATTTTTCTTACTATTGCGTTAGGATGTGTTCTTTTCTTTTTCACGAAAAAACAATTCGGAAGGCTTGAAGCTATTTTTGCTATCATGATTTTCTCTTTATACCCCGACATAATCGCTCATGGAAGATTAGTTACAACGGATATTGCAGCTGCGTTTGGATATGTAATAACTATCTACTCATTTGATTATGCATTGAACCATAGAGGTTGCAAAGGAATTGTTCTTGCTGGCTTTTGTTTGGGCATTGCCAATTTACTAAAATTTTCTTCTTTGTTGCTTTTCATAATACTTTTTATTCTTATTTGTATAAGAAGTTCTATGGAAAAAAATGACTCAAATAACTTTGAACAAATATTTAGAAAATATGTATACAAATATATTCTAATTTGTTTACTATGTTTTTTAGTAGTTTGGGTATTCTATATTCCCTTTGTTTGGAACACGCCTCCTGAGATACAAGCCAGGTTGATTGTAAAAAGTATTGCTGCTAACCCAGAAAATGAGCCTTTGCGGATTTTTTTACATTTTTTTGAGAACAACTCTATATTAAGAGCGTTAGGACATTATTTTCTTGGCATTTCGCTTGTTTTCAATAGGGTTACTAATTATAATCTTACATTCATTTTAGGGAAAATATCCAATGACGCGATTTTTTGGTATTTCCCTGTTGCCTGGTTATTAAAAACCCCTTTGCCCATCATATTTCTTTTTTTTTCTTCCATAGTCTATCTTTTTGTCAACAAAAGAAAAAAAGAGGAAAAATGGAAAATATGGATGATACTTACTCCATTCATTGTTTATTGGCTAGCTGCTCTAACAGGTTCTTTAAATATCGGTATAAGGCATCTCCTTCCCACCATACCTTTTGCTATAATGATAATTTCCTATTTTTTAGCAAAAATATTGCGAGAGAAAAAATACCTTAAGACGAAGTATGCATCTGTAATTTTGCTCTTTGTTTTTTTAGGGTATTCAACACTATTGAATTATCCATACTATTTAGCTTACTTCAATGAGCTGATTCCAAAAGATCAAAAATATAAATATCTTACTGATTCATCTTTGGATTGGGGGCAGTCACTTTTGGGGCTGAAAAAATATGTAGAGGACAATAAAATACAAGAAATAAAATTTAGCTCTTTTGGTTGCTCCATTCCCGAATATTACATAAAAGAAATCTCAAAATGGCACCATCCAAATAGCCCAACAACTGGATTCATAGCGGTTTCTGCTACTGTCTATCAATCATCGAAAATCAATGGGAAGCTTAATCATAAATGGTCCTGTCATTGGCTTGATAAATTTAAACCCATAGCACAAGTCGGAGGAGGGGCAATCCTGATTTTTCATATTACCGAAGAAGACCTAATAAAACATCCTCCAAAATCTCCATATCCAGTATTTGATTAAAAAAATTATTATTTTTAAAATTTTTTTAAAAAATTTTAAAATAATAATTTGACAATGTTAAATTTGCAAGTCTACATTTACAACGTTTTGAGAGCGACATGCTTTCAAACGTGAGGAAATAGAACGAGAACGAGCAACAAGATGTTTAACAACTAAGCAACGAGCCAATGTTGGAGACAATTGTTTCAAAGGTAAAACAGCTTTGAGTAGTTCTTTGATATTAGCCATAGACAGCGAAGGAAGTACATCCAAGTCCATTTGAAGCGATAACGAAGGATCTCTAGGAAACTGTTGCTTCCAATCGAGCTTGGTCTCTGCTATAAACCATAAAGT
>JABWCH010000514.1 GCA_013359215.1 Candidatus Brocadiia bacterium | reverse complement strand
TTTGATGCGCCAGGCGGTACTATTTTTGATTCCTTACAGAAGGCTTACACTCCGCTTTTGTCTTGATTTTTTCCTAGAAAAGTTAACACCTATGACGATAACGATTAAGATTAAGACAAAACTATAATTTCCTATACAGTAAATTAAAGTGTATTTAGCATCATTCGGAGGCGATATTTTCCGTGCGTAAGCTTTAAAACATATAGAAACAGCATTGGTCAGACTATATTGATACCGTATACATTGCTTTCTTCTGAAGCATAGCGAAGCAAAGAAACCAGTTCTTCTGTCTTTAGATCAGGCATTAAAGAAACGCTGGAAGGGATATATCGATGCAATTCCCCTTCTTTTTGGATTTTTTCTTTATGGCTCAGGTTCAACCCTGGGCTTATTTTTGGGCCCTTTGTGTATTCGCTGAAATTTTCGCAGTGTGATGGAAAATGCTTCTTATCCAGTTTTAGAAAACGATGGCTGATCTTTTCCTCTTTGTCTAAATCGCCTAGAACAATAGAAATTCCATGCTTTTCAGAACTAACCCTTGCTAATTCTTTCAAATAGGCCAGAGTCTGTATGGCGACTTCCCAGCCTTCTTCTTCTATTATTGATTCTTTGCTAAGAAACAAAGCACTTTCAGAAAGACCATAGATTTCGACAAAAAAAGCAGCGTTATTTTCCTGATAGATGCTTTGCAAAGGATTCTCTGAAAAGAAATTCAAATATCCATTTTTCAAAAGATTGGAAATAAAGCGTCTTTGGTCAAGGTGCGCTCTTACTGCAAAAGCAAAATTTTCTCGGATCTCTTGCCAGAAAACGCCTAAATTCCCTGGCCCAGCTTTGTAGGCAGAGCGTACAAGATTTAAGCCAATGCTGCCTAAAGCCCATCTGTGAGAAGGCAATAAATCCCTGCCAACCATTTGAAATCCTACTTTATGAGTGGATAAGGCAAGTTCGCATACTTTTTCCAGAGATGCTTTCTGGCTTTCTCCGAAAGAGTCTTTCTTTAAAGGCAGCAAAAGCAAAGGCAAGAACCCTCTTTTATTTTCTTTGTCCATTTGAAAATATAGATTAGACATAGCATCGCTAAAGTAGCCTGGGGGATGGGTTAAATGCAAAACGCAAGGTGGAATAGAATGGAAGTTATGGGTTAGCAAAATCAAAAGGCTTTCCAAAAAACTCTCTATGGATGATTCTGGTGAAGCCTGGTCAATACCATACAAAGAATACTGTTCTACAAAATGCTGTAGATTTTCTAGCTCTGCACAACACTGGATCAAGTCTTTTATCTGTCCCTTGTTTTCTTGAAAGCCCCTTTTTCCCAAAATTTTTTCTGGCATAAAAGCAAGCCAAAAAATTTTCATGGGATTGACCAGATTGCTGATGTAGATGCTCCCCCTGGTATGTTCTAATATAACATTTTTGGAAAACACTTCTTGTGTAGAATATCCTTTTAACAAAAAGGATGCAATGTCTCCTAGCATTTTGTTTGCTAAAATGGATGTTGTTTTGCTATAAAGCAAATTTTTTAGCGAATCTTTGGGTACACATAAGTATTTTTCTTTATGCAATGCCTTGCTTTTATTGGAATTGCCATCTTTTGAAGATATTTTACTGTTTTCTTGTTTCATGCTTGCAATCGCTTGATTGGATTTATTCAGATATTGTCAAATTACTTAACAAACAAGATAGATTCTTGATATTTGGCAATGGTTTCGTCAACAGTTACCAAAAGCATGCCTTCGGACTTAGCCTGGGCAATTAATAAACGATCAAAAGGATCCTTATGCAGTAAAGGCAAGCTTGTGATGCATAAAATATGTTCTACCTCTATGCCAAGTTCAATATATCCATGCATCAGCAGCATTTTACGCAAACGATAAGGATTTACCTTAAAATCTTCCCTACATAGTTGAAGCTTAATTATAATTTCCCATATACTTGCTGCGCTAAAAAATAGATTGTTATCTACAGTCAACAAAAGTTCTTTAGCGGATTTTGAAAGTTTTTCTGGCTGCCCTGCTGCCCAAAGTAAAATATGAGTATCCAGTAGCAACTTCATTGCTGGTTTATCCTTCAAAAAGATTCATAATGGATTCTGCTGCTATTGAATCAAAATTGTCAGGCACAGAAATTTCGCCAGACATAAACCCTAATTTTTCCTTATTTTGTAATTCTACCTCAGATATAGAAGAAACTTTGACCATAGGCTTTCCTGCTTTAGCTATGATAAAAGCATTTCCTTGTGCAGCCTCTTCAACCAGCCTTGAAAGATGTGTTTTTGCTTCATGAATATTAATTTTTTGCATCATACCCCCCCCTAGTCACTTACAAGTGAAATCTTGTGTAAAAGTGTAAATATTTTTCACGGACGGAAAAGAAAAATATTGAAATCACGAATGATAAGAATGATACGAATAAAACAAATAAAGAAATAAAGAAATAAAGATTAGGAGTTACGCAAAGAGATTTTTATTTGGGGGAAAATTTTTGTAAAAATTTTCCCCCAAACCCCCTTTAAAAACTTTTATATTTTTATTTTCCAAT
>JABWCH010000513.1 GCA_013359215.1 Candidatus Brocadiia bacterium | reverse complement strand
TAATCTTAATCCTTATCGTAATCTTAATCGTAATCGTTATCTTCATCTTAATCATTCTCTTTATCCCTATCCTCTATGATCATTGATAAAGATAAAGATTAAGATTACGATTAAGATAAAGATTAAGATTACGATTAAGATTAAGATTACGATTAAGATTAAGACAAAACTATAATTTCCTATACAGCAAGATTTTAATCACTCGCAAGATAGATATATATTGTATTTCAATATGTTAAGAATACCTGCGTAACTCCTATTAAAGATTTATTGACACACAGATGAACGCGGATAATTTTTACAATCAAGAGTTATTTTATTTTTTATCCGTGTTTATCTCTGTTAACCTGTGGTTCTCTTTTCTTTAATCTTGGATTTAGAGCCTATCCGAAAAATAATTTTAGGCGAAAATTATTTTTCGGATAGGCTCTTAGTATTCTTATTTTTTGTATTCCATTTCCAGAAGAATTTGTTTGATCATGGCTTTTGCTACTTTTTCTGTATTTCCTGAATACATAGCAAGCTTGCCTCCTGTTGAGATGATCCAGCAGGCCAGTTTTCCAACAACGAGCAAAAGCAAAACAACGATTCCCCATGCAGCGAAATACGATACAGTAAAAGGCTTAAGCGGGGTGAGTTCTTTTTGCTCTGCTTTTTGGTCTGCCATTTGAGGCATTTTTTTTACTGTTTCAGACATGGTTTCATGCACTAATTTGCACACAGATTCCCCAAATTCGTTGATTTTGCTCCCTGATTCTACTTTTTCAGAATACTTTTGTATTTTTTCAGGAGAATGGTATAGTTGCCAGGCTTCAGAGACCACCTGGTAGCCTATCCAAAGGCCAAACAGCAAAATAGCAAGACCCAAAAACCGAACCAAAGCAGATACAACATCTACACTACCAGAACCTGCATTCTCTTTTTCCATGATGAATCCCTTTCCTATAAAGAAAAAAGGTATTTCTTTTTTCTGTTTGTCTAACTCTTGATATTCTTGTTTCTACTTGATATACTAGGTAAAATTTTTTTTTAATCAAGAGATTTGTTTTATTTTTTTACTATTTTTTATCATCCTTGTGAAAACCGCAAAGGAGTAAAAAAATTCCTAAGGCAAAAAATTCCAGGAATGAGAGGGAATCTATTTTTCTTTCATCCCTTTTATCTTTTTCTCAAGATATTTTGGAAAAAGAAGATACAATGCAATGCTGGAATCTTACAATTTCCACTATTGAAAAATGTATAGATTTTAAGGCAATCGCTATCTTTAGCAATTCCAATTTGCAAGAACCTTTATTACAGCAAGGGAATAACAATTCGCTGTGGCATGAGGTAGGAAAGCATGGCCTTCCCTATCAGCTTGAAAATAAGCTTTGGATACTTTCTTTGCCGCTTTCCAAAAACAGTATATTGCATTTAGAAAAAGCAAATTCCTTTTTTTCTTATGAGATAGACTTTCTTCGGGTTCTGTGTAATATCGTGCTTTTATCAGGCAAGAAAGATGATAGAAAAATAGAAATAGAACATGAATCTGCCAGGGAAACAGCACCGCCCATATCAAGAAACTCCCTTCTTTTCGGATACCCTGAAATTATAGGAGAAAGTCCTAAGTTGATTTCAATACTATCCACAATAGATAAAATCAGCAACACAGAAATTAGCGTATTGATTCAGGGAGAAAGTGGAACAGGAAAAGAATTGATTGCCAGGGCAATCCATGAATATAGCTCGCGAAAGCAAAAACCTTTTGTAAGCGAGAACTGCGCGGCCATTCCTGAGACGCTTTTAGAGAGCGAATTGTTCGGCTATACTAGAGGTGCTTTCACGGGTGCCTATCAAGACAAAAAGGGGTTATTCGAAATAGCAGACAAGGGAACACTGTTTTTAGATGAAGTAGGAGACATGAGTCTCTCTATGCAGAAAAAACTTTTACGAGCTTTGCAAAGCGGAGAAATAAGACAAGTTGGAGGAAAAGAAACCAAAAAGGTAGATGTAAGAATTCTTGCTGCTACCAACAAAAATCTAAAAGATGCCATGCAAAAAGGGCTCTTCAGAGAAGACCTTTTTTATCGGCTGAATGTTGTAAACCTGGTATTGCCTCCTTTAAGAGAAAGAAAACAAGATATTCCTGGTCTTTTCCAATATTTCTTACAAAAAAATGCCCAGGCTATGGGAGTAAATGTCCCTAACTATAGTAAGGAAGTAGAAGATATATTGCATGACTATGCGTGGCCTGGAAATATTCGAGAAATGCAAAATGAGGTTAAGAGGATTCTGGCATTGCTAGAGGGGGATACTATTTTACCCTGTAGCTTGTCTTTCTATAAACCCAGACAGTAATCGGACTACGATTCATAATCTAAATGGGAAACTTATTTATTATTTAATTCTGATTTCTTTGGCTGAGAAAATTTTTTTCAAATGGGTAACTTATTGGTTCACCCTTTTTAATGAATGTGTCATAATAGAAACTAAGAATGTTTGCGAAAAAAGCAAAGATTTTTATCGCGAATAAGACGAATGGTCGAATGGCACGAATAGTTTTTATAAAAATTTCATTCGT
>JABWCH010000122.1 GCA_013359215.1 Candidatus Brocadiia bacterium | reverse complement strand
GCTGGTATATGCAACCCCTACGGGGTAAAGAAGTCATTATTTTAAAATAAGTTATATCAATATATCAATAGTTTTTCCAACTAGCACAAGTCGTAACTTCTTATTTTTTATATAGATAGAAATTTCAGGTTAAATTTTTGAATCTTCTGTTTTGTTTAGTCTTGCGCAGGATCGGACATCGATTCCGCAGTTATTGCATTTTCCTGTGCTACAATGGTCTGTAAGTTCCTGATGGATTGCTTTTTTCCATTCTTTTGCCAGAAAATCAGAAGATACACCACAGCTAAGATGATACCAGGGTAATTTTTCTTCCAAGGGGATTTCCCTGTAAATCGTGGATTCGGGTTTTATTCCATGCTCTTCAAAGGCTTTATCCCAGGCTGATTTCTTAAAGTGTTCATTCCAGGCATCCATGTATGCCCCGTTTTGCCAGGCACTGTAGATTACCTTTGCCATCTTTCGATTTCCACGAGCAATCATTCCTTCTAGTAAGCTAAAATCAATATCGTGAAAGTGCAGAGCAATCTTGGGAGATCGAATAGCCTGTTTGATTCGTTTTTGTCCTTCTCTTAGGTCTGCTTCTTTTGCCATAGGTGCCCATTGGAAAGCAGTGTGGG
This sequence comes from Candidatus Brocadiia bacterium, assembly GCA_013359215.1. Classification (GTDB taxonomy): domain Bacteria; phylum Planctomycetota; class Uabimicrobiia; order Uabimicrobiales; family JABWCH01; genus JABWCH01. Next base: position 14,311 of record JABWCH010000122.1, on the reverse strand, counting down.
ATTTGGGGACAAAATTCGATATAGAGGCACTTACATTCCCTGCATATCCATGAGCTTTTCTTCTCGCCTGAGACACCTGATATAGCATTTCCACAATAGCATTTTGGTCTTCTTCGCCTTGGAATGGCAAGCCTAAAATGAAATAGAGTTTTACAGAATCCCATCCTTGTTGGTAGGCGTTGCTTACAGCATTGAGCATCTCTTGCTCTGATATGGGTTTGTTGATAACTTTTTGCATTCTTTCCGTTGCGACTTCTGGTGCAAGCGTTAGTCCACATTTTCTGACAGAGGCAACGATCTTAGGTAATATTTTTAGCTGCTCATTGATTCTCAGAGAGGGAAGGCTGAGTCCAACTCCTTTGGGTGCAAAGATTTCCAAAAGACGATTGGTAAGCTCTTCCAGGTGCGGATAGTCGCTTGAGGCTAAAGAGTAGAGTGCGATTTCATCGTATCCTGTATTTTGGTAAATCTGGATTGCATCTTCTACTAAGGATTCTACGGATCGCAAGCGAAGAGGGCGGCGGATGATTCCTGCCTGGCAAAAACGGCATCCTCTGGTGCAGCCTCTCATGATTTCCAGGAAGATACGATTGTGGACAGCCGCATGGTATCCAACCAGGGGTTTTGTTGTTCTTATTTTGTTTATATCCTGGACATATTGAGCCTGAACTTGTTCTGGTAGCCCGTGCTGAGGGATAATCTGGGCTATTGTTCCATCATCATTATAGTGAACTTCATAAAAATTGGGGGCATATAGACCTGGTATCTTTCTGCATAGTTCCAGGATGCGTTCTTGTCTTGGCAATTTTTGCGCTCGTAGCTCTGCATCCATTTTCAATAAGGATACAAGTACTTCTTCTCCATCGCCAAAAGCTACAATATCCAGGAAAGGCGCACCAGGCTCAGGATTATAGACACCATGCCCGCCTGCTATGATGATGGGATCTTCTTCTGTTCTCTGGGAAGCCCAGATAGGAACGCGAGCCATGTATAGCATTTCGAGTATGTTTGTCCAGTTGATTTCTGTTGCAATAGAAAACCCCCAGAAATGGAAAGATTTTATGGGTTTTCTGCTTTCCATGCTAAATAGAGGAACATCGTATTTTTTTAGGTATTCGATGAAATCTGGCAGGGGTGCAAAAGCTCTTTCGCATAAAAGATCTTCTTCGTTGTTTACGATTTCGTAAAGTAGCTTGAGTCCGTGGTAGCTCATTCCAATGGGATATGTATCGGGGAAAGAAAGACAAAGTGTTGTTCTCACAGAAGAATGGTCTTTCCGTACGCTGTTGCATTCTCCACCAATGTATTGGGATGGTGTTTCTGTGTAAAGGAGGATTTGGTCGAGGAATTTTTGTATTTCCATAGTTAACCTGACAAAAGGATAGGGATCGATGCGTTATAGCTATGCAGAAAGAACCGCAGGGCTCTTTCTGCTTTATTTTCTAGTCAGCAAGCTGGTATATAGTATCATTGCCTTCTGTGCGGGAAAAAATCAAAGTTGCTTTTTCTAGTTTTTCCAGCTTTTCTTTTAATACTTCTAAGGCCAGCCCTGTGCTTCTTGTAAGCATTCCTTCCGTACAACCGTCGGGATTTGTGTCCAGAATTTCCATGAGCTTTTTGCAATCTGGGTCAGAATAGGTTTTAACGATGATTGCCTTTAGCTCTCTTCCCTTAGTCCCTGAAATTACTTGGGGGATTACGATTTTGGCTTGGAGTTTGCCTTCGGGTTTTGGGCTATTCCAGATAAATTCAAACTCATACATGAACCTGTCGATGATTTTTTGCTGCTCTGGAAGTTCGCCGAAAAATACCATTACATTTTCAAAATTGCGGAATTCGGCAGAGCCTGACCAGTTATAGCTTCCTAATCCCATGCGCTTTCCATTAACAACAAGGCACTTATGGTGCAAAAGAAGATTGCGCCAATGGATTAGCTCGCAGCTTTGTGTATCGGGATTCCAGGCATAGATATTGGCTCGCCATTTATAGCGAATTTCTAAATTTTTTAAGCCTTTAAATTCAGCGACTCTTTCCATATAAGGCCCAAGAACTCCCTGGTGGTTGTCTGTGCCAACCATTTGAGTTTGATCCATAAGAATGCGGATTTTGATTCCAGGATATCTTTCTGCAAGCTCTAATAGCCTTTCTGCAAGACCTGTATGGGTAAAGCTGAAAATCGCAACATCCAGAGTTCCATTTTTAGGATTTACTTGTTCCATGAGATCAAGCAAAACTTTGTCGATTCTCTGCCAGTTTTCTTCATCCAATGGTTTGGCATTGGATATAATCTGGACATCGCCCAGGTGGGTGGTTGCTGGAAGGAAAATTTCGCTCTGGCAGTTTTTGGTTACATCTGTGCCAAATTCATTCCAGAGCCTTGCAAATTCTTCTGCCAACTGTCTGCCCATAGATGGTTCATTTTTAAAAAATACTCTGTTTTCTGCAAAGACTTCTCCTGCGCTCCAGGAGATATTGGCACTTCCGCAAAAGCCATGAGCTGGGATTTTGGAGTCTTTTTCAAAGAAAATTCCAAATTTTTCATGCATAGTTCCATAAATCAGGACATCGTTTTGGATTTTTTTCCATCTTCCGCGATCAACCATTGCCTGGGGGAAAATTTCTTTGAGCTGGAAGTCAAAGGTTCGCCCTTCTTTTTTGGCACTTTCATGCTCTGCCAGGATTCTATCTCTAAGCTCTTTGTGCATTTCTCGTGTCCATTCTGCAATAGAATCGAGAATGAGCTTTACCTTGATGTTCCTGGTTTTTGCTGCATCTACTAAAACGTCCAGAACAGGCCGATATCCAAAGGCATACATGGCTATTTTGATGGTAGAGCCTTCTTTTGTGTTTTCGATCATTTCGATTAGGGCATTGTTGAGATCAGCATGTACTGTTCTTCCATCTTTGAGGGTAACAGTGCGGTTGTTATTTTTAGGGCTAAATCCCCCTTTGGGCGAAAAATAGATCTCTATTTCTGCTGAAAGAAAAATAGAAAAAATAAAACACAGTAAGAATAGAATAGATAGGATTTTGTGATTCATTGATTGCTCCTTGAATCTTGTTGAAGTTTTGCTTGCTTTTCTTGCCACCACAACCGCCATAGCATGATGTCTTCTCTTCTTTTTTCTGGCAGTTCATAGTAGCGATAGGATGCTTCTTTTCCTGTTAATTTACTTAAAATGAGACTTGTTTGCTTTCTAACATATTGTTCTGGATCATCGAGCAGTTCCCATAAATATTCGATGCTTTCCAAAATACCAAGCTCCCCCAGAACCTGAGCTGCTTTCGCTCTGATGAAAGGCGAAGAGTTCTGTAAGCAGCGATATAGAAAGGGTAGAAGATCTTTGCTCCTGTTTTTTTTTAGGCTATGTAAAATTTCTAACTTTACTATTTCTTCTTTTTCATTTAGCAGAAAAGAACTGTAAGGAATAGTTTCATTTTCATTCTGAAGGTTTTGGAGTGCAACTAACTTTACATAAGGATTTTTATCGCTAAGGGACTTTTTTAGTGTTTTTTCTCCATTTTCCTGACAAGCTAAAATTTCTAGTGCCATGCTTCGGATAAGGGGTTCTTCATCAAAAAGCATTCTTTCGAGATTTGCTAGATTTTCTTCCTGAAAGCTTCCTTTTGTTCCCTGTTTTTGGACAATGGGTGTTATTGTGGCCTTTTTTTCTACAAAGTTTCCTATCTGGGCAAGATAGAGTGGCGAAAGCCCTATAAAAAGCGTTCTTTCGCTTAGGCTACCAGATTTCAGTAGCCTTTCTAAGGAATTCCCCTGGAGTATTTCTTTGTGTGATGGGTCTGCTTTGGAAAGCCTTTGGCTAAGCAAATAATCTGTAGTTTGGGTGATGCATCCAGAAAGCACTAAAAACAAGATTAACAAAAAATGGATTCGGGTGTGAGGAGAATTTTTCATGAAAATTTGGAATACCTATTCTGTGGTCATTAAATTATAGTAAGATTTAGAACTACAGATAAATGCAGATAAATAGTCTATTTTGCTGTTACATCGGTTCTCAGTTGTGTTGCATATAAAAATCGCCTATAAAATAATCCGCAGATTACACAGATTACACAGATTTCCAAAGCTTTTATCTGTGTAATCTGTGTAATCTGCGGATAAATTTCTTTGAATCCGATGTATACGCTGTATGAAACGCAAGCGAGAAGTGCTGTATTTTTTTATTATCTGTGTCTATCCGTGGTTATCTGTGGTACTTTTTTTTATACCGCAGAATTCGTTAGTAGATAATGGCTCATTTTTTTGTTTTAAAAGATTTCAGGATATTCAGAGCAAAATCAGGGTTTGCATTCCATATTTCTATTGGTGCGAATATGAGAATACCATAAGCGGTTGTATTGCTTTTGGTAGCAATGACCCAAGTTTTTTGCAGTGTTTCCTTCCCCCCTTCAAAGGCGATCATCTTGGCTGGCCCGTGAGGTAGGGCAAGATCTGTTTCTTCTGCCACCTTTAAAGTGGGATCTTTTACTGTTTCTTGCCTGAACAAGAGAAGAATTAAAGATATATCCAGGTTTTTGATTTCCGTCTGCTGATAGCTCATTAAAAAAATGCTTGCTGATTTTCCTTGATGATGCAGCTTGCTTGAAGCAATCATCAAATTTGCCCCCATTTTTTTTACGATCCATTCTTGAGGCAAATCCATAGTGAAGTATTCATGGACAAATTTCTCTTTTGTTTCAGACATTTTTAGAGAAGCAATTTGATGTAGCTTTTGTGGCTTTAAGACAAAGCTATTTAGCATTTCCTGGGAAACATTTTTTTCTCCTTCAAATAGAAATGAAGGGCCTGTAAAGGTTAATATATATACAGCACCATCGTGCTTTGCCAAAATCCACCAGGATTTCCTGCCTTTATCGGAAAAATTTTCCAAAATGACTTTTGTAGCTTTTATTGTGCCAGAAAGCATGATTTCTTCTTCTCCTGATTCTTCGAACTCTTTGCTATCTGCTTTTTGCTGTTGAAAAAACATTTTGATGGTTTGCGCATCTAAAAAATCCAAGCCAGGAAAAGAGGCTACGGTGATCTCTGCTGCCTGTAATTCAGTCATTTTTGGGCCTTTAGCTCTAATACCAATATCAGACAGCTCTTTTCTCCAATCGGATGGAACATGGATTTTGAATCTATCTGTCTCTATTGTTTGGTAAGGAGAATATTCAATTTCTACAGACAATGTTTTTTCTATACCGCTAGGAATATGGGTGACTTGTATGCTATCCATGCCTTCTTTATTGGGTGCATAGTATACATTTTCTGTAAATTTCCCTCGTTTGGCTGAAAATTTTATTTCTGATATTGCATCTGATGCTATTCCACTTTTATAGAGCTTTGTAACTACAGGTATTTCTTCGTTGATGTTGATCTTGTTTTTAACGATGGATACTTCTAATTGTATGCTGTGCTTTATTTCTAGGCTTATCTGAACCTTTTGTCCTGATTTATGCTCAAAAAAGAGATTTTCTGTTGTAGGGCTTGTTGGCGCGAAATAAGAATTTCCTTTAATTTCGCCTTTTTCAGCTTTTACAGTATATTCTGTTTCGGAAAGCTGTATTTTAGAATCTTTAGTTTTTAAATAAACCTGAAAATTCGTTTTTTGCCCTGTTGATAAATGCTTCTCATCCAGTTCAACAGATAGAATCGGTGCGCTTACAATGGAAAATTGCCATTCTTTTTTCAGATTCCATAAAGGATAAGAAATACTGACTATATCTTGCCCTTCTTCTTCTGGCGCACAATAGTTATTTTGAGAAAATTTTCCTTTTTGAGCGTAATATACCAATTCTTCAGGATTGACGATCTTAGATTCGCCATCAGCTTTTAAACTTGCCGTAAGTGCTATTGCTTCTTTGCAATGCAAATTCGTCCTGTCTAAATTTACAACAAGTTCTGGTGCTGCTAAAATCTCTATATCGATTTCTTTTTGAAAATGGCTTGGGCTGTGTAAAATAGTGATAGTATCTTTTCCTGCTTCTTTTGGTGTATGATAGATACCTTTTTCTATTTTTCCTCTTGTGCTTTTATACTCTACAGAGGAAATATCCAAAATATTTCCTTTTTGTGAGAATTGAGACTGTATCTCATATTGCCTATCTGGAAAAAATTTTCTATTTTCTAAAGAAACCAGAATTTCTTTTTTGCTGCTTTGGCAAGATTGAAACAATAAACATGCTAAAAGAAAAAAATAAGCTATTTTAGTATTCGCCAATATTATTTTGTACATTCCCATAGAATATTCCTGAACCATCTTGTTTATAAAGGATAGGATGAAATTTTTGATATGCTAAATCCAAAGGATACTTTCCTTGTTTTCTGCTTTGTATTAGTATTTCTTTTATCAAAGGAGTGCAGATTTTTTCTATTTTTTGTTGCATTTCTTCCAGCACTGGAACATTGTTCGTAAGGATAATATCTGTTGCGCAGATTACTGCCCCGATGTTGGCTATCCAATCAGGTATATATAGAATTTTATAACGATGCAATTTTTCGGCTAAATCTATTTCTTCTGATATGGAGTTGCTGAGAAGCACATTATTTGCTCCACCGACAACTATATGGTATTTGATTTCGTGTATGTTATCTCTCGATAGCGCACCACTATAGCCGCAAGGAACAAAAACATGCCCCATTTGCATACGGATTTCTCCTGGGGATGCTGCTGTTATAGCCGAGCCATATTCTGGAGTATGGAGCTTTACGAATTCTTGTATCTGGTCTGGGTTCATGTCTGTGACAATTACGTCTGCTCCTTCTTTCAGGAGAAGCAAAGCCAATTGACTTCCTAACTTTCCCAATCCTTCGATTCCAATGCTTTTACCAGAGAGCTTTCCGTCAGGATAGCGATATTCTAATGCCTGTTTTATCGCAATAAAAATACTATAAGCAGAACAAGATGCAATCAAATCGCTGTGCTTATTTGTTATGAGCTGTTCTGCATAGCCAGATATTTTTTTCAATTCTGCCTGGCTAAAGCCAGATTCTATACCCCATTTTACTTTATATCTTCGGCTGATGTACGATAGAAAGCCTGCCAGTGTATCCAGATTTTCTGGATTGCTTTGAGGCGCATGTAGGCCAAGGCAAGCTCCAGAGCAAGGGAGATCAGCCGCAGCACATCGAAATGTCATGGACCTGGAAAGATTTAGAACATCATTAATCACCTCTATCTCTGGCTTTGGCATAAGAGATCTTCTGATTCCACCTACTGTGTATTCTTTAGATGTCTGGTGTAGTGCAGCAATAGAGCAAATATCCCATGTGGAATCGTATAGAATTTCTACGAGTTCATGCCTTCCTGATTTAATCAGCCTCAAAATATTATTGATGTACTTTTCTAGTTGGTGTCTTGTGATGATTTCTTTGATCTCTTCTTTGGTGATTTTTTTTATGCTTCTAGTAAATCCTTTCGGATCTTCTGCACTCCAATCAATTTTTTTTGTCCATTCCTTGGAAAATACTACGTCCCAGCTTTGGCTTTCTTTGTTGAAAGAAAAGGCAAAAGTAGTAAGATTTTCTTTCTTCATCATCTGTAAAATTGGATGTTGTTCCATCATAGCTAATCTCTCTATAATAATTTGGTATTAATTTTGTTTCCGACACTATAAGAAAACCTGGCAAAAGTTTTTTCTGCCAGGATCATTTAGATAATTAAGAAATTTAGCTTATGAAACCAAGATAATATAGATTGATAAAGAAATCAAGAAAAATAGTAAAATCACTTTTATCGTTTTAATCTAACTTATTTTAATGGGTTAGCCTATTTTTTATTTTTTTCTTTGCATTGTTTCTTTGCAATTGCTTCTGTTGCATTTTTTGTGGGTGGAATTTTTTTTGTTTTTTTAGCCAGATCTTCTTTTTTTCTTTTGCTTTTGGTTTCGTTTATTTCGTCTTCATTTTCTTCTTGTATGGATGGGTCTCTTTGCGCTCTATCACAAATTTTTGAAAGTGGACATTGACTACAGTCATAGCTTTTCGCCAGACATTGGGTTTCTCCGTGTATGAACAAAAGTATTTTAAGATGAGCAAATCTCTCTGGCCCTAGCTCTTTAATAAAGTTTTTCTTTAAAAGAGTCTGGTTGGAGTTTTCATCCCATAGATTTAGCCTTTTTCCTATTCTAAAAAAGGAAGATGCCAGGGGCGAGTCTTCTTGGAAATAGAGATAGCAAATGAATTTTAAAAGGAACTCCTGTCCCAGGCCGCTGACTTGCTGTGATAGTTTTTGAATTTCGCTAAAATCTTTTTCCCATAATGTTTCTAGCTCTAGTTTATTATAGATTGTAAAAATTTGCTGGAGAGCATCTTTTATTTTTAGAGATTTTTCGTGTATTTGGTATTTTAAAAAAGGCTGTAAAACTTGTTGTATCTCTCTATGATGGCTTACACGAATTTCATTCCAATCTACAAATTCTTTGAGAATTGCTTGGTAGGCTTTTTCTACATTTTCTTGTTTTTCTTGCTGTGATAAAAAATGGATGATGATTTGATCTACAATAGGGATTTTAATACTTTGCTTTTGAGGTATTCCATATTTTTTTTCGAGAGATTGGATTATTTTCAAAAGCGTTTCTGCTTTTACACCCATCAGCTTCTCCATAGAATTCAGGGTTTTTATTTTTTGATATGTATACGTTCAGGTAGGGAATATGAACAATAGAAAACCAGAGAATAGAAAAACTGTGTCACAAAAGCAAAATGGAGCAGATGCTGTTTTTTTGCACTGCTCATTTTGCCTTGGCCACTTTGACTATTAAAGCCTTTTCTATTGTAGTCTTTAATTCTCTGGCTTTATGATATGGTCACTGTAAAGGATTTGCTACTTGGACATCCTTACGCCTGCTTTTTTTAGCAGCAATCCTGTTTTGTGGGTTGGTAATGCACCTACAGAAATCCAGTATTCTGCGCGTTGGATATTAACATGCAATTGCTTATCAGTTTTTTGGTTTTTGGGATCATACCAACCTAAAATTTCTAAGCATTTTCCATTACGGGGACAACGAGATTCATAAGCACCAATACGATAGAAAGGGCTATTTTTTTTACCAATCAGATTCATTCTGATTCTAACTGCCATTAGGTTCTCCTTTTTTGATTTTGTGCTGAGGAATTATGGGGATTCAGAAATTCACCCATGCCAGGTATTTTCCCTAACATGCTTCCTAACATACCTCCCATCCTTCCAGAGCCTAAATTACGCATCATATTACGCATCTCCCTAAATTGTTTTAGGAGATGATTTACTTGTTCAATACTTGTTCCACTGCCTTTAGCTACCCTGATTCTTCTTCTTCCATCCAGAACGTCAGGGTTTTTTCTTTCTTCTAAAGTCATGGAAGATATAATTGCTTCAACTTTTGCAAATTCTTTATCCTGGATCGGCATATTTTGAAACTGAACGCCTAATCCGCCTGGAAGCATACCCAAAAGATCTTGTATGTTGCCCATTTTTTTGATCATTTGGAATTGGTTTAAAAAATCTTGTAAAGTGAAAGATGCATCTAAAAGTTTTTGCTGCATCTCTAAAGCTTCTTCTTCATTTATTACTGCCTGAGCTTTTTCTACAAGACTGACAACATCACCCATACCTAGAATACGGGATGCCATTCTTTCAGGATGAAACTCTTCCAGCTTATCTAGTTTTTCTCCCACTCCTATAAATTTGATAGGTTTGCCAGTGACTGCTTTTATAGATAATGCAGCACCACCTCGCGCATCTCCATCTAATTTTGTAAGAATGACTCCATCTATATCTAGTCTGGCATTGAATTCCTGAGCTGAATTTACAGCGTCTTGTCCTGTCATTGCATCGGTAACCAAAAAGATATTGTCTGGTTTAGCCAATGCCTTTATGTAGCCTACTTCCTTCATTAACTCTTCATCGATATGCAGACGGCCTGCTGTATCTAAGATGACAAGATCATTCCCTTTTTCTTTTGCATAACGAAGCGATTCCTGGCAAATTTTGGGAGGCGTTAAAGCTGGGTTTGAAAAAACGGGTATTTCCAAACTTTGCCCAAGGATTGTCAATTGTTCAATTGCTGCGGGTCTTTGTATATCCGCAGCCACTAACAAAGGTTTATAAGAATGTTTTTCTCTTAAATAGCGAGCAAACTTTGCGCAGGTTGTGGTTTTACCACTTCCCTGTAACCCAACCATCATAATGACTGTAACAGAGCCAGTTGATGTATGGATGGAGTGGTCTACAGGCCCCATCAGATCTTTTAGCTCATCATAGACAATCTTGACGATCTGTTGAGCAGGAGAAATACTTTTTAATACTTCTACTCCCACTGCTTTGGTTTTTATTTTATCTATAAAGTCTTTTGCCACTTTATAGTTTACGTCAGCATCTAAAAGAGCAGTGCGTATTTCCTGGAGTCCTTGCTCAATATTCTTTTCTGTTAAATGGGCTGGAGAAAAAAGCTTTCTCGTAACCTCTTGGAATTTTTTTGAAATTGTTTCAAACATGGAAGGCTATTCAAAAAGGGTTTATATTTTTATTTTCGTAATTTGCACTATACTAAAGCATTCTGTCTGTTTTTCAAGAAAAATTTAAAAAAAATCTTGATTTTTTTTATAATGATTTAATTATCAATAAATTAAAGTATAGGAAATTATAGTTTTTAAGAGCCTATCCAAAAAATAATTTTAGGCGAAAATTTTGAGGCACTCGGAGAGAGAGGAGAAAGTGACAAAATTGGCGCAAGTGTAGCCGTAGCTACTCTGAGGACAATTTTGTCACTTTCGACGAAGCTATCCGAGATGCATCGAAATTTGCAGCCAAAGTGATTTTTCGGATAGGCTCTAAGAAAAAAATGCAAAGCTGAATTTATCTATCCAGCTTTCCAATCAAAACAATACTAAGATCATCGCGAATTTCGCAGTGCTGTTTTAGCCATACTAAAAAATTATCCAGGAAAAATTCCCAAGGTTGATTTTGCTGGATTTGATGTTGAATGTATTCTTGTGTTCTATCGTATTCTAATAGAGAGCCATCAATCATTTCTGCTTCTGTTACTCCATCTGTAAACATAATGAGCATGTCGTTTTTCTCAAATTTTAGTGCATCTAAGTATGTTTTAAAATGCCCCGATGTGAACAAACCTGTTGGTGTAGAAGGAGTATCTAAAGAGATTAGCTCGTTTTCTCTTGCATTGTAATACAAAGGGGGAACAGAATTTCCAGCTATACATAGCTGGATGCCATTGCTGGTTACTTTAAGTATGTTGACTAATGCATAAAGGTTATGCGTGCGTCTTTTAGCCTTAAAGAGATTGCTATTGATGGATTGTGCTATTTCTTCAACATCTTCTTGCTTTTCTGCAAGAATTCTAAACATACCTGATATCTGGCTTGCCATTAAAGCCGCAGCAGCTCCATGACCACTTACATCTCCTAAACAGAAATACAAAGAATTTCCTTCACGATGATAAAGAAAGAAATCGCCTGATAAATCATTGATAGCCATATATTTAAACCATACACCAATTTGTATGTCTTCAAAAATGACTTTAGGCGGAATCAATGTCTTTTGCAATTGTGCTGCATCCAGAAGCTCCTTTTTCTGATTAGCGAGATTTTTATAGAAATTGAACTTTCTTTCGTGCAACTGTCCCTCTGAGCTTGTTTCTTTTTCGTCTGTGCCACTAAAGTAGTATAAAATTTGTGTTCCAATAATAATGGTAGCTTCTTGTAAAAGCAGGGTAGATTCTGCTGGTTTAAGGGTTCTTTGCTCTAATGTTATTTTTCCTTCGAGTACATTGTTCTGAGGAGATCTTTTTTCAATAAAAACATCATTTTTTCCGATATTTTTAACAATAAACCCCATAGGAATTTTTTTAAATTCAAGATGTTGTCTGGAAACATAGTCATCTACAAGGCACATATCACATGACACAGATCGTCCAATGTAAATCAGATCTTTTTCTAAGGAAAGTATTTCTCCACTGGAAGGCGATATTAGCCTTGGCGATATTTGTACAGCATGCTCCATAGGCGCATCCGTATCCCACATAAGCGTCATCTCTGGTTCATCCGCATAGTCCATAGAGGATTCGTTTTCTCTTAAAGATTCTATTGCGTTGCGTTTGGTTTTGGATGCTTCTAGTTCTGATTTTCTTAAGCTGCGTAGCTTTTTGGATTCGCTTAAAGACGATTGTTCTTTTGATTTTTGCTCCTCTGAGCTTTTGGATTCATTTAAAGCTGATTTAATCTTTGACATCTTATCCACTGAAGCTGCTGGTGGCTTAAGTTGAGGAATTCTAGCCAATAAAGTTTTTGAATCAGAAAGAACGCTTTTTTCTTTTGTTTCTTTGGCGTTTTTTTCTACTAAATTTTGTAGTGCTTCTTTCCATGAAGTTAATGTATCGCCCCTTTTTTCTTCTGGGTTGGAATATTGTGGTATTTCGTCATGATCTGTTTGATCTGTTTTTGCTGATTCTTTTTCTTCTTCTATTTCTTCTATACTACTATATTCTCTGGAAGCTTCTTCTGCAATCAGGGATTCTTCTGGGTTGTCTTCTGGAACAAAATCTGCTGCTAAAGCCAATTTTTGGCTATCTTCTCGTTTTTTGTTCTGGATGGGGATTGGCTTTTCATCCATTTTTTCTTCTGGTGTTGCAGGCGACTGCTCTGCCTGATTCATCAAATTTTCCAATGTTTCCTTCCAGTTTGTGATAAGATTCCTGGAGTCTTCTGGCGTAAATTCCGTTTCCTCTGCTTGTTTAGCTTGTTCCATTATGGAGTGTAAGGTTTCTTTCCATGTACCAATCAAGTCTTTACTGCCTGTTTTTTCTGTATCTGCTTTTGCTTCTTCCTGGGTGAGATCCTCTGCTGCTTTGCTTTCTGTGGAATTTACAGGGCTTGTTTCTGTTATCAGCCCCTCCAATGTTTCTTTCCAGTTATGGATTACTTCTTGAGCGTTTTCTAATGGTGTTGCAACTTCTTGATGCTCACTTTCTATATTTCCAGGAGTTTCTATTAAACTTTGCAGCGTTTGTTTCCAAGTACCTATGGGGTCTGCCTGATCTATTGTTTTTTCTGGCTCCTGTTTTTCCTGGTTTTCTCTATCTTGGCTGTCTTGTGTATTTCGTAAAACTCTTTTTTGTTTTTTAAATGCATTGCTGACTTTTCTATTATCTCTTAAAGACAGGTCTACTTTTTTTTCTACTGTTTTGATCTCATCTAAGTTTTGCTCTTCCAAGTTTAAGTTAAGATTTTCAGAGGAGATTTCTGGATTATTTTGGCTGTCATTATTTTGGCTGTCATTATTTTGTTCTATTGATGGAGAATGATTCTGTTGTTTTAATATCCCATCATCTAAACTATCAGATGCAGAATAAACTTCATTAACATTAATAGCAATGCTGTCTTTGCCTTCCTTTGTTTGTTGCCTATCTTCTGGAGTTTTTTCGCTTTGAATTTCTTGCTTTATGGAGTCTTGTAGTTTTTCTTCTTCTATTTTAGGAATTAAAATTTCTGCTGTAAGGGTTGATTCCAAGTCTTTTCTGTTCATTTTTTCTAATCGGGCTGTTTTTTTTAAGACTGCCGTTTTCCCAGGCTTTAAAGGATGCAATGACGTTGATGTTTCTTGAAGATTTACTGGTTCAGCAGGCTTGACAACATTGATAGGTCTGATGTAATTAAAGCAGTATGTATAATCTTCTGTGATTTGGATAAAATCTTTATCCCTTAAACAAATAGATTCAGTAAGCTGAGTGTTATTGATAAAAATTTTTATGTCGTAAGGAGTTAAAAAAAAGTTGCCTTCTTCATCCTGGTGGATTGATAAATAGGCTGCCTTGCTTCCAGAAAAGGGTAATCGCACGTCATGATGAGGCATATCTCCTATTGTAGTGTATGTTTTATTTAAGGCAATCTTCTCTGGAATTTCTTTTCCACGAAGTTTTTCATTAATTTTTTCTATTGTCAAATAAGCAACCATAAAATCTACCAATCTATAAGTAACTACTATTAGGAAAGTTAAAAAGTTAGTAAAGATTTGTCGTATACAATTTAAATCCTAACATATTTGGAGTCGTTTTGCAAAAAATAAATTTATTAAGTCTTGTTTTATGAAAAAATAGTAATCCATAAATATTTATTTTAAAACTAGTTATAAAAAATTTAAAAAAAATAGAAAAATAGTATTGACAAAATCAAAAAAGTGAAGTATAATCCCCAACGTCAAATGAAAAAACGTTTGACGAAGATCTTTGACAAATAGGTGAGTGAGAAAACTCTGAGAAATAAAGCTAAATGCGTCTGAAATTCTGAATAATACGGAAGTTCGTAAAAGAG
>JABWCH010000512.1 GCA_013359215.1 Candidatus Brocadiia bacterium | reverse complement strand
TTATCAGGCTTACACGGAGCGTCCGCTTCAGTTTGACATTGTCAAGCTATTCTTTTGGTGTGGAATTTTTCATGCCTATCTCTTTGAGAGATCCGACAACTTCATCCACAAGCCCATAGTTTTTAGCTTCTTCTGCTGACATATAAAAATCTCGATCAGAATCTTTGACGATTTGGTCAGGGGTTTTTTTGGTATGGTATGCAATGATATTGGCAATGCTTTGTTTTAATCTCAAGATTTCCTCTGCATGGATTAAAATATCTTTTGCCGAACCACGAGCACCGCCCCAAGGCTGATGCAACATCAGTCTTGCATGGGGAAGAGCGTATCTTTTGCCAGGAGTTCCTGCTGCAAGAAGAACTGCACCCATGCTAGATGCCTGTCCAATACAATATGTTGCTACATCGCACTGAACGAACTGCATGGTATCATAAATTGCCAATCCAGCAGTAATGTCTCCACCAGGAGAGTTGATATAAATACTGATGTCCTGCTTTTTGTTTTCCATTTGCAAGAAAAGCATTTGTCCAATAACAAGGTTAGCAACCATGTCATTGATGGGGTATCCCAAAAAAATGATTCTATCTTTAAGCAGTCGCGAAAAAACGTCCCAAGATCGTTCTCCATGTCCTGTCTGCTCAATTACACTGGGCATTGGTATTTCATAAGGCATAGTTTTCACCTGTTAGCTTAAAAACAAAAAATCGTGGACCACTCCACGATTTTTCTTTACTAATGATTGCAAGCAATAATCTTTTTGTCACTATCGCTAGAATTCACTACTTTAGCATTTTTCTTTAAAAATTCCAAAACTTTAGAAACTTTTGCTTTATAGCGAATTTCTTCAATATATCCATTCTCTTCGTATTCTTTTTTGATTTCTGTAGGCCACTTGCGATAAATATGCGCAATGGCTTTGATATAATCATCTACTTCATCTTCTGTGACTTCAATGTTCTCTTTTTCGGCAATTTTACTTATAATGAGATATTCTTTGAGTTCCCAAATAATAGATTGTTTGAGTTCAGCTTCTTTTTTGGCTTTTTCTTCTTCTGTTTCCTGTTTTTGAGGATCTCGTTTTTGCCTTGCCTGCATTTCTACAATTTTGTCTTTGATAAACTCTTCAGAAAGTTCCAGCTTAGTTTCTTCAATCAACTGATGCAAAAGCAAATGCAAGGATTTTTCTTCGCTTTGATGTTCTTTTTCGTGTTTTATCTGGTTTTGCAGGTTTTTTTTGAGTGCTTCCAGGTTTTCGCAACCTACTTCTTTGGCAAAGTTGTCATCCATCGCGGGCAATTGCAATCTTTTGATTTCTGCAATACTAAAGGAAAGTTCTACATTTTTTCCTCTGTCTTTTTCTGCTTCATAAGTTTCAGGAAGAACCAGATTCTTTTTAAGAACATCTCCTACTTTATGGTTCAGCAAGAATGCCTTTTCCACAGGGATGCCTTTTACTCTGGTGTCCAGCACAAAAATATTGGTATTTTTTTGGCTAAACAGAACTTCGCTTTCGGCTTTAATTTCTAAATCACCAATCAGCATATCGCGTTTCTGGGAAACTGCGTTTTCTGCTAAAACAAATTCCCCTCTTCTCTCTCTTATTTCTTCCAGGCTTAAACTAAGATCTTCCTCTGTAACAGCATTATTCTCTTGAATCCACTGGAGCTTTTCATAAGCAGGGACTTCAAATTCTGGCTGAAGGTCCAGGGTAAATTCTACTTTATAATCCTGGCCTTTGGCAATTTTTAAAGAACCCATTTGTATTTTAGGATCAGCAAGTGGTTTTA
This sequence comes from Candidatus Brocadiia bacterium, assembly GCA_013359215.1. GTDB lineage: Bacteria > Planctomycetota > Uabimicrobiia > Uabimicrobiales > JABWCH01 > JABWCH01. Next base: position 795 of record JABWCH010000512.1, on the reverse strand, counting down.
GTTTATTATCTGTGATGGCAGTTTTTAGGGCTTTCTGTAAAAAATTGTACTGCATTTCTTCTAAAATACTATTGCCAAACTTATTTTCCAGAAAGCTCAAAGGAATTTTTCCTTTTCTGAAGCCTTTTAGCTGTGCATTTTGTTGGACATCTTGAAGTTTTTCGTTGTATTCTTTTTGAATTTCTTCAGCAGAAGCAACTATTTTGATAAGTTTTCGATATTGGCCAGCATCATTGATTGTAATTTCCATCGCTTTATCTACCTTTGATTATCTACATTTTGATTAAACAATTGTGAATTTGAAAATAAGATGAGGAAAAGAGTGGGTATATAAGTTTTTTTGAGGTGAAAAAAGTATGAGGTAATCCCATATTGGGAGATTACCTCATATTGTGGAGCGGGTGATGGGGCTCGAACCCACGACTCCAAGCATGGCAAGCTTGAGCTCTACCACTGAGCTACACCCGCGTTTCATTCTTTAATGTGCGTATCATAGCAAAAGAAGAAAGATTTGTCAAGCGAAAATTCTATTAATTTTCTATTTTTTTTTATATTTTTGCGATACTTTTTTTTAACTATTTAGAAAAATTAATTTTAGAGAAATACTATCTTTTGTAACAAACACAATATGTCGGTAGAAAAAGGCTATTCTTCCCTTCTTAAATTTTCATTTGCATTCAGACAAATTTCATTATATAATTTGACAATGTTAAATTCGGATCCTTGTTTTACAAGGCTTTGATCGAATTTTAGGTATTTATTTTGTTCAGACTCAAAGGACCCCTTTGATCCGAT
>JABWCH010000511.1 GCA_013359215.1 Candidatus Brocadiia bacterium | reverse complement strand
TTTTTCTTCTCTGCGTTCTCTGTGTCTCTGCGGTGAAATCTTATCTCTTGAGAAGTTCAAGATTAAAGATTAATACAAAGACTTTTGAGCAGTTACCTAAAAAGATTCGATTCAGTTAGTCTCTATTGGCAAAAGACGCAGGGATTGCGCTAATGGTCATTTTTTCCGAATAGGTGGTCATTTTCAGCGCAACCTTGCGGCTACAAATCATTGCAATGTAAGAAACTATTTACGTTAAAATAGCAGATAATGGTTGAAATAGATTATTTATGGCTCTCTTTGTTTGGAATCTCTAAAATTTCCAGCGTTTGCTTTGCATTGTGAGTCCAGGTATAGGGGCGCTGCAAGATGGCTTGTCTGGCATTTTGCCCAAGCCGCTTTGCTAAAGTGGGGTTTTCCATAAGATACAGGATTTTATTGGCAAAGTCGTCCCAGTCTCCATCGGTAAAAAATATTGCATTGACTTTGTCTTGCAATATTTCTTCAATGTTGGGGAGCTTAGGGGCAATGATGGCTCTTCCTGCTGCCATATATTCAATCAGCTTCATAGGGCAGGCATAGATGTTCGCTGCTGGCTGGATAGCAATGTCTATATCGGCAAGCTTTTCGATTACTTCCTGCCTGCTGAGAGAGCCTGTTATGATGACCTGGGATTCTAATTTGTTTTCCTGGATCGCTTTTTCGATCTCAGGGCGTGCAGGGCCATCTCCTATCAGATAAAGCTGAGTACCTTGTTCGAATATTTTTTTTCTATTTAATGCATCGATTAGCTCAGGGAGTCGATGCCAGTCTCTAAACCATCCTACAAAGGCAATTTTCTGCAATCTGTCCTTTAGAATCCGTCCGTATTTTTCTTCTGGATATTCTTCTATATTGATTCCATTAGGAATAACAACAATTCGCTCTGGATCAGCACCTGCCTTTATAAGCATATCTTTTAAAACATGGGTCACTGCAATCGTTTTTGTGGAATGCGATACGATCCATGTTTCCATACCCTGCGCCAGACGTTCCCAAAAGAGTTTTTTTTCTATTTTCTGCTCATAAACAAGGGGTGAGTTGATTTCAATGGCAATGGGAATTTTTGTCCAAAATGCTACAATGACCCCTGCAATGTTGTACATAGAATATCGTTCGTAAATAAAAGAAGGCTTATGGGTACGGACAGCTTTCCATAGTCTCCCTATATCTCGCAGGTTATAGCATATTTTCATAATTTCAACAAGCCATGTAGGAAGTTTATGAACCCAGCTCAGAGAAGATTCGACATGCTTCTTCGTTACAACAACCTCTTCTTTTGCAAGTGCTACCTTTTCTACATTCCAGCCAAGCTTTTTGAAAGCCTGGCATATTTCATAAATATGGATGCCTTGTGCATCCGTAGCCTGGGTGCAGTGGTGATAAATCATCGTGGGTTTACACTCTTTTTCTTGCATAAAGGGAACTTCCTTACTGAAAATAAAAGCTTACAATAATGGCTAAACAGTGAAGTTTTCTATTATATTTTGATATATAGCTCTAAGTCAAGCCTTTTTCTTTTAAAACCAATGCCAAAAGTAAGATAATTTTTTTTGTGGGAACAACACAAATTGCTGAAAGTAGAAAAAATTCTATTGTGGTTATTGAACTTTTTAAGTAGAATAAAAGAAATTGTCTTTTTTTAAGGAGTTTTAATATGGTTTTAAACAAACTTTTTTTGTGCCTTTTGTTGGTTGGACTTTCTTTTGCCAATGGTATTAGTTTGATTGGCAAATGGGGTTTTGAAGAAGGCAGCGGAACAACTGCCTACAATACTTCTGCTAATTCTGGCTTAAATGGATCTATTGTAAATGGTTCGTATACAGCAGGTTTAGTAGGAAGCTATGCTTTGGATTTTAATGGATCGAGTACATACGTTGAAATCAATAACCCTGGCGATATACTGACACCAAGAACAATAGGAATTTCTCTATGGTATAAAGCCAGAAGTGGTCAGCAGACATCCACTTGCATTTTAGATAAAGGACATGGTGCTGGTTCTAGTCCTTACTATGCTGGCTATGCATTCCAATATGATGGATCAGGCTCTAGCTTCTCCACATTCTATGGCAATGGATCTACCTTTACTGGTTTTAGTACAGGAGGAAACCAAAAAGATAGCCAATGGCATCATGTCGTAGCAAATTTAGGGGAATCTGAGATGTCTTTGTATCTGGATGGCGTTTTGATTTCAAAGACAGCAGGTGCTGGCCCACTCGTATCTAACGATGCAAAATTGTATCTTGGACGACACAGAGCTTTAGGTCGCTTTTTCAATGGTTTGATAGATGAAGTTGAAATCTACAGCGGCGCGCTTACGCAAAATGATGTAAATGTTCTCTACAACATGGGCGATCCCATGGTACCAGAGCTTTCCTCTGTTTTTTTCCTTGGATTTGCTTTGCTATTTGGCACTTTTTGCATCCGCAGAAAAAAATAGATATATTTTGTCCGCTAATTTTTTTTAATTTGTAATAGTCAAAATGATCCTGTGCAATTAGATTTTTGCAGAAAAAGCAAAAATTTTTATCACGAATAAGACGAATGGTCGAATGGCACGAATAGTTTT
>JABWCH010000510.1 GCA_013359215.1 Candidatus Brocadiia bacterium | reverse complement strand
AGCTTGCAAAACTAAATAGAGTCAAGATTTTAATCACTCGCAAGATAGATATATATTGTATTTCAATATGTTAAGAATACCTGCGTAACTCCTAATAGTTATATTTTTGTGCCTTTTGAGATATTTTGTGTTTTTTGTGTTGGAATTTAATGATATAATTTATTTTATTATAATTAATTAAAAAAATACAAAACTATAAATTCAAAAAATTTTATTTATTTTTAAATACTACGGTTGTTTTTCAAGTTCTTTTTCTTCCAGGATGACTTCCTCGTAGAGTTCTTCCACCTGTTTTCGTAAAAGGGTAAGAATTTCTTGCCCTTTTACGGTTAGGGAGTACTCTTTGCGGGTTCGTGACCCTTTGGGATGGTCTCCTTCACAACGTAGCCATCCGAGTTGTTCCATCCGATGGAGAATGGGATACAGAGTACCTGGGCTTAAGTCATAGCCATGTCGTCTTAGTTCCTGGAGCATCCACTGTCCAACTACTGGGCCTTCTGCTGCATGATGAAGAATATGGATCTTCCAGAACCCAAGCAGGATTTCCCTCTGTATTGATTTCATTTCATTCATAATTTTTTCTACAAAAAAATAGTTTGGTTAAAATTCTTTATAGACTTTGGCAAGGGAATCTCCAGCCACGTGCATACGGAATTCATTGAAATAGCCAAATGGTGTTATCATAACACTGTAGCCTGTCCTCTGAAGCCTTTCCACAACATCATTAAGTAAGGTATTGGCAAATTCAGGAGAGGACTTACTTACTGAAAGATGACCAAAGGAATGAAGCACTATATTTTTGGTATTAAATTTGCCAGCAATCCATTTCGCGTTTTTGACAAATTTCTGAAGTACGCTATCTCTTTTGGTTTCATCTTCAGCCTCTGAATGATAAAAAATTACTGCCGCATTTTTTATTGATTCTTCTGTATCAACATCAGGTGCATCAGGAAGCGATTTCGATGCTGTTTTATACCACCAATCATAAACATAAAACATGATGAGCTTCATTTTTTTTCCCTTTTTGATTAAATTCCTATTCCTCTAAGGAAAGTTCCCAAAGTTGCGCCTGCAATAACAATAATCCACGGTGGCAAACTCCAAATCACCAACATACCAAATAAAACTACAGCTAAAGCAAGATCAGCAGAGGAAAAAATTGCCGAAGTCCAGAGCGGATTATAGAGTGCAGAAAGCAATAAGCCTACAACCGCCGCATTGGTTCCAATAAGTGCCCCCTGGATTTTCGAGTTTGCGCGAAGCGTATTCCAAAATGGCAATGCTCCGATAATCAGGAGAAAAGCAGGGAGAAAGATAGCAAAGGTGGATAGGACAGCACCCCATATTCCATGGATCATAGCTCCAAGATAGCTGGACAAAGTAAATAAGGGGCCAGGCACTGCTTGTGCTGCTCCATATCCTGCCAGAAAATTTTCTTTACTGATCCATCCAACAGGAACAACCTCTTGTTCCAGAAGAGGCAGTACAACATGGCCTCCGCCGAAAACAAGAGAACCCGAACGATAGAAACTATCTGCAATTGCAATCCATTGGTTGCCTGTCATTTGACGAAGTAAAGGCAATAAAACTAATAAAAAGAAATAAACAGCCAAAAGCATCCCTGCGACCATTCGGCTTACAGGTATTTGGATATTCGTAGATTCAGAGTCTTTTGTTTCTCTATATAACAATAGCCCAATCAATCCAGAGGCAATGATAATAATAACCTGGCTAAAGGCTGTTTGCCAGAGCAACAGTATTACCATAGATGCAATCGCTATGGTTGCATGGCTTTTATCCTTTATGAGCCTTTGCCACATACTAAGAACAGCCTGGGCGACAATTGCCACAGCAACAATTTTCAAGCCATGAATCCAACTGGCCCCGCCGAAATTAAATCCTTGCAATACAAAAGCAAAAAGGGTTAATGCCATTGCTGAAGGAAGGGTAAATCCAAGCCATGCAATAAAGCCACCTACCAAACCTGCACGAATGGTTCCCACGCTGATTCCCAACTGGCTGCTTGCTGGCCCTGGGAGAAACTGGCACAATACTACCAAATCAGCATAGTCATGCTCATCAATCCATTTTCTTTTTAAAACGTATTCATGATGAAAATAGCCCAGATGAGCAATCGGCCCACCAAAAGATGTCATTCCTAATTTTAGGGAGACAGCAAAGACTTCCAGATAGGCTAGAAGCTTGCTACCAATCTTATTTTGAAAAATGATCTGATTGTTCATAATTTAATTTACTGTATAGGAAATTATAGTTTTGTCTTAATCTTAATCGTTATCTTAATCTTAATTGTTATCTTAATCGTTATCTTAATCTTAATCGTTATCAATGATCATTAAGATGAAGATAACGATTACGATTAAGATTACGATAAGGATTAAGATTACAGCTTCCGCACGGGAAAGATTGCCTCCGAAGGAGGCTAATTTATCTTCTTAAGCAGTCCAGGCCCATACTGCGAGAACGCTAGTAAAGAGAATAGCTGTGGTGATGAGCGAGACTCGTGACGCAGGGAGAAATTCGGATGGCATTTGTTGTAAAGAGCGAAGCGATCTCCATCCGATCCAGATTATCAGAACAAGCATAATCCAGCCGATGATGGGCAGTCCGACTAATCCCGATGGTGCGGCGAGAGTATGATTGGTAATCCGATGCAATGTGTCGAGTCCATGCGGGTCATTCCATGCTAGAGGAACGAAGCCACTCCATGCACTGATCTTAGCCAAGGCTTTTGCTATATGGGCGACAGCGACAATCGGAGCTGCCCCTGTAGCTGCTGCAAGCAATAAAGACCGTATTCCCGCTCTATGTCCAGTAAAGTAGGAAACAGCCGCGATGATACTCCAAATCAGAAGCGGAAACAGGGCAAGAAACCAGACTGCTTCGAACCAACCAAAAGAAAGCGAAGGAAGAAAATGGTTTAACCATTTGGGGACAGCATGAAAAAAGGCATCCAGCCATTTGACTTCACCTATGACCTCGTGAGCGACAAAACCAAGTGCTATCATGACGAACGCTGCCTCAAAAGGACGCAGCAATTTTTTTTGCCGTACAGGCGCATCGGCAGAGACAACACCCACGCTCATATTCTGGTATGGACAAACCTTGACGCATTGCAGGCAAAGCACGCAACCATCTGAAGGATCACGCCTGTAAGGAACGAGAAGCGACGGGCAACTCCGCTTGTCAAAATGTTCTCGCCTGTCAGGGCGGACGCAGTCTTTGGTTGAACATGACTCGCAAACCAAGGGGTTACAAACCTCTAACTGGATTGGAGTATAGCGTCCATATACAGAAAGGAGTGCAGATACAGGGCAAAATACTTTGCAAAAGGAACGATGTTGATTGAAGATGAGTCCTGAAAAAAATGCGAGGCCAAGAAGACTCATGAGGAGCATGGCAGTATAATGCGGGACACGGTGGATAGAAATACCAGCTACAAGAGCCTGCATTATAAAATAAAGAGCAATGGCCAGCCATCCAGCACGAAAAAATTTGCCTATATGTGCCCTGTGCCATCCAATTTTACGAGCCAGAGCATCGCTGAGCCTGTTTACAAGTTCCATAGGACAGACCATACACCAGGCATGTCCGAAAACCAGAGCAACGAAAATCATGCCTGGCCACCAGATTCCCCAAACGAATAATGTTGTAAGATTGGTCTTGCGAAGTGTCATAAGTTCATTGTGATTTATATCGGTACCAATATCGAAACCATTATACGCTAACCCGATAAGTGCACAAAGAATAACTATTTGAAATGCTATTGGGAAAACGGCTAAATGAACTATAGCCCTGACAATACGCCATGATAAAAAATCGCATTTTATGCGGGATGATTCCTTCATTATTGCCCTTTCTTCAAAAAATATCCCTTTGGTTGAGCTACTTTTGGTAGCTATACAATGAGAAAAGATGCTGTTCTTTTTATTACGAAAATTGTAATCGAATATCATAATAAAAGCAAGAAAAAAAATTTTATCCAATGATTTAATTTAGTCAATCTCAGGCGATTTATATGGACATAAATGCTGTTGGTATGGAGATAGAAAAGTGTTTTTGCATTTTTTGTGCAGAAATCTGCAAAAATATAGACCTATTTATCTTTTTTGTGCTTTGTGTGATAATTTTTTTTTGAAAGATCCTAATTTAGCATTGTCAAATTGGTGGTTCTTTTTTTTATTTTGTCAAAAAAATTTTGTCTCATCCTTAGATAGAAAAGTGTCACAGAAACAATTTGTAACTGTATACAAATTGTTTTTGTGACATTTTTTTCAACAATTATTTTTCATTTTAAAAACCGCTTTGCTATATTTTACTTCGTAAACAAATAATTTTTTTATGGCATTCATTTTGCTATGGTATTTTTGCCGCGTCAGACAACAAGTGATATGGCTTTGTCGATCTAATTTGCAGTTTATAGAAGAGAAAGAAAATCCATGAAGAAAAAATTGTTGCTGTTATCTTTATTTTTGATTTTTTGTATTTTAGAAATAGCAGGTCTTGCTCTTGCAGTAGAGTGGGGGCATTCCGTCTATTGCTATATTCAAGGGGATGAAAAAACTTGCGATGCTCGTTTCTGCTTTAGCACAAAAACAAAAAAAACAAACTATATTCTAGCAAAACCTGGCAGCAAAACAGGAAAAGAACTTTGGTTTTGCAACGATCATCCTTTAAGAATTACAGGCATGGGGCCAAAACCCAGATGGAATCAGCCAGGAGCTTTCCCCCTATCGGATTTATTTTTCTGGATGTGGGGATTCAGCAGCATCATGCTGCCATTTTTAGCAATCAAGCAATGGCTAACGGGAGAAACAATTTTTCTCATTGCTTTATGTTCCATGGGACTTATATCTTGTTCCAATATAGATCCAAAAGCGCATAGTTCAGCCCAGGATTCTTTTTTTAAGAATCAGTTTTATGAATGGAACTTGGGAAAACAATTCATT
>JABWCH010000509.1 GCA_013359215.1 Candidatus Brocadiia bacterium | reverse complement strand
CTTGTTATGCCTGCCAGGCTAGCTTGCTAGCCCATGCAGTATAAAGAAAAGATTAAAAGCCCAAGGCGATAGCCTTGTCTCTTAAAGCGACTTGTTATGTCTGCCAGGCTAGCCTGCTAGCCCATGCAGTATAACATTGAAATCAACTGCTGAGCGATAGCTCAGTCAGTTGCATTGGAATGTTAGAACCACAAACGATACGGCTCTAAAAACGCATAAAAAAAAACTTATTATATAATACAAATGAAAATTTAACTTTTGGCCTGTTCAAAAAAAAATGACACTATATGAACAATTTTTACACAATTGAACAATTTTATTTGTAATTTTTAAAAGTGTTCATTATAATTAAACATTATATGAACATTTTTTTTACAATTGAACAGTATTGAAAGTTTATTTTATGCTAGAAAATTTTAAAAGTAGAGAAAACCGATATAAGAGTTTAGGCTTGAAAGAAAATCCTTTCAAAATCGTCCCACTTTTTCGTGATTTCCATAATCGAGAATTATGCGAATATCATGAAAAATTATTAGTAATACCTACTGAATTGGAAAAAACAATGCAAATACTTCCAATTATGACAGATAGAAGAGCTTTAATTTATGGTTGTTACGGAGTAGGAAAAACTTCGCTTGCAGATTTAATTCTATATCTATCTTACCATTATCATACGCGTTTTTGTATACGAACTATTGTAACAGAAGACAATGTAGCTAGAGCCATCAATGAGGTTTTGCTTACTCTCTGTTTTGAAATTATGGAAGAAATTCAACGAAAAACTTTAAAGAAACCTATTGAATTTATCAAAAAATATTTTATAGACCAACGCCATGGTGATTTACTACTTACAAGTATTGCTAGATTATTAGGACATTATGTGGAAAGTCAGGAAACAGTATCTAGGAAAAAACACAATACAAATTTAAAAGCTAATTTGGGAGTCTTGGGATTTAGCCATGATATAAGTACAGAAGTAGAAATTCGTAAAGAAATTCAATCTTATGTAGAAGTTTTGCCTATAAAAACTGTTGGAAGATATTTATCTGATTTTCATAAAATTATCCAAGAAATTGGTTATCAAGATATTGTCATTTTTATTGACGAAGCCGATCATTTGGGAGAAATAGAAACATTTCTTAAAATGCTAACAAAAGCTAGAGAAATTCTATTTGCTGCTGGATATACTTTCTTTGTTGCAGGCTCTCCTGAAATTGCTAGGCATACAGAATCCATAGGAAGCATTTTTGATAAAACAATCTTTATTTCCCCTGCTGATTTTGTATCTATGAAAGATGTATTGGAGAAACTAATTAAAGCTCAGAATAGTTTTTTCAGTATAACCTCAATATTTACTAAAGAAAGTCTCGATGTTATTTATGAAGCTACGAAAGGAGTCCGTAAACAATTTATTAGATTGGCTGAAAATGCTACTGATATTGCTGCTAGCAATGGTTCTTCTCAAATAGAAGCTCATCATGTATTAGAAGCTCTTCAGGAAACAAAAGATAAAATAGCTTTTACTCTAAAAGATAATCAGCTTAAGGCTCTAAAAGCACTCTCAACTTTGGGTTTTACCTCTCCTTCCGCCAAGGAATTACAAAAGCAATCAGGGCTTTCCAGACCTTCTTTAAGTAAAATTTTTCAAGAATTGACAAAGATAGGATATGTAATAAAAGAAAAACGTGGCAATAAAGTTTTATATTCTGTATCTGGAGCCTATCTACCTTACTTTGAAAAAAAGTAAAGATTCCCTTGTTGTTGTGAGGACAATTTTATTATTATCTTTCTCATTACCTTATCATTATTAAAATCAAAGATTTAGAGATAAGAATAATGATTTAAAAACTAAGATAAGGTCAGAGACTTTTACAAGCTATTGTAAAAAATAAGTTGTACTTTTACACCCAACAAACTTCCAAAACAAAAAACAAGACTTCAAAGCCAAAAAAGCTTTAGACGCTTAGGCGTTATAAATAAGCTTTTGGTTTTCTAAAAAGACTAAGTTTATTTTTGACAAGATATTAGGAAAGTCTCTGACCTTATTCTTTTAAAATCATATTTAATTTGCGCCCATCAGACTAAGTCCTATAAAAAAAATTACTGCTACTGCAATAAAATTAACTTCCCGAAGATTACCTGTCGCAAAAGCACCTCCTACTAAAACTATCGTTAAAATAACCATAAAACAACCAAACTTAAACATTGATTCCTTCCGTTTTACAATTTTTTCGACGTTTTTTGCTGTTTGTTTTAATTCGGTTTTATCTTTTTCGTCTATGGGGTGTCCACAATGTGGGCATGAATGAGCAGTAATAGATATTTGTTTGTGACAAATGGGACAAAAAATAAAATCCATTAATTATTCCTTTACAAAAAAAACAAGTCCAATCTAGCTAGAAGAAAATAAAGGCTTTCCAGACTTCCCTCTAGCCTATTTGTCTTTCATTTTAATAGACTTATAATTTTATATAAATCATTGCTTTATATAGACTTATAAATAAAATCTGTCATGTCCAACGTGTAGCGTCCTAACATAGTATTAGACTGCAACAGAAAATAACAACTTAGTACAGTAACAGCCCTAATTTATTAGGGCTGCAAATTCTCGTTAATTTATCAGTAAATA
>JABWCH010000508.1 GCA_013359215.1 Candidatus Brocadiia bacterium | reverse complement strand
TGACTATTACAAGAAGAAAAAAATAAATTAAAATTCTCTGCGACACTCTGCGTCTATGCAGTGAAAAGGATTTTTCGTTTGAATGATGACAGTCCCTAGCATGTTTTTTTTGAAATTATGAGGTTTCTGTGAAGCAATTTTTTTTACTATTGGGTCTTTTAGCTTGCTTTATCTATGCTCAGGCACAGAATACAGAGCTTGACGATATATGGCTTACAGAGGATAGCAAGAAAACCAATCTTTTATTTTATTACCATGAAGAAACACCAGAAAAAGACTCTTATACAAGGCTCTTTCCTTTCTATTCTTATAAAAGGCAAACCACTCTTATACAAGATGAACTAAGCTTTTGGCCGTTTTTTGCCAGCTACGATGTTTCCAAAAACCCTATTCCCACAATTTTGCCTTATAGCGGAAGCTGGCAGTGGAGTACTGTTGCTTTTTTATCTTTAGGGTCAAGTAAAATAGAAGCAGCCCAGGCTAAAGAAGTTTCCACTATGGTGTCTTTTCTTCTTATGACATATTCGCAGGAAACATATATTAAAGACAAGTACCTTTCCCGAAGTTGGTATTCCCTTCCTTTGCTTTCCTATTATCACAGCGAAAGTCTTATGAAAGATGATATTATCATAAGCAATACAGAATTCGGGAATCCCTTTTTTTCCTTAAATGATATTCGTATCCACGCACAGAGCCATTATTATCCTGTGTTTCAATGGGCATTCAATCCTTTTTCTCTTGTTTTAGGGGAAGACTCTTTTAAGATCGCATACCAGGGGCGATGGGGAAAAGACCAAGAATGGAATCTTTTGTCCTGGGACTGTTTTAGCCTATTTTCTGTCAGCACTACATACGATCAATACCCAGGGTCACAATACCATCGTTTTGCCCAGTTTGAAATGAATACAGAAAAGGGAATACAGGAATTATTTGCAACAAAACTTTCCAGCCCTACCACACGTATGGGGATTCTATCCCCCTTTATTTTATGGCAGACAAATCCTTCTGGTTCTTTTTCTTGCCAATTTTTGCCTTTTTTTTATTATCATCGTGAAGAGCAGGAATATGTATGGAAATTTTTGTTTTTAGGTCTGGAAACAGGCTCTAAAGGTACTCGTTTTGCCCCTGATTTCAGTAAGTTTTTTCCCTTCTATTATCATGACGCAAGTTGCGGAAGATGGGATATACTCTGGCCTCTTTTTTATTATCAGGAAAACCCTGTTCTTCCTGGATATAAAATGAAATTGCGTTTTGTTTTTGATTACCATGAGTTGAGCAATTCTCAAGGAAAGACTTATAGCCATCTGGCGTTATTGGAAGGTTTTTTGCTTTCTTATAATTCCCAGGAAACCAGAAGCCAGCTAGAAATTTTCCCTGGTGGTTTTATTTTTGGTTACTATGAATACGAAACAGAGTTGCAGTGGCGTTTGTTAGGCTGTGGTTATGAAGATAACCAGCAGCAAGAAGCTATACAGATTTTTTTTATTAAAATACCAATAAGGTATAAAAGAGTAAAATAAAGGTATAAAATGAAAAGTATGACAGGATATGGAAGAGATACCTGGGAAGATGGAACGCTGTCGATTGATGCTGAGATTCGCACTGTCAACAGCCGCTATCTGAACATTGTTACAAAGCTCCCTCAGGAAATTTTTGCATGGGAGCCCCAGTTGAAAAAACTCGTAGGTGAAAATCTTACAAGAGGAAGTGTAAATATAGTCATTTCTTATATAGATGCTTCAAAAACGAATTTTCCTAAAATCAACAAAGAGCTATTGCTTTTTTATTTTCGCAGCATGAAAGAAATTGGCAATGCCGTAAACGCGAGTTCTCCTACTTTAGAGCATTTATTGGCTTTGCCTGGTATTGTCAATACAGACAATGCTGTTCCCTTTATTGATCAGGAAAAATGGGAAAAAGTTCGCGATGTTTTCATAAAAGCTTTGGCCAATATGGAAAAGATGAGAAATGAGGAAGGCGAATACTTGGAAAAGGAAATCGCCCAATATTGCCTGGAAATAGAAAAAAAATTGTATAAAATTGAAGAACTGATTCCCTCTGTTTATGATGCTTATGCAGAAAAAATCAAGGTTAAAATCATAGAGTTTGCCCAAAAAGAAAAAGTAGACATTCCCCAGGATATGCTTTTAAAAGAAATTGCAACGCTTGTTGAAAAAAGTGACATCACAGAAGAAATTGTACGTCTCAAAAGCCACGTTGCTCAATTTAAAGAAACAATGTGCTGGAAAGAAGCGGTTGGTAAAAAGCTCGAATTTATTTTACAAGAAATGCTAAGGGAAATTACCACTCTGTCTGTTAAAGCAAGCAGTAAAGAATGCTGTGCGCTTGTCGTAGATATCAAAAGTTTGTTAGAAAAAACACGAGAGCAAATCCAAAATATAGAGTAACTAAGAGCCTATCCGAAAAATAATTTTAGGCGAAAATTTTGAGGCTCGGAGAGAGAGGAGAAAGTGACAAAATTGCCGAAAGTGTAGCTGTAGCTACTCTGAGGACAATTCGAAGCTATCCGAGATGCATCGAAATTTGCAGCCAAAAGGATTTTTCGGATAGGCTCTAAAGCCCCAAAGGGGTGAAATATAATAGCGTTACTGGTCAAGGAAAATTATGAAAACAAAGCAAGGAAAACTTTTTGTGATTTCTGGCCCATCTGGAGTTGGAAAAACCACGATTTGTAAAGAGCTATGTGCATCCTTTTCGAATTTAAAATGGTCTGTTTCTTGCACTACAAGGCAAAAGAGAAACCAGGAAGTGGAAGGACAGGACTACTATTTTCTCTCCAAAGAAAAATTTTTAGAAAGAATACAGCAGGATGGTTTCATTGAATACGCTTTGGTTCATGGTAATTACTATGGTACGCCCAAAAAAGAGATAGAAGAATCTCTCCAAAAGGGAAACAATTGCCTTCTGGAAATCGATGTGCAGGGCGGCCGTAAAGTCAAAAGCGACTCTGCCTATACTTCTGTATTGATATTTATCGCACCTCCTGCCATGAATACTCTCTTGGAAAGACTTCACGGACGGCATAGCGATACAGAAGAAACCATCCAGAAGCGAATCCAAAATGCTCAAAAAGAGATGAAAGATGCTGATTTTTATGATTATATTGTAGTAAACGAAAATTTGCAGGAATGTATAGAAAAGGTAAAAAAAATCGTAAGCGATCAGATGATGTAAGGATTGTTTTAGTGCTGGCGTGGAAAGCCTTTATATACCAGCCCAGGGCAATGCCCTGGGTTGGTATTATATCGGGCGAATTGCTGCCAAATTTAAGATCTTTTTCTGGCAAAACGAAGAACAAAGATTCCTAACAGGAAAAGCAGATAAGAAGAAGCTTCTGGAACATTCACTTCATATCCAATCAAATCCATAGCACGAAGGTCTGCACCTGTCAAGCCTAGAATCTGGTTGTAAGATATTGTGGGATCCATAATGCCAATCCAGTTGCCTGTAGATAGATCATCTTTCCAATGGGAAGCTTGTCGTCCATCTCCTGTGTATGCGCCTGTGGCCATAGCGTAAGAGCTATAGACATCGGTAAAAATAGCAGCCTGGCCTGGTCTTACTTCTCTTGCTTTTGTCGTAAACTCATTTGCTGTTGTAGGCGTATTGCTGGCATTAAAACGGAAGAGATCCAGAACACCAACATCAACAACACCAGAAGTAATATTGTTTGCTGCATAGTAGTCTAAGGTATCGCCAATCGATACAAAGCCTAAGGCATGTCCAATTTCATGGACGGCAACGCTTTCAAAATCCATACCATTGATGCCATCTCGATTGTCGTAATCGAAGTTAAATTGGGTATTAAAAGTAATAGAAGCATCTGCTACACCAAAGGTTGTATCCAGTCCTGTGTAACCCAAAGCTTTTAAATTTGCTTTGGTTGCCATCAATTTACCACTAAAGGTGAAATTTGTTGGTAGATTAACAGAAAATGCACTGGCAATGGGAAGGTAGCTAACAATTGCATCGTCGGCTTCATTCAAGGAATCATTATACACCTGGCCTGCTATGGAAGCGTAGCTAGAAGATAGCATTACAGAACCTGCTTGACCAATGATACTGGAATTTCCTAGGTCTGACATACCTGCATTGATGGTGACCGTGATAGGATCGGCGAGCCATCGTTCCCATTGTGCTGCTGCCCTTTGGAAGGAAGCCAATGCTGCCTGGTTGTTAGCAAGATTTGCATCAGGGGAAATGTTGATAGTTAAGGCCCAAACAGAAGAAAATGTCATCATTCCCAAGAGTATCAAAGTATATGCTCTTTTTTGGCAGATCATGACAACCTCCTTTCTTCAAAAAAATAACGTTCTTAAGAAAAAAATATCTGACTCATTGTAGAAGCACTTATTTTTCTTGTCAATAAAATTCTTGCTTATGATAAGAAATTTCTATCTGTCTTCTTGGATTCACTATAACAAAAAAATCTTGCTTATGCTATGATTATATGCTATTTTAGGTTGATTCCTTATTCCAAAGGGTAGGTTTATCGATATCGAATATCATCACTTTATGATTAATGAAAGGCTTGTTATGGGGTATTCTAAAATTTTGATTTTGATCCTCAGCTTGGGGATTCTGGCTTGCTTTCCAAGACACCGCCAGGAAAATACTACAGTTATTCCTGATAGCCATCAAGAGAAGAAAGAATCTTCTATTTTAGACCAGGAAAAGACCGAGGCAAAGGAAGGGAAGGTTTCTGCGCATAAGCTAGATAAAACAGAACAAGATACAATTCCACAGGAAAACAAAACAGCAGAAATCGTTTCTCCTTCTGTTGTCCAGGAAAACAAAACAGCAGAAATCGTTTCTCCTTCTGTTGTCCAGGAAAACAAAACA
>JABWCH010000507.1 GCA_013359215.1 Candidatus Brocadiia bacterium | reverse complement strand
TTCAAAAGTTTATGTCCTAAAATTTTTAACACGAAGAACGCGAAGCAAAAAACACGAAGATCACGAAAAGAAATATACAAAACCATTTTTCTTCGTGTTTTTCGTGCTCTTCGTGGTGAGTATTCTTTAACTATTATATTTATCAATAGTTTATATTTAGTACAAAGACTTTTGAACACTTACCTAGCTTGTTTTGAAATTATTGTAATAGTCAAAGTCGAATTAAAATAGCAAAAAGGATTGAATTTAGTAAAAAATATGGAAAAAATTAGAAACTTTAGTATTATCGCTCACATAGATCATGGAAAATCTACCCTTGCCGACCGCATTTTGGAATATGCTCATGTTTTTACAAAATATGAAATGCGCGATCAAATGCTGGACACTATGGAAATAGAAAGAGAGCGAGGGATTACCATCAAAAGCCAGACCGTAGCCCTTCCTTATAAAAGCAAAAGTGGGGAAGAATATCTCTTTAATCTGGTAGATACGCCAGGCCATGTTGATTTTACCTATGAAGTCTCTCGCGCTTTATCCGCCTGCGAAGGTGCTCTCTTGCTTGTCGATGCAAGCCAGGGCGTTCAGGCTCAAACTATGGCAAACCTTTATCTTGCCTTAGAAGCCAATCTGACTATCATTCCTGTTGTCAACAAAATTGATCTTGCCTGCGCCAATATTGATGGTACTTTAGAAGAAGTGGAAAGCGAGCTAGGCATACCCAGAGAGGAAGCAATTCTTGCCTCTGGAAAAACAGGAAAAGGCATAGAAGAAATTCTGGAGAGGATTGCTGCTGTTGTCCCTCCGCCATCAGGAGATCCCAAGGCCAATCTTTCAGCTTTAATCTTCGATGCCATGTACGATAGCTACAGAGGCGTTATCATATACTGCCGCATTTTCGATGGGGAAATCAAGCCTGGAGATAAAATACAATTTCTATCCAATAAAAAAGAATATGAAGTAGAAGAAGTAGGATACCTAAGGATCAAAAAAATCCCCAGAAAAAGCTTGCAGGCTGGAGAAGTAGGCTATATCATCGCAGGGATAAAAGAAATATGCAATGCCAGGATTGGTGATACTATCACCCATGCAGAAAAGCCTTGCGAATTCCCCTTGCCAGGATTCCGTGAGGTAAAGCCCGTTGTCTTTTCTTCCTTTTATCCTGTGGATTGCAGCGACTATCCTGATCTTTGTGATGCCATGGAAAGACTAAATCTGAATGACGCTTCTTTCCAATACCAAAAAGACAATTCCTCTGCTTTGGGTTCTGGCTTCCGATGCGGATTTCTCGGCCTTTTGCACATGGACATCATCCAGGAAAGGCTAGAGCGAGAGTTTGGACAATCTTTGGTTATCACAGCACCTTCTATTCGCTATCGCTTTGAACTGACCAGCGGCGAAACTATCTATGTAGATAACCCTGTACACTATCCCGATATAGGAAGAATCAAAAAAACGGAAGAACTTTTTGTCAAAGCCAACATTGTTCTACCTTCAGAATACTTGGGTGCTATCATACAGCTTTGCATTGAACGCAGAGGAATACAAAAAAATCTCAATTATATGAATAAAAAAAGAGTAGAGCTAATTTTTGAACTTCCTCTTGGCGAAATTATGTACGATTTCTATGACCAGCTTAAGTCAAGGTCACGAGGCTATGCTTCTTTTGACTATGAAATCCAAGGCTATCAGGAAAGTGACGTGGTGAAGGTAGATATTCTTGTGGCAGGAGAGCCAGTAGATGCGCTTTCCGTGATTGTCCATAAAAGCCAATCAGTCAGAAGGGGAAGGCAGATTTGTCTGCGCTTGAAAGAAAGCATACATAAACAGCTTTTTGCTGTACCTCTCCAGGCTGCTATTGGCGGTAAAATCATAGCCAGAGAAACCTTGTCAGCCATGCGTAAAGACGTTCTTGCCAAATGCTATGGCGGTGACGTGACACGCAAACGCAAACTTCTCGACAAGCAAAAAGAAGGCAAAAAAAGAATGAAAATGGTTGGTCAGGTAGAAATCCCCCAAGAAGCATTCTTGTCTGTACTCAAAATAGGAGAAGACTAACGCTTTATGATTCCTGAAATTGTAAAAGGAGATCTCCTGGAACAAAACGTTGAAGTGATCGTCAACCCCTGGAATCAAAACATTTTCCCCTGGTGGCTGCTTTTGCCCCAGGGGGTTTCTGGAGCAATCAAAAAAAAGGGAGGCTTACAGCCTTTCAGAGAGCTAAGGAAGTTCGGCTATCTGCCCTTAGGCAC
The DNA here is from genome assembly GCA_013359215.1 of Candidatus Brocadiia bacterium. Lineage (GTDB taxonomy): Bacteria > Planctomycetota > Uabimicrobiia > Uabimicrobiales > JABWCH01 > JABWCH01. The sequence goes on along the minus strand of JABWCH010000507.1, from coordinate 2,210 downwards.
AGCAGTAGAAACAACTGCTGGCAAGCTCCGCTATCATTCCATCATCCACGTAGCAGGAATTAACCTTTGCTGGTACGCTACCCGCTATTCCATCCAGAAATCTGTAGAAAATGCTATGCTGATAATCCAGAATAAACAATACACCAGCGCAGCCTTTCCCTTGATTGGCTCAGGCTCTGGAAACAGATCACAAGAAAAGTCCCTGGAATATATGCTACAATCTTTTGCCAACATCAAAAATAAAAATATAAAAGTTTTTAAAGGGGGTTTGGGGGAAAATTTTTACAAAAATTTTCCCCCAAATAAAAATCTCTTTGCGTAACTCCTATAAATAATTAAAATTTTTTCTCTGCGTCTTTGCTGGCATTTTCTATTTTATTTCTTCCCAAAAGCTTCTTTTGCTGCTTCGCGTACTTTTCTACTATCGTCTTCCATGGCGGCTCGCAGGACACCTTGTATAGCAGCGTTATCACGGTCGTAGTGGGACAAAGAGTTGATAATAACTGTGCGTAAATCTTGGTCTTTTTCATTAAAATAGTAGTGGGTTAGATATTGGATGGTTTTTTTCTGTTTTTTTTCGTCTGTAGCATATTGGGCTAAAAATTCTCCTGCGATGCGTCTGATTTCATTGAGCTGTTTTTTTTCGCTTAGAGCCTGGAGCATCAGAGGGAAGGCTTTTTCTTTATCGAGAGAGAAAACAGCTTTAAGCAAGGGATCTAATACGATCAGATAGGTTTCTTTGCTGTAGTGTTTGATGAGAATATCTACATGCTCCGTGGCTTGAAGCTTTTCAAAGGCGATCACGGCTTCTCTCCGAACGGATTGATAGGATGAGGCCAGGCAGGTGGCTATATAAGGGATGTTTTCTTTTTTTCCAAGAATAATCAAAGCATCTATTGCTGTTTTTCTTCTTTTTGAATCTTTTGCAGCAAGCTCTTGCAAAAGAATTTTTACGCCGCTTTGGAATTTTTCCTGGTTTTTGGTTTCATCGCTTTTTAAAATTTGGGCAAAGGCCAGGATAGCCATTTCCTGAACAGTATTCGATGGATCTTGGAACATGGAGTGGACTAAAATTTTTTTCGCTTCTTCTTTTTTTTCGCCATCCCATATTCCTAAAATTTTTATATATTCTTCTCTGAGCTTGATGTTATTCATGGACGGCCATTCTTTTTTTAACAGGTCAAAAGCGATATTGCTTTTTGAAGAGGCAATATTTTGTATTGCTTCAAGCCGATTCTTCAAATTGGGATGGCGGAGCTGTTTGCTTAAACTATAGACTCTTTGCAACTCTCCTGGATCGAGTTTTGGTTCTTGCTTGGGATCGGATTTGGATTCTTGTTTTTTGTGGGTGGCTTCTTTTTTTGCGGATATGGCTTCTTTTTTTGTTGATAGTGCTTCTTTTTTTTGGGTGATTTCTTCTTTTGCTTCCTTATTTTCGGCTATCTCTTCCTTATTTTCGGCTATCTCTTCCTTATTTTCGGCTATCTCTTCCTTATTTTCGGCTATCTCTTCTTTATTTTCATTTTTTTCCTCTATTATTACTTTGCTTCCTTCTTTTTCTTTAACTCCTTCTTTTATAGTAATTTTAAATTTTTCTCTTCCAAGAGGCTTTTCTTGTTTTGGGATTGCAAGCTTTTCCTGCCCGCTTGCTGCTTTTTCTTGCTTCTCGCTCTTGGCTGTATTCTCTTCTGATTTTACTTCTTGCTTTGCATTTTTTTCTATTTCCTGGGATGGCTTTATGGCGAGGTGTTTTTTTTCATTGTGGCTTTTTTTATCCATTGTATAGAAAAAAATGGCAAAACCAACTACAAGGAAAACTAGAACAATGCCCCAAAGAGAGGGGTTGTTTTTATTGTGAGAATTTTTTATTCTTCTTGAGGGAGAAGAATGCTTTTTTAAAGATAAATTTTTTTTCATTTTCTTCTCTTTTTTAGTCTATTTTTTTACTTTATAATGGAAAATATAGGTATTTAATCGAAATTCTTCCTCTCCGATGCTATTAGGAGCAAAAAACTATCATTAAAAATAATTTTTTAGCCAGTCCAGCCCTTCCTGGATTTTTCGTGTTCTTCAGTGCGCCAGGATAAGTCTGGCTATTCTATTAAGAGCCTATCCGAAAAATAATTTTAGGCGAAAATTGTGAGGCACTCGGAGAGCGAGGAGAAAGTGACAAAATTGCCGCAAGTGTAGCCGTAGCTACTCTGAGGACA
>JABWCH010000506.1 GCA_013359215.1 Candidatus Brocadiia bacterium | reverse complement strand
ATTCAAAATTACACACCCAAAAATTGATTCAGGCTTTGTGTTGAATTTTATAAAGAAATCAAAGGAAGGATTTTTTTTGTTCTTTGAAAATAATACTTGCACGCACTTTTCTCGGTGGGATTTTGGATTAGGACAGAAAACAGTGAATTTTTAAATCTTTATTTAATAAATACTTAAAAACTTGAACGCACACTATATTTTTTTTTGTGCCTTTTGTGATAAATCTTTTTTGAAAGTTCCTAATTTAATTAGAATAAAGAAAATTTTATTGCACTCCTAAAAACTCTATGTTAGAATCAGAAGCTTAGTTTTTAGTTTGACAATGTTAAATTCCACATATTGGCTAACAATGACTTATAGCGAAAATTGCATTTAATTCTTTTTCGTTATCTTTATCGTTATCATTATCTTTTTTTGATGATGAAGAGGATGACGATAATGATAAAGAGAAAGATAACGAATTAATTCCCAAATCTTTCGTAAGCTTTTAGTAATCAATAATCCAGATTTAACATTCTCAAATGATGATAATAGCATCTGCTCTAATCGGCGGAACTTGTACCTTTTTTTAAGGTAACATTGTCCAATTATTATAAATTAAAAGAGAACGGACATGGCTGACGAGCTAAAACAAGACAAAATAGAAAAACCCGCAAAAAACACGGGAGAAATGCTACTGGGACAATGCGTTCATGGCTATCACATTGTTCAGCAGATTTCCACAAGCCTGGTGTTTTTAGCTTTTAAAGATGATCCTGACCACCAGGTAGCAATGAAAGTCTTTTATCCTGATCCTTATGCCTGCAACCATGATGTTATTTTAGAAAGATTGCAAGAAATTAAAAAATTGGATCATGAAAACATCGTGAAGGTATACGAAACAGGAGAAACAGAAGATTTTATCTATGCCATTATGGAGTATGTTCCTGGCGAAAACCTTTATGATCTCATGAGGCGAAATCCTCGCCTTCATTGGGCAGCAGCAGGGGAATTGGCTAGAGAAATAACAAAAGGATTGGTTTCTGCACATGCTCTAGGAATAACCCATAGAAGTCTTCATCCAGACCGAATTCTATTAGGAAAAGGTGGACAAATCAAGATCAACTTCTGCAATGAAGGGGAAATTACCCCTAGCGGCGAAATTGCTAACTATGTTCCACCTGAACTCTTTTTAGGCGAAACCCTGGAAGAATATTCTGATATCTATTCTTTAGGTGCTATTATTTATAACATAGTAACAGGAAACGCGCCCCTGGCAGGCAAAACACCTAAGGAAATTGCCATGAAACATAGAGAGATGGAGCCAGTTTTAGCACCTTATGGTGTTTCCGATGTCCCCTATTCTCTATCGGCAATTTTATCTCGCAGTTTAAGCAAAGACCTAAGAGAACGTTATTTCCGTTCTTTTGAACTCCATGCTGCAATCAACAATTTTATTTTAAACGATATAGGAAAATATAAAATTGGGTCTTACAAAGAGCTTCTGCCTAAAGTAGTAGAGGTTTCAGAAAGTGGGAAAGCATTTGACCAAGCTCTCCATCTGGAAAGAGACAAAAGAAAAAAAGATGAAAAAATAGATGTTATGATAGATGTAGAAGATCTAAAAACTGAAACAGACAGCTCAGAGATATTGCCTAAAAAGCGTTTACCTTCTTTTTCTCCTCTATTTTGGAAAATTATTATCCTTTGCTTTTGCTCTTTGATTTTAAATATTATTTTGTTTCTCTCCTTAAAAAAATAGCTATTACTACGCCAGGAAAGCCTGGCGTTTTCCTTTCTCATTTCTTATCAGGATTTTTTATGCAAAACCAAAAATTGAGAGTTCTTTTTTCTCCTGAGGCCATTTCCCAAAGAATCCAGGAAATGGGCAAACAAATTAGCAAAGACTATGAACAAAAAGAAATCATAGTAGTCGGTGTTTTAAAAGGCTCTTTTATTTTTATGGCCGATTTAGTAAGAGCCATCTCTCTTCCTTTAGATTGTGAGTTTGTAAGAGTCTCCTCCTATAGGGATGGGAAAGTTTCAGGCAAGCTGGATTTGTTGCTGGATCTTGAGCCTGAAAAAATCAAAGATAAGCATATACTATTGGTGGAAGATATTATAGATACAGGTAACAGCATGGATTTTTTGATCCACCATTTTCAGAAGCACTCACCAAAAAGTTTAAAAATCTGCACCTTGCTCTTTAAAGAAAAGATGCTCAAGAAAAATATACACCCTGATTATGTAGGCTTTAAGATCGAACCCCTTTTTGTCGTTGGCTATGGCCTTGACCTTGCAGGCAAACTCCGCAACTATCCTGCGATTGCTGTGAATGAAGAATAAGCAACGAGAATTCAATAAGTTCCTGTATAGGAAATTATAGTTTTTTCGTAATCTTTATCGTCATACATATTAAGTTTTAATAGCTTATCTTGCAATAGATTATATCATCCAATCAAGGATAAGAAGATCGTAGTGTAAGTCTTCTGTAAGGAATCAAAAACAGTACCGCCTGGCAAATCAAAAAATTTTATTCGACTCTTGAGCCTGGCACAAAGAAGAATGGGATACCTGTTTTTTTGGATTCCTGAAAAGAAGGCTTACACTAAGCGATTGTTTCAGATAAAACCCGTTTGCTGCTTGGAGTTTAATACAAGCTATTTTTTAAAA
>JABWCH010000505.1 GCA_013359215.1 Candidatus Brocadiia bacterium | reverse complement strand
ATTTTTATTTTCCAATAGGTTATGCTAAAAATTAACATAAACCTTGTTTTTCTTCCAAGATCGAAAAATAGATCCTTTTTTTCATGAAAAAAGCTTGCAGAACTAAATAGAGTCAAGATTTTAATCACTCGCAAGTCTGTGTCATCTGTAGATTTTTTATATTTTTGGGGCAGACTATGTGAGCGTGATACCACGCCCACAAGTCTCTGATGGGACGTTTTCTCTATTTTACATTTAAGATAGCACCACTGGAAAATGCTGCAAACTCAGGAGCGTACATTCCTTGCAAGGTAGCAGGTCCAACGCGGAATTGTCCTGCCATATTGGCTCGGATTCTGTATTTAAAGGTGTATTCTCCCTGGGGCAGATGTTCAAAGAAGAAATTGCTTGCGCTGTCCCTGACCTCTTCATACCAGCAAATTCCTAAGTCCCATCGATGACCGCTTTTGTTGGTTTCTGGCTCAAAGCCTGCGCCTCTTGGGTCTCGAAGGTGTACATATTCCATAGGGTGTTTGCTGCGGATGCTCAGGTGGACTTCTACTTGATCGCCTACCTCAACTTTCGTACCTTCTTCCATAGGAACCAGGATATACTCTTTTCCTTCATGCTTTCGCAAGAAATAGCTGCGCGTTACAGAAAGGAAATCGCCTCTTGCTTCCTGGGGCATTTTTTCTGTGGAATAGTGCCATGTCATAGAAGCAAACATATATCCAGGCCCATGCTTGGTGACTTGGGCTGTTGCCATTTCTTTGGGCATGATTTCCTGAGAGGGAATCACGATTTGCTTGTTAGCTCCTGTATAGCTGTCAGGCTCAAAGACCATTTCGTATTGTTTTTGTCCCCAGCTTACCTGGGCTTTTTCCTGAACGCCTAAAGCATTTTGCTTGCGTAGAGTATACAACAGGGAATACAAGACTTCTGCTGTGGCCTTTGTGGATTTCCATTGGTTGCATTTTTTGTTGAGCAATAGCCACAGAACAAGCCCATCTACCTGGTCTTTTTGTTCTGGTTTTACCTCTTGCAGGACTCTCAAGACAAAAGCATGAGATTCGATGTTGTCATTATACCATAGCCAACCTCTGTCTTCTGGTGCCCAGAAAGTTCCCTGATCTTCTTTTGTGATGGAACTATCCATAATGCTTTCCAAAACAAGACGTGCATCCTGGGGACGGTCGCTTCTCATCAAAGTAAGAGAGAGATATGCTTTGATATAAGGAGACATACTTTTCCAATGCTTAAAGGAATACTCCAGCATTTGCTTTCGCTCTTCTTCTGTAAAAGAGCCTTCATAATAGGAAGGATCTTTATAGCAAGAAAGAGTATAGTTCAGGAATGCAATGAATTCAGATCCATAGTTTTCCTGGAGGAATTTTTTGGAATAGTATTCGCGGAAATAGCTGGCAAGGTATTTCCAGGCATTGTTGATCATATCCTTGGGAATTTCTACCTGGAATTCCTGCATTTTAGCAAATCCATGAACAAGATACAGAGTCATATAAGGACTGGGAGGGCCGCCTGCCCACCAGGGGAAAGATCCATCACCAATCTGTGCTTTCCTGAGTTTATCCAAAGCATCGTCTCTTTTGGCATTGGCAATCCTTTCATCCAAAACATTGATGAGCTTGCTCATATCTTTTTCGCCGCCCTGGGCAACTTGCAGCCAGGGTGTTTCTTCTAATGTCATCTTGCGATTGGCATCGTCCTGATTCCAGGATTGGTATTGGGTTTCTCGCTTAGAAAACTCTTTTGCCATTTTAGCTATAGCAGGATATTCTTTGTAAACAGAAGATAGAATTCCCGTTGCAAAAAATCGGTTAAAGGTTTGCTCAACGCATTCATAAGGATAATCAGAGAGATAAGGCAATGCCTTGAGAACCGAATAGACGAGTTGTGCATCTACATTGACCACAAGAGACTGGTGAACCAGACTTGGGTCGTTTGAAGCTTCCTCCAGGTCTTTCAAGTATAAAGATCTTGTTTGGTTTTCGCGGAGGGTTACGAACTTAGACTGCACAAGATGCATTCTTCCTGGCAATACGGGTAAGGGTCTGAGTTCGCCGTCCTGATAAGACTCGCTTTTGGCGACCACCTTAAAAGCATACACTCCTATGCGATGGGGTGCTTTTAAAGACCAGGAAAGATTGGCACTTCCCTTGGCATCCGCTTTCCATGTTTGCTCTAATGTTGTCAGACCAAAGTCTTTTGTTTTGTCTTCCTGGGTTTCAGGATCAAAAACAGAGAGAGTTACATTGCCTTGCATTTCCTTTTCACTGGCATTGTTTACTACAACTTTAAGGATAGCTTCATCTGCCTCACGGAAGAATCTAGGCATGTAAGGTCTTACCATAAGGTCTTTTCTTGTTACTACTTCAGCTTGCTTTGTCATGAAGCTAAGATCTTTTGTAATGGCATGTACATAGAAATTCCAGGATGTTACGCTATCTGGTACCTGGAACTCAATCTTGACTTTGCCTTCTTTGTCTGTAACCAGTTGTGGCTGGAAAAAAGCAGTTTCATTAAAGTTTGTCCTTAAGGCAACAGGCTGCTGTTCTTCCTTGGCTTTTTCTGGTGCAGGCTCTTGTGCTACATCCGCAGCCACTTTTGCCTCTGCCATAGGGGCTTCTGCTCTCATTCCATTTTTTTTGCTTTTTGTTGCACTTAAACTCATCACAGGA
>JABWCH010000121.1 GCA_013359215.1 Candidatus Brocadiia bacterium | reverse complement strand
AAATCTTTACACTTGCACATAAAATGCAAATGCGCATTTTTAGTGTATACTCTATCAATAAGTTAGATCAGTTTCCATATTAGTGTGTAAAGAGTCAGTGTAAGCCTTCTTTCAGGAATCAAAAAAACAGGTACCAAGTTTTCCTTTGTGACATGCTTAAGATTAAAATAAAATTTTTTGATGCGCTAAGCGGTACTGTTTTTGATTCCTTACAGAAGGCTTACACTACGCTCTGCTTATCCTTTAAATTGACATCTATGGGGCAACACACTGTGTGTCGTTAAGCAATGTATTTTTCGAATAAAAAATGCCACGGATTTCCGTGGCATTTTTCTTAGACTATATGTCATATTTCCAGGTAGGGCTTATTCGAAATAGTATCCACCCCAGGTTTCGATGCAAGAATCTTTGAGTTTTTGTTCGCTTTTTACTCTGAAACGTACATAACCACTGTTGCCCCAGCCAGTTCCCCAGCTATTTTTGACAACCCAATAGTTTTCGCCAGCACTGGTTGTTCCATAACCAACGAGTACCATGCAATGTCCGCCTAATTGGCTTCCTTGGAGGTGTTCATAAACACCACTTTTGTAATTGCGGAAATCATCGTAAAGCATTGCGCCAATGATGATGGCTTTTCCACTCTTCAGTGTGTTGATGAAATTGTTGGCAGAAACAGATTTGTAAGACATGGTGTATTTTTGAGCACTTTTGTTGCAGCTTCCACCGCAATCATAATGATAAGATCCATCATAGTATTTGCAATCAGAATCTTTTACCATTCCTTTTTGACTATTGCTTGCTGCTGCTGCTCCACCATTCAGACTCCAACCGCCATTACAACCATATCCTGTGTAAGGACTACAGAAGAAAAGATATCTTTCGGAGAAAAGAACTTTGCTTCCTGTCTTTTTCCAATAGGTCTGTTCAAAAGCTGCTGTAGTTCCAAAAGCAACGCAGCTTCCGCAACTGGCTTGATTTTTTACTTCTGTAACATTGGGGACGATGAATTCGCCTCTTTCAGGCCAATCAGATTTGTTGAAAACAAATTCTTCTCTGCTGACTTCTGTAGGCTCTACAAGACCCATCATCTTTTGCATTTCTTCATAAGAATGCATGGAAACAGAGGTAACGTCTGCTCTCCAGCTTGCATTTTCCAGTTCCAGCATGGCGTTCAGCATGGAAACTTCTCTGGATACTTCATTTGCATCTCTGGTTTGGGCAACAAGAGAAACTGCCAAAACCATGAAAACTACCAATAATAAATTCTTCATAAATCTTTTTCTCCAAAAAATTTTTGTTGTTTACGTAAAACATCTTCTTATGCAAAATTTGTTCCTATTATAAAAAAAAGATAAATATATTTATATCTCATTTTATATCAAAAGATTGCTACATTTTTCAATACCATCTCGAAAAAAATTTTCCCCCAAAATTTGTTCCTTTTTGTAACACACTACGATAAATCGTAACTACAGATATATTTTAAAAATTTATCCACAGATTACACAGATTTAAAGCATTGGTTTTAATGATCGTATCATGCTATGCTTTTTCAATCTGCGTAATCTGTGGATTGTTTCTATTTTGGAAGTCTATTTCGCCCTAAAGGGAATTCTTATTTATGTTTATCTGTGTTTACTTTCCTATCTTCATCTGCTCTTCGACAATCTTGCCTTTCTTTTTCTTCAGCTCGGCAATGGTATCAGACAGGGTATCGAAGTTTTTTTTGAGGTTTTTTACAGCTTCTTCTGGCTGCACATTGGGGTCAAAGCTTGGGCCAAGAGGGAGTCCTTTTCCTGAATTAGCGTTGCGAACTTCCGTAAGCTTCTGGACTTTCAGATTGTAAGCGGCTTGCGCTTTAGCATAGTCTTCTGCTGTATTCTGTGCATTCACCGTAGCTTTCAGTTCGTTTTGCAGCCCATCTATTTCATTGGAAACTCTTTCATATTCTTTATTCAAATAGGCTTCTTTGGAAGTACAACCCATAAAAAGAAAAACAAATGCCAGGCAATATATAAAAATTTTCATAATTTTTGCTCCTTTATGCTTTTTCTGGAAAAATCGTTTTTAAATACTTCACAAGAGTATCGTTGGTTGGCCCATATCCTTTATCATACAAAAAATGCTCTAAGTCCAGACACATTTTTTGAGCTGTCTGGTAGCGGAGATGCCTTCTTTTTTCTAGGGCTCGTAACAAAATCTCCTCTACTTTGGCAGGAATATCAGGCCGCTTTTCACGAATGGGGGGAATCGCGTCTTTTATGATTTCATAGCGGGTCATCAGGGTTTTTTTATCCCCTTTAGAATACAAGGCTTCTCCTGTCAAGATTTCATAAAAGCATATACCCAAAGAAAATATATCCGAGCGTCCATCGGTTTTTTGGAAAGATGCCTGTTCTGGGGACATATAAGGCACTTTTCCATACAGGATTTCGCCCTCTCCATCGAACATAAAATCGCGAGCTTTCGCAATTCCAAAGTCTGTTAGTTTAACCACACTATCTAAAGCAAGCATGATGTTGTTAGGAGAAACGTCTCTATGGACAATACAAAGCAGCTCTCCAATACGATCTCGTTTTGTATGGGCATAGTGCAAGGCACGGCATACCCTGCTGATGATAAAACAGCATAGCTCAATGGGAATTTTTTTGCTAAGCTGGAGGTGGCGTTCCTGGAATTCCTGAAGAGTTACGCCATGAATATATTCCATAGCAATATAAAATGTATTGTTGATTTTTCCTAGCTGGTATACCTGGGCTATATTTTCATGAATCAAATCCGCTACCAGCTTGGCCTCGCCAATAAACATTTGTACAAAAGAATTGTCTGCTGCTAATTCTTCTACTAAGGTTTTGATGACAACTCTTTTAGCAAAACCCTCGATGCCTAATTGTAAAGCCTCATAAACATCTCCCATTCCACCTGTTGCAATTTTTCGGACTAGATGATATTCATTGTTGTCTAGGATTTCTTGTGGTTCAACCATAGTTTTTACTTTTTTTTTAAAAAGGAAAGACAAAATCGCCAAGGTCCCATTTATTTTTTAACTCCAGAATCATTTTTTGTAATGTTTTGTTGATAGGAATTCCTTGCTTCTCTCTTTGCTGGCGAGAAATGTGTTCTTTTTCTCCTGCAACATAGATTTTTTCCTGGCCTGGTGCTTTTTGGGATTCGTGGAAAACCCGAATCATACAGCCTATAATCTTTTTGCACTGCTGCACAGGAAGAAAATGAGCAATGTCTATTGCCATAAAGAAATGCCCCAGACCAAGAGGTATGTCTTTACCATCCTTGAGACCGCTCGTTTCTCTGAGGTAATTGGCCTGGCTTAAAGCAGTACTCAGGATTTCCACCATAGTGGATAGTCCATACCCTTTATGTCCGCTGGTTTCTTCTCCTACGCCACCCAAGGGCAGCAAAGCTGCTGTCCCTTTTACAAGATCATCCAGAATGGCCTTGGAATCTAATGCATATTCGCCTTTGTTGTTGATTACCAGACCATCAGGCGTTGGCAATCCGAGCTTTTCTAAAACTTCTATTTTGCCTCTCTGGCAAATGGAAGTTGCCATATCCAAAAGAAAAGGATAAGGAAGATCGCTAGGAATCCCAAAGCTGATAGGATTTGTTCCCAACAATGGCTCTACGCCGAAAGTAGGGTTCACAGAAGGTCTTGCATTGGTAAAGGTAAAGCCAATCATGTCGTTCTTGACTGCCATCATGGTATAGTATCCTGCGATCCCAAAGTGGTTGCTATTTCTCGCAACAGAAATGCCGCATCCATACTTTCTAGCTTTTTCTATGGCAATTTTCATGGCATTGTAAGAAACAATCTGCCCCATGCCATTGCCACCATCGATTACCGTGCAAGAATCCTTATCGCTGACTATCTTCCAGTCTGTCAGAGCAAGCTGGATTTTCTTTTCAATCCTGTCTGCATACATTTTCAATCGGTTGATACCATGGGAATCAATTCCACACAAATCCGCTTCCATAAGAACATCAGTACAAATCTGGGCTTCATGAGCAGGGACTCCTGATTTTTCAAAGACTACCTGCATAAATCTGCGAAGAAGCCCAGCAGGTACGTAAATTGCATTTTCCTGGTGCATATTTTTCCTTTCTTCATTCTCCAATAATTTTTACCAAAACTCTTTTGCGTCTTTGTCCATCGAACTCAGCATAGTAGATTTGTTCCCAAGGCCCAAAATCGAGTTTTCCCTGGGTAATAGCAACCACAACTTCTCTTCCCATAATCGTTCTTTTTAAATGGGCATCGGCATTGTCTTCCCCTGTAAGATTATGGCGGTAGTTTTCAATGGGTTCATGAGGAGCAAGCTTTTCCAGCCACTTGTCAAAATCATGGAGCAGGCCACTTTCTGCATCATTGATATATACGCTAGACGTTATGTGCATAGCGTTTACAAGGCATAGACCTTCCTGCACTCCACTTTTTTGGAGGGCTTCCTCCACTCTGTGGGTGATATTGATAAAATCTTTCGGCTTTTTGGTTTCAAAGTAAAGGTATTCTGTATAGGACTTCATTTTTTCCTCCCTGGCAGCTATTGGTATCCCAATTCTTTAGCGATGAGAATTAAATAACTTCCTCATAAGATTTCACCGCAGAGACGCAGAGTACGCAGAGAAGAGAGAGAAGAATAACGCAAAATATTGTCTCTGCTTCTGCGTATTATTCATATTTTGTATAGAAACTAAGAAGTAAATTTCATTCGCGTAATTTGTATATTCGTCTCATTCGCGATTCATACCTTTTTGGTTTCGGCTTGTCCGAGATAGTATAATTTAAAATCTTCTCTTCTCTGCGATCTCTGCTCCTCTGCGGTAAATTTTTTTTCGAAATGGGGAAGTTATTTAATTGTGATTCTTTAGTCAAGCATTGCTACGGCTTCTATTTCTACTTCTACATCTAAGGGTAGCCTTGCTACCTGAACGCAAGCCCGTGCTGGCTTGGATTGCCCGAAATATTCAGAATAGATGGCATTCAACTGGGAAAATTTTCCTAGATCTATGAGATAGATATTGACTTTCACTACTTTTTCCAGGGAAGAGCCAGCTTCATCCACAATGCTCTTTAGATTGTCCAAAACCCTTCGGCATTGTGCTTCAAAAGAATTTTGTACTACTTTTCCTGTTTGGGGGTCTAAGGGAATCTGTCCTGAAACGAACAAAAAATTTCCTGCTTTGATCGCTTGAGAATAAGGCCCAACTGGGGCGGGTGCTTTGCTTGTAAAAAAAATTGTTTTTTCCATAGTTTTTCCTTATGAATGTATTTCTATTAAAGATTCTAAAGCTTTATTTTTTTTGGGATGCATGGCAAGTTCCCATTTTACAGGGATTTGCCAGCCTGGGATTTTTTCGTCTAAAATTTTTTTTAAGGTTTCCATTCGTGATGTTTCCCATTTCTCGATTTCACTGGCAACATCATTTTGCTTGAGAAAGGCTATCCAAGCACTTCTTTGACCATTCTGAAGATCCTGTATAAGATCAGGGTAAAGGTCGGTTTTAGCAATAGTATTATAAGTCAGGCTTGGAAAAGTTGTATTTTCCAGAGTTTGAATATCAGAAGATGCTTTTGCCTTGAGCCTTAGAGAATGCAATGCTCTTGTTCCATTTTGTGTGAGCTTCAGCACAGGCAAATGGTGTTCCCCTACAGTAACAACCTCTAGCCAATCCATATCAAGTAGTTTTTCGATTTCTTCAACGATCTGCGTTGTTTTGTAAACAGCAAGCTTTCCGCGAAATTTTTCGTCCAGCTTTTTTCTCTCCAGTATAAAAGCCTTGGAATTGCCAAGCCACATTGCGTAAGTCTTGATGCCATATTTGGGTGTAGAAGATATAAGGGACAAAATTTCCAGAACAACATTGTTCGCAGGCGAAGGCTGCTGGATTTTTTCTTCTACATGGGCAATCATCATGGCAACCCACTGGTTTAGCTCTGCCTGGTTATTTACCGAGCGCAATTCCAAAACAGCGTTTTTTTTACGGATGCTTTCTAAAAAAAAGTTTTTATACTCATCGGAAAGAAAAGAGAGCTTATCCCAGTGCATTTCAATCTCTTTCCTCAAGGCTTCTATCTTTGCTTTGTATTCTGAAGGGATTCCCTCCCAAAGCTTTCGCCATTGGTTCAGTTCCTCGCTTCGTTCTTTTTTTCTGCGCTCAGCATCCATGTCATGGCAAATTCTCAGTGCAAGAGACGGAGAAAAAATTTGTCCCTGGTATTGGATTCTGTCGGGTTTGAGAAGAATGTTTATAACAAGATTTCTCTGAGCATCAAAGCATTGGATTTCCCGCAGGCTTTTGTTTACGGAAACAACCATCTCCTGGAAACACTCTTGTTTGAAGGCAAGGGCTGTTTGTATGATTTTATAGGATTCTTCTATGGACTTTAGCTTGGAAGAGAACCTTGTTTTTGCCAAAGCATCTTGTAAATATTTTTCTACTGCCTTGAGTGTATCGATCTTAGGCAAGTTGTTTTGCCACAACAAAATTTTAGAAAGAACCGCTTTTGTATCACGACTAGCCTGCACCTCAGGCGATAAAATTTTTTGTTCTATTCGAACTCTGCCTGAATTTGTATGGATCTCTGATTCCAGCCAATGCAAAAAGGTTTCTTTTGGTGGATTCCATACTCCTGGAATCGCCTTGCCAGGAGTTCTGGCGGCTTCCTTGATACCATGGATGGTGCGGAGGACAGAAGCCTCTCGATACTCGGAAATTCCAATAGGAATCGAAAGCTGCTCTGTGAGAAAAGCACGCATCTCCCAAAACATCCCTTTTTTCTTGGGCGATTGAATGACCTTAATATGAAGGTCGTATTTTTTCAACTCTTCTTCTTTGATTTTCAGAGCTTTACAAAACATTTCCTCTGTAAGCCCCTGTAGTTTTATATATTCATCCAAAACCAGCATGCTTTTCTCTCATTCGCCTCTAAAAACTTATAAAAAAGCCCCCATAACAGAAGGCTGCACAAAAAAAAATTTCCTAAACAAGCTGTTCAATATTGTACAACGTCATGACCTTTTTAGGTTTGGCTTTCAGAATACCATTCACCAAATCTTCCAGGCTAATTTTATGATGGAAGCGAACCAGTGCATACCGTTCGCTGATGTATTCCTCTCGTCTTTTCTCTTCTTCCAGATCATAAAATTTGTGACAGTAGCCATTACATTCTAAACATAAGCCAAAACCAAAGAAATCAAGGATGAAGAAATCCACGCGATAACTTCCAATAGGATAATTATATCTGAGATCAAAGCCTTCAAAAACCTTGGAAAGTACATTACGCCATTCTATTTCACCCTTTGTTTCTATTTTTAAAAAATTGCCTATATTTCCGAATAGTCTTTTTTTAGCCTCTATACCTTTCTCCGTATCCATACCAAAGGTTATTTTAGTGACATCATCCAATGTATAGCCATTCATACGTTTAGCTCTGCCTCCTATAGATTGGATTGTTGCTATATCTATAGGAATAGCTTTGATTTCTGCTCTATGTTTCCGTAAAAAGTTGTTGAGGGTACTTTCTGGAATTTTAAGAAAGGTAGTGATGTCCTTTTTAGTAGCGATGCTATTGGGCATGGAGCAGGTAAAACCTAAATCTTTGAGTAACTGGATACCATCCCATGTGCCAGCTTTTTGACGAGCTTGAGCAAAATCCCCAAGTAAAACATCTCTTTCTATGGACTGGAGTCTATTTAAAATCACATGTTTTTTATGTCTTGCTTTTGGGCCATAAAATTCAGAGACCAAATGCTCTGCCTGATGGCGAGTAAGGGCATAAACTATGCGAGGTTTTTGTGCAGATTTTCCAACTTGAATCAACTCCTTAACTTTAAGGAGTTGATCGTGTAAATAACCATCTTTCTTTAGCTTAAGTATATTTTGCGTACATAAGTTATCGTGTCGAACTTCAAAATATGTTGCCATGTCTGTACTCAAAATAAATAAATTAGAGAGCATATTTTCATAATTGAGTTTTAGTCCAATACTTTTCCAAAGTGGAATTCCTTCCATTGTTTTGGCATATGGCTCTAAAACTTCAGTCAAAAAAGAAATTTTTTCCATGCTTGATACTCCTGGCAGATGACACATAAAAACTCACTTAGCATCAGCAGATAGGCAACTAATTTAATTCTCCTTCCTCTACAGGCTTAGGTTAGATCTTTTGACAAATTCATAATCGCGGCTGTTTTTGACAAGAAGGTTGAGCCAGCCAGATTCCTCGCCTTGTGTTGCAACAAGAAGCTTGACCAGCTCGATGGTTTCTGCAACAGCGGGTATATGCTTGAGTGGCATCTCTCGAATTTTTTGCACTGTGGATACAACCCTTTCGAGATACGCATTGTCTGCATCAGGAAGATGAAGTCTGACAATATTTTTCTCTGTTTCTTTATCAGGATAGTTCAAATAAAGATAAACACACCGCCGCCTCAAGGCTTCTGTGATTTCGCGGCTTCGGTTGCTTGTAAGAACAACGACAGGCTTGATGCTGGCCTTTACCGTGCCATATTCTGGGATAGAGATAGTGTATTCCGAAAGCACTTCCAGCAAAATGGCTTCAGCATCCTTTTCTGTCTTGTCTACTTCATCGATCAAAATGACCTGTCTTTTGCCGCTTTCAGGGGCTATTGCCTGAAACAAAGGACGCTTAATCAAGAAATGCTCGCCCCAGAAAATGTCTTCTTTGTCTAAGGTTTCCACTGCTTTTCGCAAGTCCGATGCTGCAATTTTCTTGTGGATCTTGTCTTTCATCATGGAAATCATGAGGAGTTGTTTGGCATAGTTGTAATCGTATAACAACTGGCTTGCATCAATTCCTTCATAGCATTGGATTCTGAGGAGGTTTTCGCCTAAAAGCCTGGCAAGGGCGTGTGCAATGGCTGTTTTGCCTACACCAGGAGGGCCTTCAACCAAAATGGGTTTTTCTAAAACCATGGCTGCCCGAATTGCCTGAACCGTGCTAATAGTTGCAAAGTATCCTGCGGATTTAAGCTGTTCTTGTAGAATAGAAATTTTTTCCATATTTTATGCTTTTGATCCTTTATAAACCGCATCGAAGCTACAGATTGTAATGCATTTCCCGCATTTAACACATTTTTCATGATTTATGCTATGGCATTCCTTTGCTGTTCCCATAATGGCTTCTACAGGGCAATTCTTGGCGCACAAAGTACATCCCGTGCATTTCTGGGGATCAATCAGATAGTCCACCAGAGAGGAGCAGTAGTTTGCAGGGCATTTTTTTTCTTTGATGTGAGCGAGATATTCTTCTTCGTAGTATTGCAATGTTGTAAGCACTGGATTGGGTGCGCTCTGGCCTAAACCGCAAAGGCTGGATTCCTTGATTTGCATAGCCAGAGATTTTAATTTTGCTATATCTTCTGGTACGCCTTCGCCTATGGTTATTCTTTCGAGAATTTCAAGCATCCTGAGCGTGCCTATGCGGCAAAAGGTACATTTGCCACACGATTCTTTTTGCGTGAATTCCAGGAAGAATCTTGCCACTTCCACCATACAAATAGAATCATCCATCACAACAAGACCGCCAGACCCCATGATCGCTCCTGTTTTTGTGATGTTTTCATAGTCTATAGGCGTTTGCCCAAGGCTTTTGGGAATGCAACCTCCTGATGGGCCACCCATTTGGGCTGCTTTGAACTGTCGGTTGCCTTTGATTCCAGCCCCTATTTTATAGACAATGTCTTCTATGGAAATCCCCATAGGGACTTCAGCCAAACCGCCTTTCTGGATTTTGCCAGCCAGGGCAAAAACCTTTGTTCCTTTGCTTCTAGGTGTGCCAATAGAGGCAAATGCTTTTGCTCCGTTCAGGAGAA
Organism: Candidatus Brocadiia bacterium; assembly: GCA_013359215.1. Lineage (GTDB taxonomy): Bacteria > Planctomycetota > Uabimicrobiia > Uabimicrobiales > JABWCH01 > JABWCH01. Next base: position 9,210 of record JABWCH010000121.1, on the reverse strand, counting down.
TCCAGGGTACATTGGCAAAGGTTTCTACGTTGTTGATGTTTGTAGGACACTGCCATAATCCCTTTTCAGCAGGAAAAGGCGGGCGGATTCTGGGCATGCCTCGCTGCCCTTCGAGAGATGCCATTAAAGCTGTTTCTTCTCCGCAGACAAAAGCTCCTGCTCCTTCTTTGATCTTGATTTCAAAAGAAAAGGGGCTGCCTAAAATATTTTTTCCTAAATACCCCTTCTTTCTAGCCTGGTCTATGGCGATTTTGAGCCTCACAATCGCAAGAGGGTATTCTGCACGGCAATAGATATATCCAAAATCAGCTCCAATGGCATAGCCACAGATAAGCATTCCCTCTAAAACCGAATGAGGATCGCTTTCCAGAACGCTTCTATCCATAAAAGCACCTGGGTCGCCTTCATCGGCATTGCATATAACGTACTTATGCTCTCCCTGGTATGAAGAGGCAAAAGACCATTTCTGTCCTGTGGGGAAACCTGCTCCTCCACGTCCTCTCAATCCGCTATCTTTGACTTCCTGGATGATCTGGATTTTTTCCATAGAAAGAGCTTTGCGCAAAGCATCATACCCTGATCTTGCTTCGTATTCTTCAATGCTTTCTGGGTTGATGATACCGCAATTGCGCAACACGATGCGAAATTGGTTTTGCAGATATTCTGCTTCTTCCCCTTGCATGGAATCCTTTGCATCTATTTTAAGAATGCTTTCTTTTTCGAGAGGAATCCCTTGCAAAATATGGCTGTTGTATATTTCTTGCGCTTTTTCAGGTGTCACATTTCCATACAAAAACCGAGTATCCTTATCCTGGATTTCCAGGAGAGGTTCTCTGTAGCATAGACCCAAACAACCTGTAATCCCTAAGGTTGCCTTTTCCGTATTGGATTCCATGCACTGCCTTATTTTTTCATAAACAGACTTTGCACCTGCGGAAATCCCGCAGCTTCCCATTCCAACCATAATTTTATACATAATAGTTTCATTCCCTGCAAATCTTTATATTGAAAAAGTTTTATAACTTGTGCTAGTTGAAAGCGTTATGGTCTGGTATGTATACGCCTTTCAGGCCAAAGATTAAAGGCTTTTCGACTGGCACAAGTCGTAAAGATTTACATAACTCGTTTTTTGAAATACTCTATGGTTTTTTGTAGTCCATCAATCAAGGCGATCTGGGGTGACCAGTTCAAGATTCTTTTGGCTTTGTCTATATCGGGTCTTCTTCTTCTGGGGTCATCCTGGGGTAAGGGCTTGAAAACAACAGGTGTTTTTTTACCAAGCAGCATTTGGATTTTTTCTACCAATTCTAGCATTGTGTATTCGCCAGGATTGCCTAAGTTGAATACTTCGCCGTTCAGTCCGTCCTGTGTTGCCAGCCTGAAAATGCCTTCTACAAGATCATCCACAAAGCAAAAGCTTCGGGTTTGAGTACCATCGCCAAAGATGGTCACAGGCTCATTTTGCAATGTTTGCATAATAAAAGTAGGAATCACACGCCCATCGTTAGGTCGCATTCTATCGCCATAAGTATTGAAAATGCGGGCGATTCTAGTATCAATGCCATGCTTCCTATGGTATGCCATAGCCAAAGCTTCAGAAAATCTTTTGGCCTCATCATAAACAGAGCGTGGCCCAATAGAATTTACATTGCCCCAATAGTCTTCCCGCTGGGGATGCTGCTCTGGATCTCCATAGATTTCAGAAGTAGAAGCAAAAATGTACCTTGCTTTTTTCTGTAAAGCAAGCCCAAGAGTATTCAAGGTTCCCAAGGAATCCACCTTCATGGTATGGATAGGATGATTCAGATAATCAAAAGGGCTTGCAGGACAGGCAAAATGCAAGATCAGGTCTACGTTTCCTGCCACATAGATAAAATGAGTGACATCATATTTTAGAAAATCGAAGTTAGGGTTGCCAAAAAGATGGGAAATGTTTTCTGGGCTGCTTGTGAGAAAATTGTCCATGCCCATCACATGGAAACCCTGGCTTAAAAATTTTTCACAAAGGTGAGAGCCTATAAAACCAGCAGCACCCGTGATAAGAACTTTTTTAGGTTTTTCCATAGTGTCTTTCAAAAATGAGATGATTTTAAGCCAAAGAATTGGTTATGGTTAAGTTAGATTGACCATAACCAAAATAGCTTCAGCAAAAGTTTATTTCTAAGTTTTAGACACAAGAGTTAGGTCTAATAACCACTAACATCGCCATGTCCATCAAAGGAAAAGGTCAGTGTGCCTTCCTGGTGCTGGATGAGGGTATCGACTGTCCAGTGAATAAACATCTTCATTCCTGCAACGGGATTTTCTTTTGTGCCTACGTTGACAACGCTGGAATCAGGAATTTTGGCTGTTGCGTTGAAGGTGTAGCCCCACATCACATTGAGGCTGTCTATGGTAGACGTAGCGCAAGTAATGTATTTGCCGATTCCATTGTAATTGCCATTGTAATAGAAATGAGCGCGGACAACCATTTCCACGACATTCATTCCAAAGCCGTTCACATATTTGACCTGGTACTGGCCTGTGTGTTTTTCTCTCCAGCCAGCCATCTGCTGCCAGTTGCCAATCCCTTGAGGAACTGCGCTTGCCATATCTATCGAGGTGTTGACTACAGGTTTATTTTCTTTGACAAATTCGAATACTTTTTTCAGGATGTTGATGATTTGCTCTGGGGTAATATCCAGGCGAATCTCTTCTGTTGATGAGGCATTCACTTCATTGTCATAGCCATTATCCACGGGAGTGATGATAGCCTCTTTGATCTGGTAGTATTCTGGTGTCAGGAAAAAGGCATCGGGTTTTGTGATCTCTTGAGAATACAAGCAAACCTTGCTTACTTCTGGCTGCTCTGCAATATGGCGAATGGCAGAAAAAGTGGCATGCATGGAAACAGCTTGAGCAAGTTCATGCATCGCAAGAACTTCTATCTGATCCTTAGCATCTCTTGTGTTGAAAGATTCCATAAGCCAATGGAGTTGCCTTTTGGTGGAATCTTTGAAGGCTTCTACAACCTGATGTACCAGAATGGATTTGTCTTCTGTATATCCAAAGCGTTGAGAAGCATCTTCGATACTAAGACGATCCGCAAAGAAGACAACGACATGGATCTTTTTTGCCAATAGTTCTTTCACTAAAGCTTCTTTTTGAGCAAGTATGGCTTTTTGCAGCAACACATCTTGCATCTTCAACATATCTGCCAGATTTTGTGCAATTTTTTCTGCCATGCCCTGAGCAAAAACACTTCCTGCGATAAAACACAGCAAACCCAATACAATCATTGCTTTTTTCATAAAAACCTCGAACCTCCGAAATAAAAAAGAAAAAACAGATTCCAAAAAACCGAACTTTTACTCATTTTATCATATATAAGATAAACCTGCAAAGAAAAAGAGGAACATTTTTGTTGTCATGGCCTACATAAAACTATTCCAAGATAGGCTTAAGCTGGATTGTTACTTCGCCTAGAACAATCTGGCTTGGGCCATTCACTCGATACAATTCTTTTGGTTTCATGGGCGTTTGGTTAAAGATGCTACCTCTTGTGCTTTCCATATCCATAGCATAAAGCTCTCCATTTTTTACTAGCAAGGAAAGATGCCTTTTGCTGATTTTCCACATTTTGACGTAATTGCTATCTTGCTGTGTTTTAAAAGGAAGCTTAATGCTCAAATCACAGCATTCTGGGTTTCTTCCTATGATAATTTCATTTCTTGGAACTAGCTTGTTTTCGATGGTTTGTGTCTTTTCTTCAGTCAGGGTTTCCAGCACAGCCACAGGAATATTTCTGTTGGTTAAAAGCCGTTCGTTCTCCTCTTCATCTCTCAGAGTACTTAAAACATCTATGTTGATTCTTTCTTCTTCTTCATTTTCTACAGCGACATCGGAAGAAAAAAGCTGGAGAAAATTTTGCTTTCGGATTCGAATTTTATAGTTTTCTCCATTGTCCAATATCTTCAATTCCCAAAGATCTGTAGTTTTTTGGGAAGAAGAAAAATGCCTTGTAAGGGTAAACCACGTGCTTTCTTCGGAATTCTTTAAGCTGATCCAATCTTCTGGGAGTATAGGATACCAAAAATTTCCTGGAATCGTAAGAGAACAGAAAGTCTTTTTTTCTCCTGATTTCATTATAGTCCCAACGCAAAAGGAAGAGTCTGATTTTATATAGAATTCATCTTCCATTTTACGGAGCAAAGCAAGCTTCCTCCCTTTGGAAGAATAAACAACATATTCCAGGCATGTTTTGTTGATAATCCCTTCTTTGCATTCCATTTCCAAAATAGCTTCGCAGTTTTTTGTCTTATCAGAATGGAAGCGCATTGCCTGCCATTCTCTTAAGGAAAGAAGGTCTAAAAGCAATTCTTTTGCAGTTTGGTATCGTTCCTGAGGCTCATTTGCCATCATTTTGAGAAGAATATCAAAAGTTTTCTGGGATATGTTTAGGCTGCATTTTTTTAAGAATGCAATTCGTTTATTTTTTTGGAATTGCTCGCATACCTCAAACCAGGTGCGAGCAGGAAAAGGTTCATCGCCTAAAAGGCAAAAGAAAAGGCTTGCACCCAAAGAATATATATCAGAGCATATACTCACAAGATGCCAGTCGCCTCTTGCCTGTTCCATAGAACAATAAGAAAAGCTGCCTAGTGGTTCGCCATCTCTGGTTTTTTGGGTTTCTTCATCATTGAGAATCTTAGCAAGTCCAAAATCTGCAAGCTTTGGTTCTCCGCCTAAAGGGAAAAGAATATTGGCTGGCTTAATGTCTCTATGAACCAGGTTAAGTGGCTCATAGTAAGCCATGGCTTTTGCCATAGCAATAGCAAGATCTATTGTTTTCCATTCATCTAAAATTCCATATCTTTTTATCCATTGCGTAAGATTTGGGCCTTCTATCCATTCTAAAAATATGGCTATGTGCTTCTGGCTATAGAGAATGTTTCTACACTTGACGATATTAGGATGAGAAAGCCTGGAAACAATCTGTGCTTCTTTTTGGAAACGATATTGTATCTCTTCTAAGGGAAAGTGGCTTGAGGAAGGCGGAAGCAATATCTTCAAAGCATAAAATTTTTTAGAATAGGGATCAACAATTTTATAAATACTTCCCATACCACCTGTTGCAAAATTTTCTATAATTTTATAAGGAGTATTTTTTTCAATATAGGATAGAAAAGGGAGACTTGGGTCGCGGTTCATAGAATCAAAAGGAAGTTCTAAAAGAATTGTATCCATTCTGGTTCGGCTGTAGATGTTGTGGCTCACTAAAAAATCGTGTAAGGAAATGGAATAGTTTAACGCAGGATATGCTTCCCATATTTCTATAAATTCCTGGGCTTTTGGCTCATAGTGTTTGTTGCTTTTATCCAACAAGAAGCGTTTTAAATTTTTTTCTTTTAAAGCATTTCCCATACAGGCTTTCCTGGAGAAGTCCAGGGAAAATCCTTAGAAGAATTTTCCCAAATAAAAATCTTGATATAAATCTTGATATAATGATGAATCTTTTAAATTATTTTTTATCTAATACCATTTGCAACAAAGTCTTAAGAAAATGAATCCGATCTATATTGCTTACAAGGTTGTCCATCACAGGAGCAGCGTGATCCATATTGTCAAAGACAATATACTCACTTCCATCGATTATAGCATTCTTCCAGGGAACAAGCCCATCGCTCTCTACGCCTTGGTTATGCATAAAATTGCGAACAGGAGACAAAATGCTGTCGAAGTATTCTTTGAGCTTTAGCTTCAGAATAGCATCAGACAAAGAATAAATGCCATCGGGATTTTTTTTATAAGCACTTACAGAAATTACAGGAATCGAACTCACCACATTATGCAAGTATTCCTTATTCTTTTGTATCCACTCTTGCCTTGTCGCCTGAACAAGAGACTGGAGAGATTTTTCATTTCCGCCTAAAAATTTAAGTAGGCTATAGGCAAGTCCAGACAAGGCAGCATTGCCCTGCACAACAGCATCTGCAATCGGAGAACCACGAAAAGCGGACTCCTGGGCGACCCATCCTGCAACTCGCTCTTCGAATTTAATCAAAATTCCTTGAGGGGAAACAATGTTTTTGGCCTGAGATAAAAAATTTTGGTCTTTGGCTGCTATGCTTTCCTTTTCCATTCCTAATTGTATTTGCATCCACGCGCAAAAAGCAACCCCAGTATCCACACCGCCTTTGCTGTGCGTAACCAAAATTGCCTTTTTCCTGGATGTTTTTGCCATAAGTTGTCTTAGTATATCTAAAGCATTGGTTTGAGGGTCTGCTTCTGATTCAAACTTTAAAAAATAGGATTCGATTCCTCTGGATTGAAGAAAGGAAATCTGGTCATGATAGTAATCTCCTAGCCTGAGCTGTTTGATTTTTTCAGGCAAAAATTTCTGCAAAGCAAGCTTGACAGAATCGCTTATATCTTGTTTCATGCAATATTCCAGGAAGGTTTCTGTAAAGCTGTTAGAAAGGAAACCTGGAGCAAAAAGAACCACATACTTTTCTTTCAGGGTATTTTCCCCAGGCCAGTTTCTTTCTTGTTCGATTCGCTGGTATGCTCTCTCATATTTTTCTTGTACCTGAATTGCATTCATATCATACTCTTGGCTAAAGCCACAAAAAATAGTGCAAAAGCAAAAAAATGCAAAAAAATACCTTTTCATATCTATCTATTTTCCTAAAAAAAGGCTTACACAAATTGGTCGCTTTAAATTATTGTTTTTAACAAATTTAATATAAATGTCAAGAAGATGCTGAAAAAATTATGATGTATTCTTTCATAATTATTGAAACAATCATTGCTAAATATAAAAAAAAAGCTAAAATAATAGCAAGACCATAGTAAAAATTCTCTGTCCTAAATTTTATATGGATTAAAAATTGAATCAACAACGCTTTTCTCTTACTTTACCCAAAAGTTTTAGGATTGCAAGAACTAAAAAATATCGTTAAAATTCTTTCAAGGAGAGTTGTTATGGATCAAAAGATTCCAGTAGCAATTGTAGGCGCAGGAATGATTGCTGATACACATTTGCAGGTTTTGAAATCTCTTCCTCATGTCCATATCAAAGCAATTTGTGATATTTCTTTGGATAAAGCCCAGAGCATGGCAAAAAAATATGGCGTAGAAAAGGCATTTGGATCTTTAGAAGAATTCATAAAAGACAGACCTGCTGAAACAGTCCACGTCCTTGTCCCTCCTGATTTGCATCTTCCTGTGACATTATCTTTACTGGAAGCTAAGTTTCATGTTTTTTTGGAAAAACCTATAGCTGTGAATTCTCAAGAATGCCAGCAGTTACTCCAGGCAGCAGAAAACAATAAGGTAAAGCTGTATATCAACCACAACTATGCCTTTCATCCAACGCACCTGGAATGCAAAAAAATCTTAGAAAGTGGGATATTGGGGAAAATCCACCATTTGATTATGCACTGGAATATGCCACTTAGACAAATCGCAGCCCAGCAATTTGGACACTGGATGTTTCAAAAGCCAGGCAATATCTTATTAGAACAATTTGTCCATCCTTTATCCCAGGTTTATGATCTTCTTGGGAATATAAATACAGTAGATTGCGTTGTGTTGGGAAAGAAGAAAATTGCTCCTGGCTACATATTTTTTGATACATGGAATGCCTGTCTTTCTTGTGAAAAGGCAAGTGCTGAAATGTTCTTTTCTGTAGGCCAGAGCTATCCAACTCACGCCATGACTTTAATATGCGATGATGGGCAAATACATGCTGATTTTACGCTCAATACATGCACCGTACAGAGAAAAACTCCCTGGATGGATTTTATAGACCGCTATTTTCAAAGCAGGGGTATTGTTTCTCAGCTCAAAAAACAAAACTCCAGAAATTTATGGGATTTTGCTCTTTCAACACTTCGCTTTAAAGATAGAACCGATATTTTTTATCTTAGCATGAAAAATAGCATACAAGCCTTTTATGAAGGCAAAGAGGAAAAGCTTAAAACTTTAGAAAGCAAAGCTGGCACAAGGCTTGTCGAAATATGCCAGATCATGGCTGAAAGTGTAAAAACACAAGAAGAAATTAGCTCGCCAAAGCTTTCTATTTATAATCCTGAAAAAAAAGAAAAATTCGATGCTCTTGTCATTGGCGGTACAGGATTCATTGGTACACGGCTGATCAACAAAATGGTGGAATCTGGTGCTAAAGTTCTTGTAGCAGCCAGAAATATCAAGGCTCTTCCAGAAATTTTCTATCATGAAAAGGTCACTGTAGTTTCCGCCAACATTACAGACGAGAAAAAAATCAGACAGATTACAGAGGGTATACCCCTTGTCATCCATTTAGCCCACGGCGGATCTGCCAACTCCTGGGAAGATGTAGAAAAAAATATGATCCAGGGGACAAAAAATATCGCCCAGGCATGCCTGGAACATAAAGTACACAAGCTGCTCTACATCGGTACAATCGCTTCTCTTTATCTGGGAGATGAAAAAGAAAAAATCACAGGCAAAACGCCTTTGGATAAGCAAATCGATTCACGCGGTTTGTATAGCAAGGGCAAAGCAAAATGCGAAGATTTGCTTATGGAGCTTCACAATACCCATCATCTTCCTGTTTGCATCTTAAGACCAGGAGTTGTCGTAGGGGAAGCAGGCACAGCCATGCATAGCGGACTAGGGTTATTCAACCAGGATGCTTATTGCCTGGGATGGAATAAAGGCAACAATCCGCTTCCTTTGGTTTTGGTGGAAGACGTTGCCAGCGCGATTTGCCTTGCCGCAGCAAGCGAACAGGTCATTGGAAAAGCCTATAACATAGTGGGCGATGTACGCCTGAACGCAAGGGAATATATAGCAGAATTGGGCAAAGCATTAGGCCGAAAGCTCTGCTTTGTTCCCCAATCTTTGATTAAAATACAGTCTATAGAAATATTCAAATGGCTTATTAAAGTTATCTTTCAAAGAAAGAATGTATCTTTTCCAAGCCTGCGCGATTTAAAATCCAGAGGCATGGTAGCGAATTTTCATTGCCAGGATCTAAAAGAAGATATAGGCTGGCAGCCAGAAAGCAATAAAGATATTTTTATAGAAAAAGGCATCAAGATATATGCCAGATAAAATATAGCTTTAAGTTTAGGTTTAGGTCATACATATTAATAGGAGTTACGCAAAGAGATTTTTATTTGGGGGAAAATTTTTGTAAAAATTTTCCCCCAAACCCCCTTTAAAAACTTTTATATTTTTATTTTC
>JABWCH010000120.1 GCA_013359215.1 Candidatus Brocadiia bacterium | reverse complement strand
GGGGGTTTTTCTTCTTCTTTTCCTGATTTGGCCTGCTTTTTTGCTCTGTGCGTTCAACTATAAAACTTGAATTCCCTCAGGGATTTTTGTTTTTTTGGGCTTGTTGCTATGTGTGCGCCGTGTCACCTTCGCTATGATTGTTTCAATCCCTTGCAGGGATTTTTGTTTTTTTGGGAGTGGACTATTGACATGCGTAGCAAGTCTTTTAGGGGTTTCAATCCCTTGCAGGGATTTTTGTTTTTTTGGGTCGCTCGGATACTCTGGAACGTCCGCGGATAGCGCGGTTTCAATCCCTTGCAGGGATTTTTGTTTTTTTGGGTATGATAATATGGCAGAGAAGTGGGCAGAAGAGTATGAGTTTCAATCCCTTGCAGGGATTTTTGTTTTTTTGGGTTAAGGGCAAGTTTGATTGGTCTTTAAATCCATATCTTTCTGTTTCAATCCCTTGCAGGGATTTTTGTTTTTTTGGGTCGCTGGGATACTCTGGAACGTCCGCAGATAGCGCGGTTTCAATCCCTTGCAGGGATTTTTGTTTTTTTGGGTGACTGTCCAGACATGGACACCGTAAAGTTTGGGATATTCGCGTTTCAATCCCTTGCAGGGATTTTTGTTTTTTTGGGGCTTCCCTCTTCAGCTCCGCACAATCCGAGCAAAAAGCGTTTCAATCCCTTGCAGGGATTTTTGTTTTTTTGGGAAATTTAAAATCCTCTTCAACTCAAACCGTACCGTCAAGTTTCAATCCCTTGCAGGGATTTTTGTTTTTTTGGGTTGACAGCAAATCACAATCCCCTGTCCGCCGATCCCAGGTTTCAATCCCTTGCAGGGATTTTTGTTTTTTTGGGAGAGCAATAAACAAGAAATTGGAACATTGCAAGTAACTAGGTTTCAATCCCTTGCAGGGATTTTTGTTTTTTTGGGCCCCAACGTTACGGCCTTTTGCTTTAGCCATAGCCAGTTTCAATCCCTTGCAGGGATTTTTGTTTTTTTGGGTAATCGCCAGGACGAAGGAAAATTTTTCTTTCAATCATGGTTTCAATCCCTTGCAGGGATTTTTGTTTTTTTGGGCTATATAGGGCTGCTGGATAGTGCCTTGGAAGCAATTTAGTTTCAATCCCTTGCAGGGATTTTTGTTTTTTTGGGTTCTTCATCCTCTAAAAAAAACATTGGAAAAACGAAGTGTTTCAATCCCTTGCAGGGATTTTTGTTTTTTTGGGTTAGAATCTATATAGCTACATAAACCCTCACAGATATTGTTTCAATCCCTTGCAGGGATTTTTGTTTTTTTGGGTCTGAGGCTTCCCTTGATGATGATCCCCAGGGAAGGACTGTTTCAATCCCTTGCAGGGATTTTTGTTTTTTTGGGAATGCTGATGCTGCATCCTTCCCCTTGGGAGAGTATTTCCGTTTCAATCCCTTGCAGGGATTTTTGTTTTTTTGGGGAATTTGAGACTTGGACAAAAATTTTTGGTAGCTAGTTTCAATCCCTTGCAGGGATTTTTGTTTTTTTGGGTTGTGGCAGGCGCATCTTGTCTATATCCGCTAGCAAGTTTCAATCCCTTGCAGGGATTTTTGTTTTTTTGGGCTGGCGAGTGTCCTAGACTTCTTTCTAATGCATTGGCAGTTTCAATCCCTTGCAGGGATTTTTGTTTTTTTGGGATACTAGACATAAGTCCCCCACATTGCCTACGATAAATATTGTTTCAATCCCTTGCAGGGATTTTTGTTTTTTTGGGTCTCCATAATGGCATCTCTGCTGTTGTGGTTGAGTCTGTTTCAATCCCTTGCAGGGATTTTTGTTTTTTTGGGAAAGATGACTGAACAAGAAGTTCTTTTTGCGCTCACTGGTTTCAATCCCTTGCAGGGATTTTTGTTTTTTTGGGTGGAAAGGCAATGTGCTGGAGATCATATATACAGACTAAGAGTTTCAATCCCTTGCAGGGATTTTTGTTTTTTTGGGAAAACTGGCATGGAAAAATTGAATGGTCTTGTGATGTCGGTTTCAATCCCTTGCAGGGATTTTTGTTTTTTTGGGGAAAGTACGAAGGCCAAACAGCACCGCAGTGGTGTGGTTTCAATCCCTTGCAGGGATTTTTGTTTTTTTGGGTCAGGCAAATAGCCGTGAGTCTGGATTCATCTCTACAAGTTTCAATCCCTTGCAGGGATTTTTGTTTTTTTGGGGGCAAGGGGCTAATGGCACATAGCCGCGCGATAATCAGGTTTCAATCCCTTGCAGGGATTTTTGTTTTTTTGGGGGTCACTATTTTATTCGCCAATGTAGGCACTAACATTAGTTTCAATCCCTTGCAGGGATTTTTGTTTTTTTGGGGGCACTAAAGAGACAGGGTGCAGCAAATCACTGGGTTTCGTTTCAATCCCTTGCAGGGATTTTTGTTTTTTTGGGACAATAGACGGCTGGTGTCCACCATATTTGCATGAGCCAGGGTTTCAATCCCTTGCAGGGATTTTTGTTTTTTTGGGTTGTGCCGTGATTGTTTTCCTTGTGTACGTCCCATCTTTTGTTTCAATCCCTTGCAGGGATTTTTGTTTTTTTGGGCTTATTGGAGCAGAACTTCCTGAGCCTGGCAATCCTGTTTCAATCCCTTGCAGGGATTTTTGTTTTTTTGGGGCTGCGGGTTCTGGTAAATGGAAAAAAGCAGTAGCGTTTCAATCCCTTGCAGGGATTTTTGTTTTTTTGGTATCAAAAATGAGCCTATTAATTCTATTGAGAAAAAAGTTTCAATCCCTTGCAGGGATTTTTGTTTTTTTGGTAATATGGCATTGCCTCCGAGCCTTCCAGGTACTTCGGGGTTTCAATCCCTTGCAGGGATTTTTGTTTTTTTGGATGCTGCCAATAATTCAACCAGTGCTTGAAAAGGTAGTTGAATTGTTTCAATCCCTTGCAGGGATTTTTGTTTTTTTGGAACAATATCGCTACAATGGCTCTGAATGCGTTGAGTTCCCGTTTCAATCCCTTGCAGGGATTTTTGTTTTTTTGGCTACAAGGTAGGAGAGACATTGCTACTTGAGGATTTAGGTTTCAATCCCTTGCAGGGATTTTTGTTTTTTTGGATCAGGAATCAGGGCGGGCGAGCTTTGCGAACTAAAATGGTTTCAATCCCTTGCAGGGATTTTTGTTTTTTTGGGGTGGATTTATTTATACATTGATTTGTATACTTGTTAGAGTATAGCTGCGAGATGTGTTATTGTCAAGATATATTTTAATCTTTTTTTTGGCTTTTTTGTTTTTTTTATCTTCTGGAATCATTGTTTTATAAGGTTTCTGCTGGATACGAGAGGGATGTGCATTTTTGGTTCTTCATCGCCTCTCGTTTGGGAGTGTTTTTTTTATTAAACAATTTAAACAATAATTAAGCCTTCTTGTATAAGATTGATTTTATAGCCTAGGATTTCTATTTCTTGGAGTTGCTTCTGTGTTATTGGAAGTATAATTATTTGGTCTTGGTTTTGGTTTATTGTTTTTTTTAGACGGCTTTTGAGCTGTCTTTTTTGTTTCTCTGAGAGAAAGCAATGGAAAAAGCTATATTGTACTCTTGTTCCAAAGCCTTGGACAATTTTGGCTACTTTGGTTAGCCGTTTTTCGTTGCTAATATCATAGCCTATTAAATAATTTTTTTTCATTTTTAACCTCTTAGAATAAAAGCATTAAAAGCATTTATTATTCTTCATAAATCACTAGCTCTGCTAGTGGTCACAAGAAATGCTTCTAGCGGTACAGTATTTTTAAAAATTTGAAAATCCTTTAAGAAGCCTCCACCTCTGGTGGGGGAGCTTCACTTTGAGTGCAATTTCTTCGATATAAAGACGGTGAAGCTTTCCATCAACTTAAAATCGCATTAAAAGCATTTATTGATTTTTAGATTATATAGACTGTTCTGCTTTTGTTCTGATTGGGAAGGGTTTTGTTATCTTATATAGAATCCTTCGCAGGTTGGGATTTCTTTTAAAAGGAATTTGGCTATGATACGGAATTGCAGTTCTATAGTTCTTTCATAGCTGAGCCTGTAATGGAATTTAGGATGTGTTATAAAGTCTTTTTTGCGCATTTGATAATGAATAAGGAATTTTTTCCTGCCTTTTTCGTTGAGATAGCAAACACCCTGGTATTGGTGGAAGTCGTTTTCTTTGAAAACTTCGTTATTTATGGCTGTAATCACTGCGGAGTCTACAATGGGTTGGCGGAAGTATTCCATTACATCTAATGAAAGAGATGGGCGACCATATTTCATTGTATGGTAAAATCCGCAATATGGATCGAAGCCAACGCGTGTTGCAGCACAAGAGCAATCTTTTGCAAGGAGACTATAGCCATAGCTTAGAAGTGCATTGACTGGGTCTTTTGGTGGTCTTCTGTTTCGGTTGTTAAAATAAAAAAATTTTCTTTGCTCTGGTTTGATGTAGCGTTCAAATTCTGCGAAATATATTTGTGTTGCTAGACCTTCATAACCTCTTAGTGATTCTATATCTTGTGATTGTTCTGCTTTTTTTTGGAGTTCTTTGATTTGGTCGCTATGTAATATATCGCTATGGATGCGTTCTTCTCTTAGGTATCGCATAAAAAGCGTTCTGAGATTGGCTATTTTTGAGATAACCGTAGTTTTGGCTAATTGTAAGCTAGTATCGCTGCAAAAATGGGCTTTCCATTGGGCTTCTCTTAGAATTCCGTGATGGTGAATCATGGGCAATGCTGTTCCTACATATTTACCATAGGTATTAAGATAGTGTACTGCTATGGATTTTTCCATACATTGCTGTAACAGTTGGGTAGTCATTTGTATTGGGCCATACAATACTATTTCGCGGATTTTTTCCAGGGCAATTTCTGTGAGCTTTTCTCCTTCAAAATATACTTGGGCTGTGTTTTCTGATAGGGATAAATACGCACCTACTCTATCTACATAAAGAACATCGCCATCTAAGGATGAAGGGAGGATATTTTTTGCATTTGTTTTGTTTCCTTTTAGGATTTCTTCTTCCTCAGGTAAACATATTGCATTTAGAGAGCAACCATAGCATTGATTCCTTTTTTGTAATAGTGGCGGCAAAGTATTTTCTTGGGAAATTCTATGGCACTCAGAGATTGTTGTATAAGTCTTTTGGATTAATTCTTGGCTGAGGGGAACTTCAACCCGCGCTTTAGAGCCTATGTAATAGAGATAGGCTTTTTCTGGCATAGCAAGCCCATTTTCGTTTATAAGCAAAGCTTGAGCACAAAGCTGGACTTGGTCGTTTAGCCATGGGTCTTTACCTTTAGGGGGCTTTTTGCCTTTCTTATATTCTACAGGGTAGGTTATATTTTCTTTTTCTTCCACTAAATCCAATTTTCCAATAATGCCCAGTTTGGAAGAAGAAAATTGAACAGATCGGTGGTGTATGCATTCGTTTTTCTTTTCTTCTTTTCCTTCCTTTTCTCTAGCATCTACGATATAATGCGATTGTCTTCCTTCCAAGGTATGTTCGTTGTCTTCGAACATTCCCTGGTTGTGAATCAGATAAAAACGTCTTGGGCAATATACATAAGTATTTAAATGGGATATAGGAAGTAATTCTTTTGTTTCCATTTTGTTATTCTGCTTTTGTAATTCTTATCATGCCCATGCCTTGGGCTGTTTTTACTCCAACTCCAGAATAAAAGGCAAATCTTAGCAATTTATGGTAAAGTTTCCTCTCTGCTTCAGATGCTTTCAGTATAAAAGTTAGCCTGCCTATACATCCAACAATAGAGCCTCCTTTTCTTAGGGAATATGGTATTGTTTGGATATTAATGTAAGAATATCCTATATGAATGTGTTCAGTTTCTTCTGGTAATATGTAGGGACAGCAAAGATTCCAGCGGTGAAGAATATTTTTGAAAAATAAGGAAACTTCTGGTAATGGATAATGCAAGTCGCTTCTTTTAAATGCAAGTGGTGTAGCAATTTCTATGGTGATGCTTTTTTTTACTGATGATATTTCATTTAATTCTTCATAGCTTTCTCTGCCGCTCCAAAGATTATTGTTTTGCTTTCCTACTACAATTTCTTCTACCTGAAAAAGGTTTTTTTCAAGGCGGAAAGGTTCTTTCCAAAGCCCTTTTTCCATGGTTTCTATTAAAATATTTTCAAAAAGGTCATGAAGAATGGCAATGCGAAGCGATAAGCTTTGATTTTCGATTATTTCTGATCCCTGGATTCCCATAATAGGAGAGATGGAAAATGGCAACATTTCACCTGTGTCATGTATTTTAGCACTCCATTCTGGGCTGACTTTGGCAATTTGGTGGAATAAAAAAGAGTGCATTAGAGCATGAATTGATCTTGGTGTTTTTCCAGATGTAAGGGATCTCATGTAAATTATTGCAGTTACAGGCATTGTCTTTCCTTTCTATTTTTGACATTCTAAATACCAAATTCTTGCTGTATAATCTATTGATTTCTCTTTCGTTACAAAGCAGCCATTTTTAATATTGGGCTGGTATTCGAGATATTGTCGAAAACCTTCTTTATAGCCGTTTCTGAAAAGTTTTGGGATTTTTACATAGCCTAATTCATCATCAAAATATTGAGCAATGAACTGTGGTTGTATTTCACATACAAGATTTGTTTCATATAGACTTACTTTTTTTCCTTCTAATGGATAAATTTTGTAATGGCTTTCTTCTCCTCTTTTTGGAGAAACATAGTAAGAGCGATAGATTTTTGCATGCCATTCGCCGTTATCTTCAACAGAAAGGTGTTGGGAAACTTTTTGTTCTTTAAGCCAGG
Organism: Candidatus Brocadiia bacterium; assembly: GCA_013359215.1. Classification (GTDB taxonomy): domain Bacteria; phylum Planctomycetota; class Uabimicrobiia; order Uabimicrobiales; family JABWCH01; genus JABWCH01. The sequence goes on along the minus strand of JABWCH010000120.1, from coordinate 7,610 downwards.
ATATATAATCTTCTTGTTCTTCTCTTGGAAAAATAGATTTGGAGAATCTGCTGATAGCAATTTCTACTGGATTTATAGGCCGTTGAAACAGATCTATTCCTGTGCATAAAGTTATGGATGGCTCCCAGCTTCTGGTAACTAAAATTCCTTTATCCCATAATGGCTTGCAGGTTAGATCGCCTCCGTAAACATAGTCCCATAACATTTGAAAAACGATTTCTCCCATCCAATCTCCTGAAGGAGTAGGAAAATATTTTTGCAATCTTTCTGGTGAAAAAAAACCTTGCATTTTTTCGAGTGTTTCCAGGTAATCTTTTGTTTTTTCCTCTGTAAGAAAGGATATATCAGGCTTAATTCGATTTCCCACGACTACAAGTTCAGCATTGTCCATTGTTCCTTTACGATTGAGCCTTCCTGCAAGCTGTACAAGACTGTCGGGGTTGCAAAGCTCTGTAATGATTTTATGTGCATCAAGATCACAACCCGCTTCAATAGAGGATGTAGCTAAAGCTAAAAAACCCTTATTTTCTTTTTGGCTGGAAATAATTTTTTGAATAACATTACTTCGTTGCTTCATAGTCAGCCGTCCATGATAAACAAGAGGATTGCAGTCTGGCAGAGTTTCCTTTATTTGCTTATAAAGCGCAATAACGTCTTTGACGTATTCCATTCTGGCGATAATTCTTTTGCCAGGATGATAGCTTTCTTTTATTTCTTGTACTATTGTAGATAAAGTTTTCTCTTGGCTTACAACCTCATCATCATAAGAAATCAATCGAATTTTTTTTTCAAAGCTGAAGACGTTTGCTCTTTGTTTTTGAAAATAAGATAGCTCTTCTAATAGAGTCCCTTGGGTGGCATCTATTGTAGGGAGGAACTCTATAAACTGTTTAGGTAAAGTAGCACTCATGACACAAAGGTCTATACCCTTTATATATAAGGCTTCTAAAAGCTTTATAAAATTGGAAAAAGCCAGCCCTTCGTATTCATGGGCTTCATCAAATATAATGAATGGCTTCTTTCCTAAGCTGCTACCAAAAACGCGATGTGGAAATATATAAGATTTAATTTTTTCTCCATAGCCAAAAAAACGAAATAGAAATTTATCTAAGGTTGTTAGAATTACATCATCACTAAAAAGATGCCGATAATAGTGGCTTTCTATTTCCTTAGAGTTTCTATATAAAAACCGTTTGCAGCATCCTCCCATATCCATTGTGATACTGATATTTCGTATATTTTGGTTACTAAGATTATTTCCTATTTTTCGAAACCTCTCTAGCATATCTTCCAGAAGTGCTTTAGAAGGTAAAATCATAATAATCCTTCGCTGCTTTGGATTTTTGTCAAAAAGAGCAGGCAAAGCTACTGCTTCTGTTTTTCCTGTACCTGTTCCTGCTTTTATGAGGAAAGCTGGCTTGCCTTGAGAAGCATAGTAGTGTTCCCAAACGGCTTTTTGTAGAGGATTTGGATGGAAACCTACTATTTCCTGATAGTATTCCTCTCTATTCATTTTGTATCCTTTCTTATTGTAATAATAAGAGATTCTTGCTCTACTTCCTTAGATTCTTTTAGCATTTTTTCTATGTTTTTAGGATCTTTTGGAATTTTATATTGGGATAAAGGAAAGCATTTCAAATCAAAAATTATTTTCAGCGAGTCTAAACTAAAAGGCCAAGGCTCTATATGGTATACTAAAGGGGTATCTTGTGATTTATATGTTATAAATTCCATAAATGTTCTTGATGACTCTTCTTTTTTCTCTATGGTTTTGACGGCAAGCTCTGCTTCTATTTGGTCTACTGTACATAAAAGGTAGAGATCATCAGAAAAAGTTTGCTTCTCTAAAGTTCGAAAATTTGCTTTTTCTCTGTTGATTTGTTCTACGGAGAATTCATGATGAGATCGAACTAGAGAAGATATATAGGGATCGCCTGGCGGAACATGGAAGCGATGCCCTGCAAAGCTATATATCCATTTTTTTTCTTCTTGTCCTTTTCCTTCTTTATTTTTTTCTCCATTTTTTTTGTTTTTTTTGGAATTTTCTTTACTATTTTCTATGTTTTCTTCCTCCACAAGGATGCGTAAAGTTTCTTTTTTGCCTTCGTCATGGAGTAAAACTGCTTTTTTAAGTTTTTCTCTAGTTTCTGGATGAAAGTATTCGTCTGAAAAAGAATTAAGTAAAATGCTACAATTCCCTACATGATTTTCCAAAGTTTGGGCTTTGATCATACTTAAAGTTTTATTTTCGTCATAAAAGAAAAAGATTCTTCCCCAGTGATTCATAAAATCCTCCCGACTATAGGTAATTATTCCAAAAAGCATCTACATCGCCTTGCAAAAATGTATCTACTACAGAGGCAGCAAATCCTATTCCTTTATCCCATTGCCAATAAAAACCGTTGGCAGAGTCAGCCTCCCACCAACTATTAACCTGAATATAGCCATCAACCCCTCCTTTTTCTCCATTACTCCAAGGATAGTTTTTGTTCCAATGATGGGCATAAAGATGGTAAAAACAGCCTTGTTTAGGGCGCAACGGCAATGTAACAAGACCAAGAGGCTTGAAATCTCCGTAATTCAAAAATACCTGACGAGGCTCCTGAATTTTTTTGATACAAAGGTATCCTTCTTTGCCTGCTTTACCTCCATAGTTTTGAATGATGTGGAGAGCATCAAGCTTTGCTTTTTCTCGCGATGCTACCCATCCAGTGAGGCTTTCGCAAAAAAGATAGTCCCAGTGATGGAGTTCATAGTTTTCTTTATAATTGCTACGCAGTAGTTTGCTAAATTCTGTATGTTTGAAATGTTTGGGGCCATGCCTTCGAGTCTTATGAATATACCATCTTCCCTGATCAGGAAACGCGCCTAAACATCTATAGTCTTGTTCCAAGGTTAGTGTAAATTCTTTGCTCTCTGGACCATTATACCAATCCTCTCCATAGCCAGGCCAATCTTTGCCCGATGCAATTTCTAAAACCCTTTTCAAAAATCCGCTCATGGTAGTAGGTGGCATAAAAGGATAGCTCATAATGTGTAAAAGACCTGATGGCATTCTGCGAAACGTCAATGCTCCTGCTGGTTGTAATTTGATTTCTGATATCCAAATGCTTTGCATATTTTTCCTTTCCTACTATGGTAATTTTCCCAGGCACCATAATCCTGGGAAAATTACGATTTATGCTTTTAAATTTTTTTCTTCAAATACTAGGGCAGCATCCTGGAGCGTATGCAAAGCGTCTTTGCCTATTTTTCTTTCGAACTTTGTAGGGTTATCGCCATGTATGCTCTTTGCTAAATGGAGAAAGGCCGAGATGGCTATAGAATTTTCTATTATTGATGGACTTATGATAGGTTTTTCTCCCATCGGAACTCTATATTTATCTACTACAAGAAGAGGCTGGCTTTCACCATCCCATTCTGTATGCGCTATGGAAACTCCTTTTGGATTGCCTGCACCAAGACGATTAAGGCTCATCAAAAAAGCATACGCTACAGTGGCAAACTCATCTTCGTCTATGGAAAGACAATGGTTCGATACTGGATAGAGTATGCCAGGCTGTGCATATTCTTTACGATAAGGCATTGGTGTATCTGTCTTTTCTTTGTATATCATAGCAGGATGCATAGCTCTTTGTTTTTCAATGGCAACTTGTGGAGAAATAGCAACGCCACCAGAGTGGGTCAGTCTTCCAATAAAGGTTTTTTCTCCTGCTTTCATACCGCCAAAAGTTCTACAAATAGGGCAGGTATCCTGACAGCATGTAGCAGGGATTCCACATTGGAGTTTATCCATCAAAAGCCCACCATTTACATCACTCCAAAGAAGAGTACGCCTCTCGACTCCTCTTCTTTTGGTTGGGCTGATATAGCATTTTTCATATTCACCTTTTTCTGATGCAACTCTGACTTTTTCTACTATATTAATGTTTACTTCTTTTTCAGAACCAAAATAAAGCTCTTGGGGTGCTTCTAAAATAGCATAAATATCATAGTGAAATCGTTTTTTTTCCGAAAAAGGGAGTCCACTGGAAACTTTTTCTTCACTTTTTGACATATTTTTTTCTCCTATTATTCTTTAGATAGATATTGAGGAAACATACTCCAGAGTGCCAGTTTGACCTGGTATGAAAAAGCACGCCAGTCTGCTTCGTTTGCATAGGGTTTTGTTCCTTCTTGTATCAAAGCACTTGTGACGCGGATAATCTTATCTACAGTGAGAATGATTTTTTGCGTTGAATCTTTTGCCCAAGCAAAAGCTTCGTTTTCATTCACGTTTTTTTCTGCTTCCTTTAAAAGCTCTTCAGGATTTTCTCCTGCTTCTCTAAGCAGATCTAAAGCTTTTTCAAAAAAATAACTATTGCGCGGCCTTTTACAAAAAATAAAATCTGATGTACCGCTTTCTCTGGATGCTGTATAAGCATACTGAATAGGACGATCTACTTCTTCCAGCAGTTTTTTGATGGCACGTTCTTTTTCTGTTTCTTGTTTTTTAGAAAATTGGATTCTTTCTGCTAGTGGAAGAAGTAGACCTGCCATACCAGCTATTCTAGGGTAATCAGGAATAGGCATAGGATGCTCCTTTGCTAAAATAGTTTCCATCTGACTCCAAATGTTTTGCAATTGGTTGATTTTCCAATCAAAAATATACTTTCCTAGTATATTCCCAGATATAAGAGTATAAAAACTTTGAAAAATTTTACCTTGAGAAAGTAGCCTTAAAAAATGGCTAAAGCTATTTTTGTATTTATCATCGCTCCAGCACTGGTATTCTGCAATGTCATACATAGGACGCAAAGATGAGAGAAACCACAACGCCCAGGCAGGCAAATCATATTGAGATTCTCCTGGATATACCTTTACTCTGAAATTTTGTGCAAAAAGTTCAGGAGGAAAAGTTGAGGATATCTTCCACAGCGCGTAATGATAGCTTCCCCAAATTTCTTTAAGTGCTTTGTTTTGAAGAAATTCCTCAATATGTAAAGCAACATATTCTCCAGCAAGAATATGAAGGCTATATGCTACGAATTTGCGCAATTCTAATGGGATGCTCACAGAAGAAGACTGTCCATCTTGTATAAACTTTATTGCCAGTGTTTCAGAAGTCAGCTTAATAGGGCAAAGCATTACTGTAGCTACACAACGATTGCAAAAAAGATTTTTATCATCTTTTGTTTTCCCTGATTGGGGTCTTTCGTCTGCGTCTTTTAATAAAACTGCAATTCGTTCGCGCCCTTCTTCTTTAAAAATTACTTCTCCGCAAGAAGCACACTTAACTAAAGCTTTCTTTTGTCTTCCTAATAAATAGAAATCGCCACCTTTGGTATATTTTATTTCTTTTTCTTCAGGAAAAGGAATAGAATCATATTGATTTTTTTGGATTCTCTTTTCAATGTCTTCTATTGCTTTATAAATGCTTTCTTCTTTGAAGAGTTTTTTTTTCCTTTTGCCATGTTGATAATAGTCTAAAAGATATTGAGCCATTTCAGAAGATAGAATAGGAATATTCTCAGAACACCATGCGCTTGCCTGCTGTTTAAATATGCTTTTATGGTCTAAATAAAGGCCCATGCTTTTTGGCAAATATTCTCTTGAAGAAAGTAACGCCCAAAATTCTTTCCAAGATTCCTTTGCTGAAAAAGAAATATCCTCTGGTACTATAACTATCCATTCTGTATCTGTTTTATATGCCCAAATCTTTTGTTTACAGAGAAAAATACAAAATTCTGTCCAAAACCAATCGTGGCATAGAGCAAGTTGTGTTTCTCCTGGTTTTACTGGCAAAGGAAAAGCATAGCGAATGCCGCGTATTTTTTCGTGATTTAAAATTTGATTATTTTCATACAGTAAAAGTTCTGGTGCTTTCCAGGATTCTTTAGAGGGCGGATAACTCAATTCTCTTAGTCCTTCTAAATTTTTAGTAAGATGTAAAAAACGAGATAAATCTGGTTGATAGCTCTCTCTATCAGCAGATCGCAAAAGATCCATAAGTTCTTCTTTTGAAAGAAGAATAAGGTATTCTAGTAAAAAAAGTCGCATTTTTTCTCCTTTAGCTTTAAGGCGTAGGGATATTCTATTTATAAAGTTGGATTTCTTCTAAAGCAATCTTTTTCGCGTATTCTCTCATTTCTTCTGGTTCAAGGACTTCTGCCTCTGCTCCCCATTGTCTCATCCACCATATTACTTCTGGGGGATGAGCAACTTCTACTTCAAATAAGATGCTTCCAGAAGAGTTTTCCTTTAAAATTTTTTGAGATGGATGCCATAAGACTTCCTGAATCATGTCTGCTACTTTTGATGAAAAACGGATACGGACTTTTTGTGTTTTTTCGCCTCCAAAAACACAAAAAGCATGTTGGTGTTGTTTTTTAAAAGAATAGTCTTTATGAATTTCAAAACCTGTTCCTTCGCAGATTCGTACTTTTTTGATTCGTCCTATTCTAAACATTCTTATGGATTCATGGGCTCTTGAATACGCATCCATGTAAAGTGCGCGTTTTTTAAAATAGATTATGTAAGGATCAACCTGGTATATATTTTCAGCATTAGAAGAAACAGAATGGTAATGAATTTCCAAGATTTTGTTTCGTTCTATGGCATTTTCTATAGTTGAAAGAATTTCTTCTTTAGTGCCGTATCCTTGATTCCGTAATGTTTCAGATAAAAGTATAGCAAGCTTTTCTCGTATGCTTGGCTTCGGATATTGAGAAATCAATTTTTGCACTGCTTTATAGGCACGATAGCTTACAATATAATCTCCGCCAGAGGCTGTTAGCTGCCCCATACTAAAAACAAGGGAAGACATTTCTCCTAGTGTTAGATTTAATGTTGGGATAAATTGTTCTTTTTCGATCAAGAATTGTTTTTTAGAACGAGAATATCGAAAACTAAAATCCATTTTTTCTGCAAGATATTTTCGGTATTTATAAAAAGCTGCGCGAGAAAAACCTAGAGAAGTATAAATATCCCTGTCATTTTGATAAGGATTTGTCTTGATTTCTACTATCATGCGAAGCAGATTCATAACATTAATATGATCGACCATAGCGTTCTTTCTAGTAAAAAAGCTTTTTATAGAAAATTATTATCATTATTGTAGCCTATCTCGAAAACGTCATGCATGTTAACTTTTCGATGAAACTCTTTACACTGAAAGGGTTTTATATACTAGCCCAGGCGAGTCCCTGGCTAAAAAGTTAACACGTATGTCGACAACGTCACATTAAAGCCGCTCTATGTAAGCCTTTTTTCAAGAATACTAAAAAATAATGATCAAGTTTTTTTTTGTGCAAGGCTTATGGCTGTTGTTTCTTAATTTCCCCTTGATTGGCCGAAGTGCGAAATTGTTAAGCATGTCTATAAACATACAATGATACAAAAAAAATATCAATAAAAAAAAAAAGTTCAGTCTACAATACATAGACTGAACTTTTTTTTTGGAAAATCATCTGTAGTAAAACTGGATATAATCTAAGGGGGAAATTATGTTTTTTAAACTATATTCAATTGCTTTTCCTGTCTTCTTAATCATCGATATATTGTGGTTGGGATTTGTGGCAAAAAATTTTTATCGGTCTCAGATTGGTTCGTTGATGAAGAGTGAAATCAAT
>JABWCH010000119.1 GCA_013359215.1 Candidatus Brocadiia bacterium | reverse complement strand
AAAGTTTTTAAAGGGGGTTTGGGGGAAAATTTTTACAAAAATTTTCCCCCAAATAAAAATCTCTTTGCGTAACTCCTATTATTTAATTCCGATTCCTAAGTGTGTAAAGAGTGCGCGTGATAAAAATTTTTGCTTTTTTGGCAAACATTTTACTTGCTAGATTCTATAGTAAAATTTTTTTCTCTTGTATAGAAATTTTGAGTTCCTGAAGTTCTTTGAGAATAGGTTCATATATTTCAGGATGTACAGGAATTTGAACACCTGTCATGTTGATCTGTCGGTTTAAAATCAGCTTGGTTGCAATGGCAGCAGGCCAGCTTACGGTTCTTGCCATAGCTGTATCTCCACCCTGGATACCTTCATCTATGAGAGTAGAGATGATCTTTTCTTTATGGTCAGGATACTCGGCAATGAATTCATGTTGCAAGACAACAAGATCGGTTTCTCCTTCTGCATATTGCAATTTTTTCTCTAAAAGATAAACAAGCAAATCTAAAGCCGTTCCCTCTTTTAGCTCCACAGTGTGGCGAGAGAGAAGGCCAAGCCATTCTATTTTGTTCAGGAACACGCTGTAGGGTGAAATTCCAAGGTATTCAGCTATTGCCTTCTTCAGATCAGAAGCCTCTTTCTGGCCGATTAGAAGAGAAAGAAAATTAGCAGGGCTTATGGTACGAAAATCGTATTTTTTTTCATCATTGGCAAGACCTAGCTTAACCATGTTTCTCCATGTTTCACAATGGCCGACATAACGCAGAGTCCCTCGGAACATAGTCTGGATGTCCTGGAGGTTATACTTTTCAATATATCCAAGAGAATTGCGGTTAGGATAGCCTTCAAAAGTGCCTAAACCTGGGATATCGATAAATTCATAATGTTCAAAAAGTTCTTCGCCTGGTATATCCACAATTTCTTTATTCTTCATAAATCTCGCGCTATTTTTCCCTGCCAAAACAGCACCTCTGGGACTCCAGGAAAATTTATATCCAAAGGGATTGTTGTTGTAGCGCAAAGAAGGCAATCCACCACAATAGGAAGAAAAGCTAGTGATTTTACCGCCTTGTTTTTCTACTTCATGGATTGTTTTCATGGCACTCATGTGGTCAATGCCTGGGTCCAAACCGCATTCATTGAGGAAAAGAAGCCCCAACTCCTTTGCTTTAGAGTGGAGTTCTTGCATTGCAGGGCTTACATAAGAAGATGTCACAAGATTCTTTTTGTGGATGATACATTGTTTTGCTACAACAATATGGTGTACAGCAGGCAGAAGGCTAATAACAATATCATTTGCTTCCACTTCACGAGAAAGAGCTTCTGTATCCTTGAGAACATCCAGTTCTTTGGTAGTGGCATTCTTATATCCCGCGACAATGGGATCAATTTTAGAAACCAGGAGGCTGGCAATGGTGACCTGGTATCCTCTGTCTAGCAAATAGATAATGACAGGTTTTGTAACCAGACCAGCACCAAGAATCAAAACTCGATTTTTCATATTGGCATCCTTCCTAGATTTTTTCGATTTTTTCTAACAGGCTTTTGCTGGATTTTCCTTCTTCTTCCAGTGTAACGATCAACGCATCCACAGGGACAATATTGGTTTTTTTTGCAAAATAAAAAATGCTTAGAAGAGAAGCGTCTCTTGGGTTGCTCTCTCGGAAATTGTACTGCACTATATTCGCCTTTGTAGAAGGAATTGGCAGGCTGGAATCGATATAGAGAGTCCCTTGTTTCATAGCTTCAACGCGCTTTTTACTGTGTTCCAGACCATCCTGTGAAGTAATAATGGCTATATCAGGGACACCAATCCCATGAAAGTAAATCTCCTCAGGGGAAAGGTTGATTTCCGCAGTAGAAAAGCCTACTCCCACAGTAACAGGATAGCTTCCCTTTTGGGTTGCAAAAAGCCTTGACCTGATTGCCGCTTTGCTTATGATACCAGCGGCGAGTTGTACTCCTTCTCCAGCCGACCCACTAAGTATAATGGAAAGGGGTTTGTCCAGAGTGCTTTGGAAATCTTTTGGTATTTTGGGCAAAGAATCAAAAAGGTTGTCCACTTTTTTCCCCTGGCTTGATGGAAAAGGCGGACGCTGGCGAACCCATTCTTTTAGCTCTTTGCCAGAAGAAGCAACAATGTCTGAAAACTTGCGTTTAGGGTTGAGCTTGAGACCATAGCTAGGACAAATTTCCATAACTTCTACCATGGAAAATCCTTGCACTCTGAAAGCTTTTTCCAGAGTTTCTGAAATATCGCCCATGCCTGTCACCCTTGCTACATAAGAAGCACCAGCATCATAAGCCATAGAGCAAAGATCGTAGCTGTTCCACGGATTTCCTTCAGCGGAAGTGGTTGTAACAAAACCTGTAGGTGTCAGACCGCTTGTCTGGCCGCCTGTCATTCCATATAAGAAGTTGTTATGGATAATGACAGTCATGTCTAAATTAAGACGAGCTGCTTCCATGATATGCTGCAAGCCAATCGTTGCTCCGCCATCGCCAATAAAAACAATGATTTTTTGGGCTTTTTCTGGAATCCCCAGAGCAATACCAGCCCCTAAAGCAGCAGACCGTCCATGCAAACCATGTACAGTATGGGTGTTCAAGCTTTTGTCTATGATACCATGACAGCCAATATCAGTAACGGAAATCACCTGCAATGCTTCTAGTTTCATATTTTCCAATGCTTTTTCTGTGCTTTTGGCAATCAAACTATGACCGCACCCCTTGCAAAAGGGGAGCATATCGCTGTTGAGTATATGTGTCATGATTTTATTCCCTCCTGGATTTGCTGCGGAGTTATCATTTTTCCTAAACCACCAATAAATTTATGGTTTTTAGGCTTTTTAAGACCATAGATCATATCACTAAACTGGTTATTGATGTTTTCTTCTGCTATAACCACGCTTTCATATTTTTCCATAATTTCCAGGTAAATAGAAGGAGTAGGAAGCAAGGTCTTTGGAATCAGCAAAGATACGGGAATACCCTTCTTGGTAAGCTGAGATTGGGCATCTTTGGCTGCTTCGGCTGTTATGCCAAAAGATACAATGAGATTTTTAGCACCTTGCTTAGGTGTATATTCATAAAATGTATAATCAGGCAAAGAGACTCGGATCTTTTCTTCCAGCCTTCGGGTATTTGCCATGGATTCTTCATCTGTATTTTGCAAAATTCCTTTTTGGTTGTGTGTAGAAGCTGTGATCCGTACCTGATGCATGGTTTGAGTCACAGGCAAAAATTCTGGCACAAGCCCTTGGGGCTTATAGGATTGATAAGGCTCTGCGCTGGCATAGTATTTTCTCACGACAGGCACGATTTCAGACAATACTGAAAGGTCAAAGCTTTTTTGCGTCATGACTTCCTCTTTGGATGTCAGAAGAATAACAGGGGTACGAAGCTTAACTGCAATTTCCACTGCTTTGGCAGAAAGAGTCCAGCAATCTTCCATGGAAGATGTGCATAGAACAGGCGTAGGATGACCGCCTGAAATCATGCCCCGCAGAAGGCTTAGATCCCCTTGCGCTCCGCATGTAGCTGTTCCTGTTGCAGGGCCAAGACGTTGTACTAAAATGATGACCATAGGCAATTCCATCATGTAGGCCATATTGATGGATTCCACCATCAAGGCAAACCCAGGAAAAGAAGTGGCCGTAATGGGAAGCCTTCCCGTAACCGACATACCAGACATCCATTGCAAAGTTGTGATTTCATCAGGAGCAGGAAGCATGACAGGCATCCTTTGCCCTGCGTACTGGTATAATAGATTAGCAGGAGTAATGGGGTATCCGATAAAAGAATCTGCTCCAGCTCTTGCCATAGCTTCTATGATGATGCGAGAGCCATCAAGAAGCATCAGGTTATTTGCGTCTTGCATATACAACTCCCTTCTCGATCAGTTGCTTTATATTTTCTTCGGAATAGTCCAATTCTTCTTTCAAAATTTCTCTGGTATGCTCGCCATAATGAGGCGGAGGAGAAAGTTCTTGCAAAGCGAGATTGTCGGATGTTTGGAAAGCAATAGAACGAACCCCCTGGATTTGCATACCATCGGAATATTGACCATGTAAAACCATGCGCCTGGTTTCTTCTTTTTCAAAAACTTCCTGCATATTCAAAACACCGCCTGCGGGAATTTTCTTTTCGTCTAGCTTGTGCAGAATTTCTTCTCTGGTGTATTCAGAAATGCGTTCCTGAATCAGTTGGTTGAGTTCTGATTTATGGATGACACGATAATAATTTTTAGAAAACTTGGGAATTTTGGCTATTTCTGGCATTCCCAGCACCTCCATCAGTTCCTGGAACTGCTTTTCTGTTCCTACAGCCAGAACAATTTCTTTTTTATCTGAGGTTTTAAATATTGTTCCATAAGGAACGATATTGGGATGATCTGAGCCAATACGTTCTGGAATTGCTTTGCCAACAAGCCAGTTTGTTGCCTGGTTTACAAGAGATGCTACACCTGACTGAAAAAGAGAAGCATCTATGAACTGGCCTTTGCCTGTTTTTTCTCGGTGCAAAAGGGCCAGCAAGATTGCTTCTTTAATCTGATGAGCGGTCAAGACATCCATCAGGGCAACAGGCATTTTAACAGGAGGGCCGCCTCTCTCTCCATTCATATAGGTAAAACCGCTTTCTGCCTGGACAATGGCATCAAAGCCTGCTCTTGGGTTTTGCAGTCCATATCCTGTAATATGAGCATAGATGATTCTTTCCTGGATATTTTTTAAGGTGGCATAGTCTACATTTAGTTTTTCAGCATCACCAGGCTTATAGCTTGCAAGAACAATATCAGAGGTTTTGGTCAGATCATGGATGATCTTTAGCCCTTCTGGTGCTGTCAGATCCAATGCCAGAGAAGTCTTCCCCCAGTTGACACAGGAAAAATATCCAGAAATGTCTGTGGATTCTGATTCTTTGGGCAATTTCCATTTGCGTGTAACATCGCCTTCTGTGCTGATGTTTTCTACTTTAATGACTTTAGCTCCAAGCTCTGCCAGAAATGTGCCAATGCTTGGGCCTGCCAGAACATTCGCCAATTCAATGACTTTTAAACCTGCTAAAGCTCCTTGCATGTTTCTTTTTCCTTTTTAGGCTTTGAGATAAAATATCCAACCACCAAAGATAGAATGGCAATTCCGACTGCTCCGTATGTTTTGTCTAAATGAAACCAGCCTTTATTGCTTGCTAATAAACAAACAAATACCGCGACTGTACCACCAATGAAGGCCAGCTTTACACCAAGGGGCGTGAGCCAGTTGCGAGAATAGATTCCAATGAGAACAACAATCGCGCCTATAGCACGTATGGCATAGCTAATATAGGCTGAATCCAGAATGCCTCTCTGGAGAAAATAGGCCAGAGGCATGGTAATCAGACTCACGATAACGACCAGCTTTTTTGCTGTCTGGATGATCTTCTTTTCATCTGCCTGTGGGTTGATGAACCCGTGATAGATGTCTTTTGTTGCTATGGTAACAACGGCAAAATTCACTGGCCCAACAGTAGAGAGAATGGCTGCCAGTATTCCTGCCAGGGCAAAACCACCCAAAACAGGATGGATGAACTCTGGGTTTGTGAGCAAAGTCGTGAGCGCAAGCTTGGGATTGGTGGTTGTGGGAATAAACAAACCTGTAGCAGCAATCAGACCTAGCATCGCTGTCATAATGCCAAAAGGTGCTATGAATACACTGGATAAGATAGAAGCTTTTTGGGCTGTAGCTACATCTTTAGCCGCAAAAATTGGCTGGATGCTGGCCTGTGCAGCCATCCCGCCTAAGATTCCCCCAATGAACAAAGATAAGGCAGAACCAAAATCTACGTTAAATGGGTTATAGACACATCCTACTGCTCCTTTTTGGTGTAAAAGCGACTGCAAGCCACTTAATCCACCAACATGAGAGAGACCTATAAACATAGCAATTCCAATGCCTACGAATTTGACGATCATGTGCATAATCGATGCTACGGCCAAAGCATGCATTCCGCCAATATAAGTATAGATTGTAATAACTCCAGCAGCCATGAGGGTCGATATGAGCCAGTCTAGCTTAAAAATAGCACTCATGACACTTGTTGCTGTTTGCAACTGTATATAAGCCAAAGTGACGTAAGCAACTAGAAACGCAATTGCAGATACTTTCTTGGCTTCTTTTCCAACAAGGGCTTCGATCATTTCGCTTACTGTATGAACATTGTTTTTTCTGTAGTGTTTAGCAACAGTATATCCAATGATAATCATGCCCAGTGCTGTAGAAATATTATACAAAATGGGTTCAAAAGAAAGTTTCGCAAAAGCCCTTTCGCTGACTCCAATGGTACTCATGCCTCCTAGCCATTCTGCTGCAATCACAACAGAGCAGAACAAAACGCCCAGGTTTCTGCCAGCCACCAAATAGTCAGCCACAGAACGCGATGCCACTTTTTTGGTTAAAAAGGAAACGCATATTACGGCAGCAAAGTAAAAAACAACGATCAAAAAATAGACATTGGTAAATAAGGCCATCATAATTTATTCCTATTCCTAAGTAAATTCTATCTGCCAGGGGTGTTGCCTATCGCCGTTAAATTAAGATTTTGCATTAGGTGAAGCTTGCGCGAACGTATGCTCACGTTCACGCTCACTACTACTTTGCATCCTTGGCTTAACAGCGTTGGGGTGTTGCCCCTGGCTATTATATTTTGCCCCTTCGGGGCTAAGATTGAAATATAGATTAAAGTGCATTTTGCACTAAAACTATAATTTTTCTATTAGTTGCCTGGCAATTGAATTTTGATGGAAAAATGGGGAAAATAGGTAGGAAGGAATCGCCGACAACCTATATCAGACAAGCCGAAATCAAAAAGGTATGAATCACGAATGAAACGAATATACAAATTACGCGAATGAAATATAAAACCTATTCGTGCCATTCGACCATTCGTTTTATTCGTGATAAAAATCTTTGCTTTTTCGGCATACATCTAAACTTCTTAATTTCTATATCGGCGAAAATCCATTGTCAAACAACCAGTTTAGAAACTTTCTTGAAAGACTTTTTGTACTTTGGGCAAAGCCTGGTGGATTTTTTGCTTTGCTTTTTGAGCCCAATCGTGGTTTAGTTCGATTTTTAGAATCTCTTCACAGGACTGAAGGGCTTCTGTATAGTTGTTTAGCTTGATGTTTTTCTGTACGTGCTTTTTATAGGCAGCAACAGCCTCTTTGTTTTTTCCTAATCGATGATAGAGCTTGCCTAACTGAAAGTAACAAAGTGCATAGGTGTCTTTGTCCATGTGCAAAACCTGGCTAAAGGCTCGGATTGCCTGCCATAGTTTGTCCATGCCCATGCTGATGTAGCCTGTCAGAATCAATTCCTGGATAGCTTCCTGGTATCTTTTTTCTTTTTGCAAGATGTCTACTTTTTTCAGGTGGGCAGCGTAGTGAGCTGGATCGCAGAGCAAAAGCTGGTCAAAAGCCTTGAGTGCTTCTTCTGTATTGCCTGATTCTTCTGCTTTTACACCTAATGCGAAGTATTCCTGGATGGCTTCTCTTTCTTTTTTGCTTTTCAGATAGGTTTCTGCAAGCTTAAAGCGATTTTGGAGATTCATAGGCTCTAGCTTTACAAGACTTCGCAAAACATCGACAAGAAAGTCTGTGCTTTTTTTGTCGTCTCCTAATGCCAGAATTTCTTTAAGCTGTTCGATTGCCTTGTCTGTTTTATTCTGATTCAAATAGGCTTCGGATAACCATTTCCTGGCTAATAAATCGTCAGGGTAGCTTTGTATGATGCTATTGGCTGCAAATTCCAGATACAGGGCGTTTTCTTTCGTCAGAAAGCCCATATTATAAATTTTCTCGCCAATGGACTGGAATTGCTCTTTGGCTTGCTGGTTCTGGCCTAGCTTTTTGAGCATTTCTCCATAGCATTTTTGCGCTTCCATATTGTCTTGGTCTATTTGTACCATTTTTTGGTAGCAATTCGCTGCGCCTAAATAGTCCTGTTTGGCTGTTCTTACTTTGGCTACAGATCGATATGTATGGATCGCCTGTGCTTTATAGCCTGCCTCCTGATACAGAGAGCCTAGGAGGTCGAAATTTTCGAGGTATTTAGGGTATTTTTCTGTGGCTTCTTTGAGAAGAAGCATGGCTCTGTCTTGTCTGCCTTGCAAAGCGAGTCTTCTTGCATATAGATTGCTTTTTTGGGCAAACTCTTCCAGACTGTCGTTTTTCAAAAGCAAGGCGATTAGCTTTTCTTGGGAATCCAGGTTTTCTGGGTTAATCTGTGTTGCCTTTTCAAGAGCCTGGATTGCTTCTTTGTATTGTGCATTCTTAAGAAAATAATATCCAATTTCATAGTATAGATGAGCGGATTTATCTTTCATCCCTGTATTTTCGTAAGAATGGGCTAACCAAAGGATAATAGAAGGGCTTTTTTCTCCTAGCTCAATGGCTCTCTCATAAAGCTTGGTTCTTTTCATGGTGTCTTCCCTGAAAATATCGAGCTTGGCGAGCTGGAGTAGTTGCTCTGCATCTCTCAGGGCAATATGCCCTCTTTTCAGCAACTCGTGTAACACGCTCATGGCAGCAAAGGGGCTTAGCCTTACGGCCAGGAGAATGTCTTCAATCGTACGAAAGCCATCTACAGCAGCATATACGTTCTGGAATTCCATAGGGCTGTCTTCTGGAATCGCTGTTTCGGTTTGGCAAGGGATGTCTGTTTTAGAAGGCAAACTTTCGCGAATGATGCGCCATTCATCCGCCCTTCTCGCAGCTTCTAATAAAGCAACCTGGGTTTCTACAGGATTGATATTGATGATTTCCAGATCGAAAATCATAGGGTCTGGATCATCGCCACTAAATTCGCAGTGGTATTCTTTCCAGGTAAATAGCTCGCATATTTCTTCCAGAATCTGAAAACTGCATATAGCATTGACCAGCTCAACACCATCTTGCTTGTCTTCTAATATCAGAGAAGCTAGAGACTGTCCTGTTACTTTTTGTCTCTGGCAAAGAATTTGGTAGGATTCTTCATCCAAATCTGGATGGCGGCGTAAACCTTCTGCCAAAATGGAAGGTTTTTCTGGCGTGGAAACCTGAACGATATTCCCTCCTCTGAAATAGATACACTTTTCTCCCAGGGAACTTTGTACTTTTAGTGTACCTGTTTTTCTTTCATCGCATATACTTTGAAAGAGCGTAGGAATGCTCATAATATCAAGACCGCTTTTAGGATTCATAGCTATTTTCCTAAAAATAATGATTTGCCCAAGGGCATTGCCCTGGGTTGGTATATACATGCCTTTCAGTCCAAAGATTAAAGGCTTTTTAACTGGCACGAGCCGCAATAGCTAAAGAATATTCAGATGAGCAATGCCAGTTCTAATGTGACATTGTCCCATGTATTATACATAGTCTTATTTTTTTTGCAAGATGTAAGAGATAATTCTTCTTTATGTATTTTAAAAAGAATTGCAAAACAAAACAAGAAAGTTTATAATAATAGTTTCAATTCCGCAAAACTTTTAGGTGAAGGTTTTTAGTAAATAGAAGACTTTAGGGATTATAAAGGCGTATCATTATGGATACATTAAAAAAAAGCATGAACTCTCTTCCTGGGATAAAAACATACATCCATGAGGCAGGAAAGAAAGCAAGAGAAGAAATTGATCTTCTGGTTTTTCAGGCTTCTTCGGAAAATTTTGCAATACCAGCAAAAATCGTGGAAGAAATTTTGTTGCCATGGAAGTATCAACCCTCTCCATGGTTGTCCCAATACATTACTGGGGTTATAGCCTGGCAAACAGAAATCCTTGCTGTAATCAATTTAGAAAAGCTACTTAAGCTTGCCTTTACTCGTTTAGAGAAAAAAACCTCGCATCTTGTGGTAGTCAGGATAGAGGGTATGGCCTTAGCTTTAGAGTCTACCAAGGTCATTGGTTTGATGAGCTTTAGTAAGGAAAGCATACAATCCATACCTCCAGAAATCCAAAGCCAGCCCCAAGGAAAATTTTTTCAAGGCTATATCAAATCAGAAAGTCGTTTTATGCTGCTGCTGGATTTAGCCAAGCTTATCAAATATAGTTTAGAGGAGATGCAGCCAGATGCTGTGGGAAATCATCTGGCTAAAGGAAACTAAAAAGCTTGTGTAATAAAATGGTATTTAGGAGCTTATCATGGAAATAAAAAAGCCTAGAATGGTACAATATTTTATGCAATCTAGTTTTCATATATCTTTATATTTGTGTATTCTTGTGTGTATTCTGGAAATAGCCTTACATATTGCAATGACTAGTATAAACTTACAGTATCCTATCTTAGTAAGTGTCTTAGATGGAGCGATAACTTCTCTTTTGTGCTTTCCTCTATTTTATTTTGGTTTGCAATTTTTTTTAGAATTGAAACAAGATAAACTGAAAATTCAGGAGTTAGCTTTACAAAACCAGAATTCTATTTTAGAAGCACAATATATAGCTTTACAAAACCAAAATATATCTTTGCAAGAAAAAAACCTGGCTCTTCAAAACCAGAATGCCTCTCTACAAAAGCAGGAACAAGAATTAAAATTCAAAGAGATAGAAGAAAAAAACCAAGAAGTTTATAAGCTTATCAACCAATGCGAAAAAGAAAAGAACATGCTCAATAGTATATTCTTTTTTTCTTCGGATTTAAAAAATGTTTTTGCTTCTATAAATGGATTTTTAGGAAAAATCATTCCACTTATGAACAAACCAGGCTATGATATGGATAGATCGGTTATTCATTTGCAAAATTTTAAGGCTGTTTTAAAAGAGCTATCTCAGAATAACTGGCATGTCAACAAGCTCGTGGAGAATATAGCAGAAATTTCTCAAAAAGTATACGAAATATCACAGCAAAGCACTCAAAGCTTAAAATCATCGCAAGATGCTCTACAAAATATACAAAAAAGCTCTAGTACCATAACTCAAAAAATTTTGGATTTAGAGGAAAAAAGCAGAGAGATAGAAAGTATTTTAGAGATCATGAAAAACATCGTAGATAAAACCGATATTTTGGCTTTGAATGCTTCCCTGGAAGGGACAAAAGCAGGTGAAGCGGGTAAAGGCTTTTTGGTATTAGCTAAAGAAATGAGACGGCTTAGCGAAAGAGCTTCCGATTCTACAATGCAAGTGAAAGATATGCTTGAAGAAATCCAAAATGCCATCCATGACTCTGTAATTGCTACAGAAGAAGGAGGGAAGTGCACTATTTCTGGAATTCTTGTCATCGAAAAAACCGTAAAAGATTTCGAAAGTATTTTTTACACTATCAAAGCAATCCAGGATGCGAGCAGCCAGATTTCTTTGGTTACACAGCAGCAAAATGCTACAACAGAACAGACTATAAAAAATATCAATGAATTTTCTGGCATGGTAAAAGAAAATATGGTTTCCATCAAAGAAATCCTCAACAGCCTTAGCGAATTGAATGAGTCTGTACAAAAAGCGAAAAACCAGGTAGACAATTTATGCAATCTTACTTCTCGTAAGGAATAAAGCGGTTTGATCTATTCTTCAATCACTAGATAAGGGAAAAAGTTTATGGAGAATTTAACTGTAAAGCTTCTTGAGCAGTTCCAGCAATCTTGCCAGGAGCGTATAGAAAATATTGCTGAATTCCTTTGGAAATCTAAGGATTCGCATTATATTGACACTAAAGAACTACAAGATATATGCAGTTCTTTGCACGCGCTCAAAGGCGAGGCGAGAATGATGTCAATCACAGAGATAGCGGATATTGTTCATCTTTTGGAAGAAAAATTCCAGGAATTGCAAATTTGTCCAAAAGAGAATATACCTATACATCTTTTTTTGAAAGCATTAGGCATCGTGCAGGATATTGTTGAGGCGAAGGTAGAGCAAAAGAGTGTTGCTTCAGAAATAGTGCAAAATATAAAAAAAGAACTCCACGATAATGCTCTGGAAACAAAAGAGAATGCCGCTAATAGATATGCGAAAGATACTGCTACGGCAAACGAACTTGTTATGGAATTTTGCAGAGTATACCCGACAAGCATAGCAAGAATCAGCAATCTTCTTTCTAGTATGAAAGACAGCCTTATACCTGATCATAAAAAGCTACAAAGCATACTTGTTGATCTGGTTGCACTAAAAAAAAATGCAAAAGTACTCGGCATGATGCAAGTTTCAGAACATTTTTATTCCCTGGCTGAAAAAGTCCAGCAAATACAAAGACACAAAATGTGGGTTCTCTCTGTAGAAGATCTGATAAAAAGGCTTATTTCTGCAGAAAGTTTTCTCCAATCAGAATTAAAAAAACAATATTCAGAAAAAAAGAAGATGGATTCCATTGGGCTTACCAAAAAACATCTTAAAGTAGAATACCAGGCTCCCAAAGAAGAAAAAACAGGCATTCAGGAAGCTTCTGAACATGATATAACTATGGTTGTCGGAGATATAGAAGAAAAAAACGTTCTGAGTGCTTCTGATTCTCAGACTCGCGCGGCTACTTTAAAAGCAAAGGGCGAGATTCCTTTAAAAAAAATTACAGAAAAAAAAAATTCCACAAAGAAAAAAAATCCCCATCTCCTGGACGACACACAAAAGGAAAGCGATTTTGAATCAATACAATATACCCATCAGGAAGATTTCTCTTTTCCTGATATAGAATGGGATGCTTTTGCTTATCAAATGGAAAGGCTTAGCTCGCTTACTTGCTTTCTAAAAAAAATCTTTAAAAATTTTTCTAAAACCAGAAATCTAACAAAAGAAATCTCCTGTTCCCTGCAAAATGCAAAAAAAATGAATCCAGAAAATTTTCCTGATGATCTATGGCAAAAAGCCCTCCAGCTTATGAAGGGACAGGAAGAATTTCACGAACAGTGTTCTGATCTGTTTTATAATTTAGAATCCAGCACAGAATCTCTTTTAACACAAACTTTTTCTAGTATTTTCGTAGCATTTTCCCACTTGGAAGAATTCTTGAACAGAAAAGTTTATGAATTTTCTGAAAAAATGGGAAAAGAGGTAAAACTTAGCATTTCAGGCATGAAAATAGAGCTAGAAAAAAATACTTTGAGAAAAATTGCAGAAATTTTGATTCCTATTTTGCATAATGCCGTAGTTCACGGAATCGAAACGCCAGAAACAAGATTGTCTCTTGGCAAACCACAATGTGGCAATATAAATATAACATTAACAGAAAAACTCCAGGAAGTAGAAATTGTAATCACAGATGACGGAAAAGGTCTTGATCTGGAAAAGATTGCCAAAAATGCACTAGAGTCAGGCTCAGAAAAAGCCATCTATTTCAAAAATCTTTCTGATAAAGAAAAAGGGGAGATGATTTTTTTGCCTCAGTTTTCGAAAAATAAAGCATCGGAAACTATTTCTTTTCAAGAAAATAGCCTTCCCAGGATTAAAAGATTTTTAGATTCTATCCAGGGCAAGATTCGTCTGTCTTCGGAACAAAATAAAGGTACTACCTTTACGATCTGCGTTCCCAATACTATAAAAAAAATTTCCCTTGTATTGCTTAAAGCAGGGAAAACCTTTGTAGGAATCCCTATGGCGTTTTTGGAAACCTTGTTATATTTAGACCCTTGCGAAATAAAAGACATAGATGATGAAAAAATCATTTCCGTCCATGGCAGAAATCTCGTCTTAGAACCCCTTGATAAAAAATTAGGAATAGCCGCACAAGAAGAGCAAAGCAAATCAAAAATACCCGCTATCATCATAAAAATGGGGGAAAATTCCTTTTATGCTTATAGTGTCGATCAATTTCTAGGGGAAAAAGAAGCCCTTATCCGACCTCTAAATGTGTACTTAAAGCAATGTTGTTTTGCTTATGGCATCCTTTTGGATAATGGCGAAATCGCTTATATTCCTGATATAGAAAAAATGGTAAAATGCTGCCCAGAAGAAAAAAATTATCCCCAGAATCTTTCCAAAAAGAAAATCCTTCTAGTTGAGGATAGCCAGATCACAAGAGAAATCCAAAAAGCAATCTTGCATGCTAATGGCTATGAAGTGATAGAAGCAAAAAATGGGAGGGTTGCTTTAGAAATTTTAGAAAACTATAGACCTGATTTGTTGATTACCGATATAGACATGCCAGAGATGAATGGACTGGATCTAACAAAGCGCATCAAAGAAAATAAAAAATATAAGTTTCCCATTATCATAGTTTCGGCCAGCGGTTCGCAAAAAGAAATCCTTAGAGGTGCAGAAGCAGGAGCAGATGCGTATATTTTAAAAGGGGAGTCCAATAAAGAAAATTTTATCGATACAGTCAAAAGATGGTTATAGATAGCTGGAAGGCTAGGCAATGTTAAATTAATTTGGCAATGTTACATTTAGGTGGACTTTCGATGTTTTTTAAAAGATCTTAGCTAAATTTTATAAGGCTTAGAAAATTTTTTCATGGTCTTAATTTTACACAGAGCATGCTAAAATTAA
>JABWCH010000504.1 GCA_013359215.1 Candidatus Brocadiia bacterium | reverse complement strand
CCGATTTGCTATGCATTTTGTTATAGGTTTTGGAGTAGTTGCCATTCAGAAAAAACGTTAGAACTAGATTTTTTCTAAATTTTTGCGAATCTTGATTAAGTCATTGTATCGTTTAAAAATAAATAAACATAACAAGGAAAAATATATTAGATTCAATAGTATTGGCAAAAACAATACTGTTAGTTTTTGAAATTTCATCTCAAATATTTGAAATAATCCCAATGGACTCAAAAAAATAAGATCAAATTTATCAAAAATTATACTAAATATAGCTGGTAGAAATATATAAAGTAAAACTAAAAAATATAACAGATAAGCGATTTTTTCATTTTTAGGCTTCCATACTGCATAGATTTCTATCAATGCCATAACAACTAAGAAAAAGCTAAATGTCATAAGAGCTAACCATTTCAAGTCAATCATATTTGCTTGTACTATTTTATAACTGACATTTGTTTGCACTATTCTACAAGTAACTATGCTAAAAATGATCCAAATGGAAAATAAGACAATACCAAGAAATATATTAGAATGAATCATTAAACGAAAACTAAGGTTATTTAATTTGCCTGCACCACGGGTGATTTCTAAAGATTTATCAAAACTCTGGATAGAAAATAAAGGAACTATAAAAATTGGTATCATGCTCAAGAACCAAAACATACGGATGGTAGGTAGTAGTGTATAGTTTTTTAAAAAGAAAGGATAGAATAAACCGAGTAGCATAAACATAGAAGTCAGAGTAAATATATATGCTCCCAGACGGCTAAACAATGCTTCATATTCAAATGTAAATCGTCGCAATATACCCAAATATGCCCACAGTACGAAAAAGAATGCATACAAAGAGAATAAATATAAAATTGGAATTTCCAAAGTGTAAAAAAAGCCTGTTATTTTTTCCAATTTTGCATCCAAAGCTATGAGTTGTATTATTGGCATGAAAAAGAAAGCTATCACTAGAATGGAAGAAATATTTTTAGTTTTGTCTTTTTTAAAAGACAATATAGAAAACAAAAGTCCGAGAAGATTGATCAGTACACTAAACACAATCAAACTTATAAAAATTTGCAAAATCAAGTCCCACGAAATCTTGGCTGCAAAGCCAAAAGCCAGACATAGTATTAAATTGACCAGGGATAAACATAAAGAAAAAAGATTGCATCCTACTAATATTCCCACCAATTTTTTAGATGCACTTAAGGGAAGCATTCGGAAGAAATCAAAGGATTTATCTATCACTTCTCGATATATAACATTACAGCAATTCATAGGGCAAACCAGGCAGAGGAAAAACAACTCTAAAACTAAAAATTGGGCAAATAAACTAGCATATAGACTTGTCGGGCTTCGATAGGCTCTGCCATAGTTGTAGATAGAAATATTAATAAACGAAAGCAATGCCACAAAACATACATATATCGTTCCAAAAACCCAAATTTGCCTTGGACGAAACTGACTATAACAATATTTGTGGATGATGGGATTTAAAAACATAGTATCTCCTATTCACAGATATCCAAATTTTGCTTCACGGATAGCGTCATGAATAAATCTTCGAAGCTGGTTTTAATCTTACTAAGTTCTATCACTGGTACACCAGCCACTACAAGCCTTCGATTGATTTCCGCAATGTTTTCTTGTCCGCCTGTACAAGCTAATTGAAAGGCATCTTCACTAGAAGAGAGTATTTCCACAGACTCCATTTTCTCTAAAATGGCTTTTGCCTGATCGTGCCCATAAAGAAATTTTACGATAAAGGACTGTTGGCCCATAATTTTTTTTTCAATTTCCTCCACACTACCATACATCAACAATTTTCCATGATTCATAATGGCTAGATGTGTACAAAAACCTGCTAGCTCAGTAAGAATATGAGAAGAAATGAGTATGCTTTTTCCATCGCGAGCCAATTGTCGTAAAATATCCCTTAGTTGGATTCGTGCCATAGGATCCAAACCAGAAGCTGGCTCATCTAGCAAAAAAACTTTAGCAGTCCGTACTAGCAGAGTTCCCAACCCTAGTCTTTGGATCATACCACGAGACAAATTTCGAACAAAGCTATCCTGTTTTTCTTGCAATCCTACCATAGCTAAAGCCATATCAACACGTTCAGAAATCTGATGCGCTGGAACGTAATAGGCTCGTGCAAAAAAGTCCAGGCATTCTCTTAGGGTGAGGTCTGGATATAAATTGAAAAAATCTGGCAAATAGCCAATATGCTCTCGAATTATAACGGGATTTTTTTTTAAATCAACTCCACAAATCGTTGCTGTTCCATCTGTTGGAGGCAAGAGCGTTGCTAAAATTTTTAACAATGTCGTTTTTCCTGCCCCATTTGGCCCTATTAGTCCAACAACATGTCCTGCATCCACTTTAAAAGATACATCGTCTAATGCTACTAAAGAAGAAAACTCTTTTCGAAGTGCATCTACATGAAGAACAACCATAATCTAGCTGCCTTTCATAGAAAATTGGGTGATAGCCACTGGATCCATGCTATAGTATTTTTAAAAAACAAAGAAACTATGATTTTTTCATTTTATGAAAAAAATAATTTTTTGCAAGAATTTTTTAAAGAACAAGGTCATAAACTTATATAATATATTGATAAAAAATAGTTTGAGTATTTTTAAAGGGAAAGTGTCGAAAAATTGTGTCTCAGAGTGAACAATGATGAAATAAAATCTCCCA
>JABWCH010000503.1 GCA_013359215.1 Candidatus Brocadiia bacterium | reverse complement strand
AATTTACCGCAGAGGCACAGAGATCGCAGAGAAGAAAAGATTAAAATTATACTACGAAGAATATGAAGAACACGCAAAAGCAGAGACAATATTTTTCGTCATTCTTCTCTCTTCTCTGCGTCCTCTGCGCCTCTGCGGTGAATTCTTATGGTGAAGTTATTTAATTCTTATCGTTAATTAGTCACTTACGAGTGAAATCTAGTGTAAAATGCCCAAGAATTTTTAAATCACGAATAAGACGAATAAAACGAATAAAACAAATCAAAAATAAAATTATTCATTCGCTCCATTCGGCCATTCGTTTAATTCGTGATTTTTTCCAGTTTATCCTGGTTAGGAATCAGAATTAAATAATAGATATTTGTTCAAAAGTTTTTGTATCTACTGCGTAATCTGTGGATTTTTTATATTTTTAGAGTCCATTTTATCTCTATTTTTAAGTCAACAGGGAATCTACAATTTATGTTTTATCGAGAACCAGTAAAAAGCAAATTGGTCGATGGTTTTATTGCAATTTATGTTTTATCGAGAACCAGTAAAAAGCAAATTGGTCGATGGTTTTATTGTTCCTCCAACCCATTTTGAAGTGCTGGCTGTTGATCATTGCAACATCACATGCCAGTATTGTAACCATGCTTCGCCCTTAATGCCAGCATGGAATGCTAATCCCGATACTGTATACAAGGATTACTCTATTCTGGCAAAGTACTATCGGCCCAAATTTGCCAAAATCCTTGGCGGGGAACCCCTTTTACACCCTAACCTTGATTTGGTTATTCAGGCTGCCCGTGCGTCTGGAATCAGCAAACATTTTGTTTTAACTACGAATGGTACGCTTTTACACACGGCAAAAGATGCTATCTGGGAAGCCATTGATGAAATAGAAATCTCCCTTTATCCCTGCGCAAGGCTGTCTAAAAAAAATCTTTCTCAAGCGCAGAATAAGGCGGAATCTTTTGGCAAGAAATTTACCATATTTGAATATGAACAGTTCCGTGCTACTTTTGCGCTGCATGGAACATCCGATAAAGAATTCATCAAAAAGGTTTTTTCAGCATGTAAAGTTGCCAATATATGGGGCTGTCATGCAGCCAGAGATGGGTATTTTTACAAATGCCCTCAAAGTGCTTATATTTCTTTGATGAAAAACCAGGATGCCAGAAAAGAAGGATTGCCCATTGTAGATAGTCCTTCCTTTCAATCCGAGCTTTTGGAATATGTCAATTCTCCGAACCCGCTGGACTCTTGCGCATATTGCGCTGGCACTGTAGGAAAAAAAGATCCAGCTTGTCTTTTGCCTCGCAAAGAATGGGAGAAACATATAGAAAAAACCTTAGAAGAGATCGTAGACTATGATTGGCTTGATCGATCCCTGGTTGGGCAAGACCAGTTTGATGATTGCAAGTATGTCTCGTCTTGGATTCTTCCAAACACTTTTTCTAAAAACATACTGCTAAAGCGTATTTCTAAGTTTTTCTGGCCTGTTGTGGGGAAATTCTGGATGATGTATAGGCAAAAACGATCTATCCGCCAAAGTGCTGAACAGGCACGCCAACTTTACAAGAAAGAAAAAAAGTAAAGCCTCTTAGCAAAAAAAATATGGATACAATCAAAAAACTGAGGTTTCTCTTTAATAAAGTAGAAAAAATTAAATTTTTAATTATATTTATCTCTTTATTGTTGGGTGCTTTTCTGGAAATGTTCGGACTGTCTTTTATCGCACCACTTGTAGGGATTATCAGCAACCCGAATACAATCCATGAGCAGAAAATATTGCAATACATCTACAATCTTCTTGGAATGAGTTCAACAAAAGATTTTCTCTTGTTTATGATCATTTGCCTCCTGGCATTGTATATATTTAAAAACATATATCTGTTTTTTATGTATCATATACAGTTCAAGTTTGTTTATAACCAGCAGGCGAAGTTTTCCAGAAGAATGCTACAGTCTTATTTAAGAAAACCATATATATTCCATTTACAAAGAAACACATCGGAATTGTTGAAAAATGTGAACAATGAAGTAAACGCTCTTTTTGGCAGCGTGATACTCTCATCCTTACTATTGATGGCTGAAGCGTTGATTGTGCTGGCAATAGGTTCACTTTTGCTTGTGGTTGCGCCTGTTGAATCTATGGTTGTGTTTGCATTCTTGGGCATTACTTCGGGAATTTTCTTAAAAATTTTCAGGAAAAAAATAAAACAAGCTGGCAAACAGAACCAACAACACCATATACAGATGATAAAATGGGTAAACCAGGGACTCTGTGCAAGCAAAGAAGTCAAGGTCACGGGAAGGGAAGACTTTTTTGTCAATGCCTATACAGCCAACAGCAAAAAATTTGCAGCAACGCTGTGCTACTACCAGTTGATGAACCAAATCCCAAAGCTTTTCCTGGAAACTATTGCTATTGTAACTATTCTGACGATTGTAACTATTGTCGTAATAGAAAATAAAAAAACAAATGAACTCTTTCCTATACTAGCACTTTTCTGCATGTCTGCTTTCAGACTCATGCCATCCATCAATAGAATCAATTGCTATATCAATAGTATCTTATATTACAAACCTTCTGTCGATGTCATTTATAAAGATCTATACGAAGATCAGGATTCGAATTCATCCTATTTTCAAAAGAAAAGCAATTCATACAACCGCAATGATATACTATCCCACCTGTCTTGTGGAATATCCATAGAAAATGTGTCTTTCCAATATCCCAATGCAGTGGATTATGTTCTGAAGAATGTTTCTTTCCATATTCCCAAGGGTAAGTCCGTTGCGTTTATAGGCCAGTCTGGTTCAGGAAAAACAACCATGGCGAATATCATATTGGGGCTTCTTGACCCAAGCCAGGGTACAGTAACAGTTGGTGGCATCAACATACACGACAACCCAAAAGCGTGGTCAAGCATAGTGGGCTACATTCCTCAATCTATCTATCTCTCTGATGATACCATAAAAAACAACGTGGCTTTTGGTATAGAGGAAGAAAAGATAGAAGAAGAAAAAGTTTGGGGTTCTCTGGAAAAAGCACAGCTCAAAGAATTTATAGAAAAGCTCCCAGATAGACTGAATACATACATAGGAGAAAGAGGGATTCGACTTTCTGGAGGCCAAAGGCAGAGGATAGGCATTGCAAGAGCCTTGTATCATGAGCCTGAAGTTCTTATTTTAGACGAAGCAACATCCTCTTTAGATAATGCGACAGAA
>JABWCH010000502.1 GCA_013359215.1 Candidatus Brocadiia bacterium | reverse complement strand
CTAAAGAACTGATGGAACGCCGTATGACGCGAAAGTGTCACGTACGGTGTGAATGGGGGGAAAAGATAGAGATTACATCAAAGTCTTACCTATCCATATTCGAACAAGTACAAAAGTTAGCTTACAAATACCAGGATGACATGGTTCGCTTTTTGCGAGAAATGATCAGCATTCCTTCGGAAAGCTGCGAAGAAAAAGAAGTAATCCAATGCATCAAGCGCGAAATGGAAAAAGTAGGATTTGATGAAGTCAAGATCGATGGTCTTGGAAATATCATTGGCCGTATAGGCAATGGCAAAACTAAAATCGCCATGGACGGACATATAGACACAGTTGGTGTAGGCGATAAAAATGCCTGGAAAGTAGACCCTTACAAGGGAAAGCTAGAGAATGGAATAATCTATGGCCGTGGAGCAAGCGACCAGGAAGCCGCTATGGCTTCGATGGTATATGCAGGCAAAATCATAAAAGAGCTTAAGCTCCAAGATGATTATACTCTGTATGTTACAGGGACTGTTATGGAAGAAGACTGTGATGGTCTTTGCTGGCAATACATTATCAAAGAAGACAAGATTGTTCCTGACTGCGTTATCCTTACAGAGCCTACCAATCTGAATATCTACAGAGGCCACAGAGGAAGAATGGAAATGGTAGTCAAAACCAAAGGAATCTCTTGCCACGGGTCTGCCCCTGAAAGAGGAGACAATGCCATCTATAAAATGGCCCCCATTATCCTGGAAATCGAAAAGCTCAACCAACGCCTTGCCAATGACCCTTTCCTGGGCAAAGGTACGGTCACAGTATCTCAGGTTTTCTTTACTTCCCCTTCTCAATGCGCTGTTCCCGACAGTTGCACAATACAACTAGACCGAAGGCTAACCTGGGGCGAAACAAAAGAAAGTGCTGTCAAAGAAATCGAAAGCCTTTTCAAACCTGGCACAGCCACGGTAGAGGTTCTGAGCTATGAACGCCCAGCCTATACAGGCAAAGTCTATCCAACAGAAAAATACTATCCAACATGGAAACTAGACGAAAATTCTCTCTTACTGAAAAAAGCAGTAGAAACATACCATAAATGTTTTAATAGTGAACCTAAAGTAGACAAATGGACATTTTCCACGAACGGAATCGCCACAATGGGAATGTTCGGTATACCCACTTTTGGCTTTGGCCCTGCTCATGAAATTTACGCTCACAGCGTAGATGACCAAGTTCCCGTAGAGCATCTCTCCAAAGCCTGTATGTTCTATGCTTTATTTCCTAAAACATATTGCCAAAAATAGTAAAAAGGGAAAACCATTCAAAGTGGTTTCCCTGAAATCAATTAAGGACAATCTATGTATCTTCATACTTTACAGAATAAAATTCAAGAACTAAAAAAACTCAAAATCCAAATGTTTCAAAGAGATTTCCTTTTGACCTGGGAAAAAACCTACGATGAAATTCTGGCAACCCTTCTTGTTGCCGAATGCTTTAAGGAAATGCACAAACACAACATTTCCTTCCGTATTTTTGATACAGGCTTAGGAATTTCTATATTCAAAGACCAATCCACAAGAACCCGCTTTAGCTTTGCTTCTGCTGTCAATGCTTTAGGTCTTACAGCACAAGATTTTGATGAAGGGAAATCCCAGGTTGCTCATGGTGAAACTGTAAGAGAAACAGCCAACATGATTTCCTTTATGGCAGATGTGATTGGTATCAGAGATGATATTTTTCTGGGCGAAGGTGACAAATACCAAAGACAAGTCATTGCAGCCGTTGAAGAAGGTTATGAAAAAGGCATTCTGGCCCAAAGACCCACTGTGGTCAACCTCCAGTCTGACATAGACCATCCCACACAAGCAATGGCTGACCTTGCCAAGCTGAAAGACTACTTTGGCGGGATTGACAGACTCAAAGGCAAAAAAATCGCCATGACATGGGCCTATTCCCCTAGCTATGGCAAGCCACTCTCTGTACCACAAGGCGTTATTGGATTGATGAGCCGCTTTGGAATGAAAGTTGCTTTAGCCCATCCCAAGGGATATAATCTATTGCCCGAAACCGTAGAATTAGCCAGGAAACAAGCGCAAGAATCAGGCGGAAGCTTTGAACACGTAGATAGCATGGACGAAGCATTCAAAGACGCGGACATCGTGTACCCCAAATCCTGGGCATCTTTCCAGGTAATGGAACAACGAAGAGACTTGTTGCACGCAAACAACCAGGCAGGACTCAAAGAACTCGAAAAGAAATGCCTTGAAGAGAACGCAAAGTATATGGATTGGGAATGCACAGAAGAAAAAATGAAACTCACCAAAAACGCCAAAGCTCTATACCAGCACTGTCTGCCTGCTGATATTACAGGCGTAAGCTGCAAACAAGGCGAAGTGAGCAAAACCGTTTTTGAAAGATACATTCCTCATACATACCACCAGGCAAGCTTCAAGCCCTTTGTTATTGCAGCGATGATTTACCTGAGCAAAATAGGCAACCCCGCAGCTATGCTGGAAACCATGATCGCTGAAAACAAAAACAGAATCAAAGTCTAATCCCACTGATTTAAAGGATAGATGTACTCTCACCACAAAGAGAAGAGAGTATAAAAAAGTGTCCACGAAAAACACTAAGAGCCTATAGCCGTAGCTACTCTGAAGACAATTTTGTCACTTTCGACGAAGCTATCCGAGATGCATCGAAATTTGCAGCCAAAAGGATTTTTCGGATAGGCTCTAAAGGCCGAAAAGGAATGGTTGAAATTTTTTCAAAATCGTTTTCGTGTTTTTCGTGGACTTTATTGTTTGTATATTTTCTAAATCTAAAAAGAGGCGTATTATGAAATACACTATTTTTCTGCTTTGCCTTGTTTTGGTTCTTGGAATGACAGGTACAAATGCAGGTACCGTCACTCTCGTCAACCTGAGTAATTTTTTAGCACCTGCAACGCAGGATTTCGAAGCTGCGTCGGATGGAAATATTAGCAGTACTTCTAGCCTGTTCCAGAACATTGGAATCACCTCTGTTACTGCCAGCACGAGTGCTACATCCAACACGGATATTTACGATTGCTATTTTAATGGCCGCGCTTTAAACTACGATGGTCAACTTTTCCTGATCAGCAACACGAGCCGTACCTATCTAACGGGCGCGCCTTTGACTTTCCGCTTTAATCTGGCAGACTACAGACAGCGAATCGGGTTTCGCATCACAGATTACAATACTGCCATTACAGCCAATTTTTATAACAATACAACTTTGGTTGGCACCTACACAACGAGCAATTTGAACTCTGTTGCAGGTAGTTCAGGCACAGACTTTTTAGGATTTCAAAACTCGGATATTTTCAACCGAGTTGACCTGGTTGGCTCGACCGATGCTTACGGAATCGGCCTCATTACTATAGATGCAACTGTTCCAGAAGCATCCAGTCTTCTTATGTTTAGCCTTTGCATACTGGGGATCTTGGTTTTACGAAAGAAATAGGTCTGACTCTTGGGTTCAAAAATTAGGCAGTCTTTTTTATGGTTCATAGAAAAATATAAATTTTTGAAAAATTTTACAACAAAAATAGGTTTTTATCGGGGGGGGATATATGCAAAAATTTTTGTTATTCATCTTACTTTATTTGAAAGGAATACCTATGCAATTACAAATTTTAAAAAAGCACCAGTTGCTCTTGGCTCTAGCTTTTATAGTAGCTTTTTTGGGTAGTTTTATCAATGCAGAAGTTATTTTATCCGATGATTTCAGTAGTGGAACTCTAACAGGATGGACATCGGTAGACGAAGGAGCTACGAGCGGGCCATCCATTTGGGGAGTAACAAATTTGAGTGGAAATATGGTTGCTATACAGAGCAGCAATATATACAGCAATCATGGATCTGATATCCATATCGGAAGTTATCTGAAAAGACTGTCTTCCTCTGTACAAAATTATAGTGTTTCTCTGGATGTCATGTCGAGCGATGATGATTACAATGGAATCATGTTTGGATATCAGAACAGTAGCAACTACTATCGTTTTTCTATCTCTAACCAGTTTGCCAATAGAACATTGCAAAAAATGGTAGGCGGCACATTCACGACTCTCGCCAGCGATGCCGTTGCCTTTACTTTAAATCAATGGTATAATATAAAAGTTACGGTAATCGATAGCTATATCAAGGTTTATGTCGACAATTCTTTACTTTTCAATGTAATGGATAGCACGTTTTCCACATTGGGAAGCATAGGTCTCTACGTTTCCGCAAGCCAGAATGGCTACTTTGACAATGTACTCGTCCAATCAGTACCAGAAGCCAGTAGTATAGCATTGCTATTATTTGGACTGGCAATCTTTGCTTTACACTATAAAAAATAATTACTAATAGGAGTTACGCTGTTGTTTGAAAGCCAGGAGATAAAAGGGTTTTATAAAAAAAAATAGCGCAGAGCTTGACTCTATCAAGATTTGAATGCTATAT
>JABWCH010000501.1 GCA_013359215.1 Candidatus Brocadiia bacterium | reverse complement strand
CTTACCAGGCTAGAGACAATTTTTTCCATCCAGGGAGGCATTTTATCCAACGATTCTTTGAGCAATTTTTTATCGATGACTAAAACATCCATA
This sequence comes from Candidatus Brocadiia bacterium, assembly GCA_013359215.1. GTDB lineage: Bacteria > Planctomycetota > Uabimicrobiia > Uabimicrobiales > JABWCH01 > JABWCH01. The sequence goes on along the minus strand of JABWCH010000501.1, from coordinate 2,618 downwards.
TCTTCTTTTGCAACGACATCAGCAGACCTTTTGTTTGAAGAAATCAGCCCCATTTCGCCAACAACGCTTCCTGCTTCCAATGTAGCCAGCAATACACTTCTATTGGAAATGTTTTGGAAAATTTCAGCACTTCCTGAAAGAATGCTGTAGGCATTTTCTCCTTCTTCTCCCTGCCTCATCAGGAAATCGCCTTTTTTGAAATGGATAGGTCTTGATACGATTGTCCCTGACATAAGATGATCTATATCTTCACAAAGCGACTCCACATCCTGGTAGCGGTCTTCTGGCTTAAGAGCAAGGCATTTCATTACAATTCTTGAAAGTTCAAGAGGAATGAGCCTGGAATGATTCCGATCGTGGGGTGGCTGAATCTTCCCTTGCTGTATAAAATACAATGTTTGCAAAATATTGCTGCCTTTGTGGGGAGGATACAAAGTGAGTATATGATAGAGAGTCGCCCCCAGAAGGTAAATATCACTGCGTTTGTCTACAGCCTGGTTGTCTCCTCTTGCTTGTTCTGGAGACATATAATGGGGTGTCCCAATAATCTTCCCCTGGTTTTCTTGGGGAAAAGAAATCTTTTCATATTCTCTAGGATTAAGAATTTTAGCTATCCCCCAGTCCATAAGCAACACTTCGCCATGATTACCAACCATGATATTTTGTGGCTTTATATCCCTATGGACAATCTCTCTGAAGTGTGCAAACGCTACAGCATCACAAACTTTACGAAAAATGGTCAGGAGTTTATGTAAAGTGTATTTTTCTAAATATTCTTTTTCTTTATGTGAAATTTTATTGATGATTGAAAAAACGTCTTCGCCGCTGATGAGCTTCATGGTAAAATATACACGTTTATCAAACATCAAGCCCATATCATGCACAGGTATAATATTGGGATGTTCTAGCCTGGCTGTGACTCTGGCTTCTGCCAGGAAGGAAGAAGTGTCTTCGTTTTCTTTTCCCTGGTTTTTCCAGATTTTCATTGCCATCTCCCTTTGGAGATCTTGATCCCAGACTCTATGGATTATTCCCATGCCGCCCTGGGCGATTTCATCCTGGATTTTATAGATTTTTTCGAGATTTTCTGCTTCCAAAGAAGTTTTTTTGGCTATTGTATCGGATGGATACTCTGATTTAGAAAGTGGGCCATTTGCAGAATTTTCTAAATCCTTTTCTTCTATTATTTCTGGAAATTCTTTTTCTTGTTGAGCCAAAGTAGCGAAATCTTCCTGGATTGTTTGCTCAGAAACCAACATTTCTTTCTCGCCTTGCTGGGCTAGAATGGCAAAGTCTTCCTGGATGGTTTGCTCGCATTCCCAATCCAAAAGATTTGTTTTTTCTTTACTCTTCCCCTTGCCTCTCATAGATTACACTCCTGTATGCTATTTTTTAGTTATCATAAGTACGAGGATAATGCTTTTCCTGAGGGCGATAAAAAAGACAGTGGTGGAGATTCATCAAAAGAAAAATGAAAAGGTGGAATGTGGCAACCAAAACGCCGATGTAGATAGCCTGGTTCAAGAAAACTTCTCTTGGGCCTCTTTGTAGTGTTAAAAAATTGCCCAGACGGATTGTATCCGAAGGCCAATAGTAAATTGCGCAGAAAGCACTCAACGCAAATGTTACAACAATACAAAAAATATAAGAAACATAAGAAGTTTTTCTTCTTTCTTTTCTCTTGATGTTGGTCATCATCACACCAAGTAAATATACTGCAACTATAGCAAAAACCAAAGCAATTCCTCCCCAGTGCGGAATTTCATATTCTTCGCATTTTTTTAAAATTGCATTGCTATAGGGGGCTAATTCTTGCGATTCCAGGCAAAAATAGTTTCTCAAGCGAGGGTTGTGTTCTTGGAGATAGATAAGCGTTGCAAGAACCAGGATACATAGTAAGGCAAAGAAAAAAATAAAAGCTATCAATCTGGACAATGCTGACTCCTTAAAAAAATTTATTTGCTGAATATAAAGAATAACCAGGAGCAATGCCCCTGGTTATTTTGCTAATTTTTAAGATATGCCAAATGCGCTGCTGTAGCAATAGATGCTTTTACATATTGAGTAAAATAATTCATATTCAATGTTGCTAAGCGATCTTTTGCTGTATGGTAGTGCTTGCAAAAATCATCTTGGTCGTCTTCAATGGCGAGAATTCCAGGATAGCCTTTTTTCCAGAAAGAAGAATGGTCGCTATAGGCAATTCCATCAGCATCTAATATGGGAGTAAGGCTAAGTTTGTATGTGCTGACAATATCAAAGAAAATATCGGCAATTGCCTTGTCTGCTGCATAGCCTGAGTTGCTTGTTGTTCTTGTATGGATTCTCAAAGTAGGAAGGCCGACAGAATCCCAGGCAATCATATCCATGTTATAGACAACAACAATTTTTTCGCCAGCTTGTGCAACTTTGTCTGCATAAGCTTTGCTGCCGTATAATCCTTGTTCTTCTCCAGTGAAGAGAACAAAACGTATTGTTCTTTCAAAAGTATATTTGCTGAAAAGTTCGCAGGCAAGCATAACTGCTGCTGATCCACTAGCGTTGTCATCTGCTCCAGGACTGTCTGTAGAAGACGATGGCATAGAATCTAAGTGGGCTGTAATCAAGACAATCTCTTC
>JABWCH010000500.1 GCA_013359215.1 Candidatus Brocadiia bacterium | reverse complement strand
ATCAACAACCTCTTTCACAAAAGAAGGGCAATAGATGTCGTAATATTGATTGGGTTTGTCTGCTTCCCACATCCCATCGATAGACAATGGATCAACAGGCAAGATCAAAAACAGTTCGCTTAGCTCTTTTAAGATATTTTCAGGATAGCAATACCCATATTCTAAAATCAGCATTGCGATTAGATCTTTATACAAGAAGCTGCTTTTGGATATTTTTTTTAAAAGCAACTGAGCAATCTGTGATAAATTTTGGATAATATGGAGATTCTTGTCGGTTTTTTTTATATCTTCTAAAATTTGCTGGAGCGCAAGTTTTTTTGAGGTTTGAGATTTCAATCCTCTGAGTCTGTTAGCTTTGACAATCGAAGTTGATTGGAATTTTTCCAAGATCTGAGAAAGCATTATTGTTTTATCTTGTGCCATGCTTATTCCTTATCCCCCTGAATTTTAAGAAGCATATATTTTTTCCGTTCCAGTTGGTCGAAAATTTTGTCTGCATATTCTGGGTCTATCAGATAAATAGAATCGGATATTTTTTTTACAACGTATTTTTCCAAGACACTCTTGGACATAATTTCTTGCATAAGCTGTGCATCCGCGCATTGCACTATCACAGGATGGATATGCAGTAAGGTTGGCATATTGACCTCATAAAAACTAAAAAGTTAGATGTTTGACTAAAAAGCAAAGATTTTTATCGCGAATAAGATGAATGGCCGAATGGCACGAATAGTTTTTATAAAAATTTCATTCGAGTAAAAGGATTTGCTTTATTTTTGTTATGATCTTGTAGTATAAAAGAAGTTATTGAAATAAGCAATTTTTTTTAAGGATTTTGCATGAAATATTGCCTGGAAAACCCATGCATTGTACAAAGCGACAGAACGATTCTTTTGGAAACACATCAGGCTAAATATGAAGAGGCACGGGATTTTCTGACTCGTTTTGCCGAGCTGGTAAAAAGCCCAGAGCATATCCATACCTATCGAATCACACCTATATCTCTTTGGAATGCCTCTGCCACAGGGATTAGCAGCTCATCTATTATAGAAGATTTAGAAAAATATAGCAAATATGAAATTCCCCAGAATATAGTACAAGAAATCAAGGACTACATGGATCGCTATGGTCGCTTGAAGCTCATCAAAGAAGGCGAAAGGCTTTTCCTGGAGTCTGAAGATTCCTATTTGCTGGAAGAGATTGTCCATCATAAACAAATCCAGCCTTTTATTAAAGCAAGAATAAGCCAAAAAAAACTGGAAGTTCATGTTGGTGAACGAGGCTTTCTCAAACAAGAACTGATTAAAGTAGGCTTTCCTGTAGAGGATTTAGCAGGATACAAGGAAGGCGATGCTGTGGATATCGCCTTACGGGAAATATCTTCTTCTGGGAATTTTTTCCAAATCCGAGAATATCAAAGAAAAGCCATAGAAATTTTCCACGCAAAAGGAACAGAAAAGGGGGGAAGCGGTGTTGTAGTCTTACCGTGTGGAGCAGGTAAAACCATCATTGGGATTGGGGCTATGGCAAAGCTTGGCTGTGAAACTTTGATTTTAACTACCAACACCGTGGCACTCCGTCAATGGATAGACGAGATTCGCGATAAAACCACTCTTGCCTCTGATTTGATTGGCGAGTATAGTGGTGATATAAAGGAAATATGCCCTATCACAGTAAGCACATACCAGATACTTACCGCGAGGAAGAAGAAACAAGAGGGTTTTACCCACTTTGGCCTATTTGACAAAAGGAACTGGGGGCTTATCATTTACGATGAAGTGCATCTTTTGCCTGCTCCTGTGTTCCGAGCTACGGCTTTATTGCAAGCCAAGAGAAGGCTAGGTCTGACTGCCACGCTGGTTAGAGAAGATGGGAAAGAAAGCGATGTCTTTAGTCTTGTTGGGCCTAAAAAATATGATGCACCTTGGAAAGACTTAGAAAAACAGGGCTGGATTGCAACCGCCCAGTGCCATGAAGTCAGAATAAGTCTTCCTGATTCTCTAAAAATGGAATATGCTATTGCTACATCTAAAGAAAAATTTCGCATTGCATCGGAAAATTTTGAAAAAGATAGAATTGCAAAAGCATTGATCAGCAAGCATAAAGAAGATAATATTCTTGTGATTGGTCAATATATCAGACAATTAGAAAATTTGGCAAGCTCTCTTGACGCTCCCTTGATAACAGGGAAAACAGCCGTAAAAGAAAGGCTTAAACTTTATAAGCAGTTCAAAGAAGGGAAAATCAAGCTGCTTGTGGTTTCTAAGGTAGCAAACTTTGCTATTGATTTGCCTGATGCGAATATAGCCATCCAGATTTCTGGGACATTTGGTTCTCGTCAAGAAGAAGCACAACGCCTGGGGAGAATTTTACGCCCCAAAAAGAATGGCTCTGTAGCACACTTTTATTCCCTGGTAACCAAGGAAACAAAAGACCAGGAGTTTGCTGAAAACCGCCAGCTCTTTTTAACCGAACAAGGCTATCGATATTGGATACACAATGAAAAGCAGATATGTGATATTTGCCCATAACACTGCCAACTGAAGAATATCAAGCAGGTTCTATCTGAAGTGGACTTTCGGTATTTTTATCGTAATCGTCATACGTGTTAAGTTATAAGTATATTTTAAAATATAGCTTGCATTAACCCAAAAAGCAAACGGGTTTTATGTGAAGAGATCGCTCCGTGTAAGCCTTCTTTCAGGAATCAAAAAA
>JABWCH010000499.1 GCA_013359215.1 Candidatus Brocadiia bacterium | reverse complement strand
TTAACATAAACCTTGTTTTTCTTCCAAGATCGAAAAATAGATCCTTTTTTTCATGAAAAGAGCTTGCAAAACTAAATAGAGTCAAAATTTTAATCACTCACAAGATAGATATATATTGTATTTCAATATGTTAAGAATACCTGCGTAACTCCTATTAAATAACTTCCCTATTTCAAAAAAAATTTACCGCAGAGTCGCAGAGAGCGCAGAGAAGAGAAAATTTTGAATTATACTACGAAGAATAGGAATAACAAGCAGAAGCAGAGACAATATTTTTGGTTATTCTTCTCTCTTCTCTCTTCTCTCTTCTCTGCGTCCTCTGCGTCTCTGCTGTGAAATTTTATGGGGAAGCTATTTGATTCTCATCGCTAAGTCATGTATTAATAGTTTTTTCCATTTTAAAGGTGCAGGAATGATACCTGTTGGTTTAGCTGTATGCCTTTTATTTCTTATAGGATGCTCTTCTTCTAATACAGTTGCTATGAATTCTCAAAAAATAGCATATCGTTCGGCTGTTTCACCTTTGGAATCTTTGCCATCCTTGGCTAATCAAAATCATGGCATAGCAAGAACAAAAGAAGAAATCTATGTATCATGGCAAGTAGAGCATAACAATATTGTAAAAAATTTAAATACCAATAAACTGGCTTTTCTGGAAGCCCATAGGAAAGCCACAGGCCATCTGAATAGTCTAAAAGATTATAAAAATGGCAGAATTCTGGATAGCTATCTGGAAATTTATGCTAATCTCTTAGAAGAAGCCCAAAGAAGGACTCCTACTCGGATATTGGAAAAAAAATATTTCATTCTACAGCAAGAAATACAAAAAAAGCTTCAAGAATAAGGAGCAGTCGATGCGTGTTGTCTTATGCAATTGCCCTGAAAATAAGGCAAAAGATATAGCAAAAACCCTGGTCGCGGAAAAGATAGCTGCCTGCGTGAATATTATACCAGGCGTTCAAAGCTTTTATTATTGGCAAGGAAAGCTTTGTGAAGAAAAAGAGGATACGCTTCTCATCAAAATCAGTAAGGAAAATATTTCCTATTTGTATGATCGGCTAAAAGCCGTTCATCCTTATGAAGTCCCTGAGATTGTCGAATTGAATGTGGCAGATGCAAATCAGCCCTATATTCAATGGCTTTATCAAACAAAACATCATGAAGTTCCATCGGATTGATTTTTTTGTATTCTAAACTTAAAAGCAATTATGGAAAAAAATAAACAGTCCATCATTCTTATAGTGGATAATGATCCTGTAAGCCGCGAGACTTTAGAAGGGTTACTCTCTGCATTAGGTCACCCTGTCCTTTCTGCGTCTTATGGCGAACAGGCACTGGAAATCGCAGAGAATGGCAATTTAGACTTAATCATTTTGGATGTAGCCTTGTCCGATATGGATGGCTTTGAACTATGCCGCAGGTTTAGAACAGCAAAGAAAACAAGGCTTACTCCTATCATTATTGTAACGGCTCTGAACGATAAATCCAGCCGTATTCGGGGCATTACAGCAGGTTGCGACGACTTTCTTTCCAAGCCGTTTGATAATCTGGAACTGGTACTCAGAATTGGCTCTTTGCTCAAAATGCAATACTATAGAGACCAGTTGAATGAAAAAGAGAAATTCGAACTAGCCATGAAGCACGCTTCTGAAGCAATGATTATTACAGACCAATATGGTAAAATAGAGCAATGGAATGAAGTTGCTGACCAACTTTTTTCCTTGAAAAAACAAGTGCAAAAAAACCTTTTTGATGTATTCAAAGAGTATTTTAATATGGAGCCTGAGATGGATTGGAATACTCTTCCTTATTCCTTTCCTCTTACGTTCCAGCTTCAAAGAAGCGAAAGCAAACAAGGCGAGGAGTTAATTCTTTTTGGAAAAATGTTCTTAATGTCTTTGTCTGTAAACCAGGAAAAAGGATATTTTGTTGCTTTCCGAGATGTTTCCAGAAAGATACGAGAAGAAAAGCGCAAAGACCAGTTCATTCATTTGATTTCCCATAAATTTCGCAGTGCATGTACCATTTTTATGGGTTCTCTTTCTTTATTAGAGCAAATTGAACTAGAAGAAGAAAAGTTTTCCCAAGATACTCTTCAAATATTCAAAACTCTTCAAATTGGATCGCAAAGGATCTACCAGATTTTCAACCGAATCTTAGAAATTACAGAAATTCTAAGCCATAAAGAAAATATACGCCCCACTCCTATCTCTGGGGGAGAAATACAGAAGATGGTTCGTTCGCTGGCTGCCAATATTGGTATCAAAGATGATAGTATACGATGGGAAAATTTTTCTGAAACGCTTGCTATTCCTATGGAAAGCAAATACCTGGAAATGATTTTAATGGAAATCCTGGAAAACTCTTTCAAATATTGCCCCAAAGAAAATCTTAAAATTACGCTCGCCCTTAGCCGCAATATGGCAAGAAAAGAGCTAAAAATCAAAGACAATGGCCCAGGGATTCCCCAAGAAGAATTAGGTCGTTTGGGAGACAGGTTTGTGCAAATCGAAAAAAGCTTTTCTGGCAACCTTCCAGGACTTGGCTTAGGTTTATTTCTAGTCCACGAAATTTTGGAGCAGATAGGCGGCGAAGTCCATATTAGCTCTGCACCCAACCAGGGGCTGGAAATAACTCTTGCCTTTGCCTAAGAGCCTATCCGAAAAATAATTTTAGGCGAAAATTTTGAGGCACTCGGAGAGCGAGGAGAAAGTGAAAAA
>JABWCH010000118.1 GCA_013359215.1 Candidatus Brocadiia bacterium | reverse complement strand
GGTTAGGGGGTCTACAATAGGAAAAAAATATAAAATTTTCACCCTTTGCTATTCTGCTCAGCAAAACAGCTTCCAGGATGAGGAATTCAGGGCTTTTATGGAATACCAGAGTGCTTCTTTGGTAAGCGCGAAGTTTTTCTATGCAAACAGCCAGCCTGCCTGGACAATGCTGGTGGAATATTCTGACGCGCCGTCATGCAAAGAAGTCTCTTCGCGGCATGGCCCATTGCCTGCCGAGTGGACTTCTCTTTTGCCTCCTGTTGTTGATACGATAAAGGAATTAGTAGACGACGATGTTCTTCTGTATAACCTGCTGCGGCAGTGGCGCAACAACAAGGCTAAAGAATGCGGCTATTCGCCTGGAATCCTTTTTACAAACGAACAACTGGCCAAGATGGCAAAGCTAAAACCTTGCAGCTTGCAAAAACTACGAGAAATACCAGGCGTGGGCAACGGTAAGGAAGAAAAATATGGTGCAGACCTGGTCGGGATTATCCAGAACTTTTTACAAAGAAAGCAGCCGCCTAACCATGGATGAGACAAAGCTGTATATCTTTTGGTGCAACTTTATGGACTGGCTCTGGCAGAGAACCGAGAGTTTTCCCAAAACATGCAGGTATACTCTTTCTAACAGAATCGACAATCTGTCGCTGGATATTCTGGAAGGAATCGTGGAAGCAACCTATAGCAGCAAAGAAAGAAAGGTTGTAATTCTGCGTGAGATGAACCTGAAGCTGGAAAAAATGCGTGTGATTTTGCGCATTGCCTTCCAAAGAAAGCATCTCCATTCTCAGTCTTTTTCTTATGCATCCGCCCAGTTACAAGAAGCAGGGCGTATGGTAGGTGGCTGGCTGAAAAATCGGGAGGAATCATGAAAAGAATAGGGAATCTTTTTCCAGAGATTGCATCCTGGGAGAATCTGTGGGGTTCTGCCTTTAAGGCAGCCAAAGGGAAGAAAAAATACAAACGCGATGTGTCTCGCTTTCTCTTTCATCTGGAATCGGAAATCGCCAGCCTTCAAACAGATTTATTCCAACAAACATACAAACCGCTTGCATACCACCAGTTCACCGTCTATGACCCCAAAAAGAGATTGATCAATGTCGCGCCCTTTCGGGACAGGGTTGTTCATCATGCCCTTTGCAACTATATTGGCCCTATTCTGGACAAAAGCCTGGTAACCATGAGCTTTGCCTGCCGTAAAGACAAGGGAATGCACAAATGCCTTTCTCATGCAAAAGACTTTGCCAAACAATATCCTTACTTTCTTAAGCTGGACATCAAAAAGTATTTCGAAAGCATATCCCAGACAATACTCAAAGAGCAAATCGCGCGAAAAATCAAAGACCAGAAAACCTTGTGGCTGGTTGGAGAAATTCTGGATAAAGTGCCACAAAATTTTTCTCATGGCTATGGTCTTCCCATTGGAAACCTGACTTCCCAGCATTTTGCCAATTTCTACCTCAACTCCCTAGACCATCATATCAAAGAAAAGCTCCTGATACCAGCCTATCTGCGCTATATGGATGACTTGCTCTTGTTTTCCAGGGAAAAAATATTGCTTTCTGACGCGCTCCAGGAAATCCAGATGTTTGTGGAAGAAAAGCTAGATCTAAGGCTTAATGTAGCAGCTACAATCCTCGCCCCTGTAAAAGAAGGCATCCCTTTTCTAGGCTTTCGCCTATATCCAGGCATTACCTGGATTCAGAAAAAACGATGGCGGAGATGCAAAAAGAAATTTTTGGATTGCTATAGATTATATAGCAAAGGCAAAATCTCTCCAACCTCTATAAGCATGAAGCTTGCAAGCATGATAGAATATCTTTCCTATGGAAATACTTGTGCTTTGCGAAAAAAATTTCTTGAAAAACACACCCTGGAATTCTAAAATAGAAGCAGTGGGTAGCAGATTATAAGCTCTTCTTGTCTTTTGCGCGGTGGCTCGTGGAACAACAACGGCTACAACTGCCGTTCTGCAAACCGCAACAGGAGGGAGCCTGGCAACCAGGACAACAATGTCGGTTTCCGTTGCTTTGAATTCCGATAAATCGCCCGTTAGTTGATGCCGAGAGGTTTCAACTGTGTGCAAATCTGTGGGAATAGATCTCTATCCCGTGCTGGAATCTTTCCAGACAAAAGATACAAGAGCCGAAAGTGTCTAGTAGCGCAAGCGAAAACCATTTTTCGGTTTTTTTTTGCAAACCAAAGCTTCTATCTTGTTTGAAAAGAAAGGGGGATATTATGTCTCAAGCCACCAACAATCTCGCTTCTCTTTCCAGCAATTCTAACTTTCGACAGAATATCGTCGAAGAATCCTTCAAAGAACTAGGCCGCAGAATCGAACGCGGTGCTTACTATGATAAGGGACGCAAAGACGGAAAAGAAGAAGGCAAAATCGAAGGCAAAATCGAAGGCGAAATCGAAGGTCTAGGGTTACTTTTGCAAGTAAGGTTTGGAGAATTGGGATTACAGCTTATTCCCAAAATTCGCACCATACAAGACCTGGATAAACTCAATTCCCTTCTCCCTCTTGCTATGAATGCTCAAAATATCCAAGAATTGGAGCATGGGCTTGCTTCTTTCTTGTCTGGAAAAAAATAGAATGCAAGTTTCAAGCCTTCATTCTATTTCCTAAGCGCATAAAACACACAAAGGAACATAAAAAAATGGTTGAATTTTTTTAAAATCTTTTTCGTGCCTTTCGTGTTTTTCGTGGATATTAAATTACGGTTAAAGAAACTATAAATGTAGAACCCGCTTGCTGCTTGAAGTTTCATATAAAATTTCAGTTTTAAGTGATTCATGGTCAAAAGATAATAGCCAGGGGCGTTGGTGTTGCTCTTGGTAATTTTGAAGGATAAATGTATGGCTCTTTTTAAGAAAGAAGTTACCGATACGGCGACTATTGGGAATACTACGGTAATGGAGTTGAAAGATCGGGTTGTTTTTGAGAATAAATTGCGTAAGATTACAAACCGAATTCATTCTTCTCCTAACATTGATGTTATTTTGCTGGATCTAAAAGAAGAAATCTTGAGTCTTTTGGATGCAGAGAGGATTACAATATACGCGGTTACCGAGGATGAAAAAGAAATTTATTCTAAGATCAAGGTAGGGGATGAGATTCGCGAGTTTCGTGTTGCTATTGACAATACAAGCATTGCAGGGTATGTGGCGAAAAATAAGAAGATCCTGACCATAAAAGACGTTTACGATGTCAAGGAACTAGCTGGTATTGATCCTGCTTTGAGCTTTAACAGGGATTATGATTTTAAATCAGGGTTTCGCACAAAGCAAATGTTGGTCGCGCCGATTTTGTTCAACAACAAGATCATGGGAGTTATCCAGCTTATCAATAAAAAGACAGGGGAATGTTTTTTGCTAGAGGATACACGTGGGCTAACGGAATTGTCGGAAACCCTGGCTATTGCCTTTAATAATCAGAAGCGTGTGCAAAAAAGGCAGTTTTCTAAGTATGATTTGCTTTTGGTGGAAAATCTTGTTGTCCCGAAAGAGATCGAACAGGCCATTTTGATATCAAGAGAAACGGGCAAGTCGGTTTCGAGTATTTTAGTTGAAAAATTTAAAGTCCGTAAAGAAGATATAGGGAGAGCCTTAAGCCATTTCTATAGAGTGCCTTTTTTTGAGTTTAAGCAAGGGATTGCTGTTCCTGTGGATGTTTTGGGGAATCTGGAGGCGAATTATCTGAGAAATAACCTTTGGGTTCCTTTGAAGAAAGATGGCAACAAAATCGTCATTGTTGTAGAAAATCCCCAAAATTTGGAGCAGATAGATTCCATTAAACGCCAATTTCCTGGCTTGCAATATGAATTTATGGTGTCCACAGAAGAGGAAATTCTAAAAGCCGTCAACTATTTTCTAGGCGCAGATTCGGCTAAAAAGGATTCTGATCCCAAGGGGGCTAATGTAAAATTTCAAGACATTTTGAGCGGGCTGGAAGCTCCTCAGGTGCAAGAGGCAGAGGATGATGACAATGTAGAGGCAGACAGTGCCTTGATTTCTCTGGTCAACCAGATCATTGCAGAAGCTCATAAAGTGGGGACTTCGGATATTCATATTGAACCTGTTATGGATAAAGATGTTATGGTCAGGATTCGAGTGGATGGGCATTGCCGAATTTTGCAAAAGCTCCCTGGTCATCTCCGTAGATCTATTGTTTCGCGTATTAAGATTATGGCAAATCTCGATATTGCCGAGCGAAGAAAGCCACAAGATGGAAAGATCCAGATGAAAAAGTTTGGTGGCCCTGACATAGAGCTTCGCGTTGCGACTTTGCCCACAGTAGGCGGAATGGAAGATGTTGTAATGCGTATTCTGGCAGCAAGTAAGCCGATTCCCCTGGATAAAATTGGCATGACAGAAAGAAATTTCCGAGAGTTTACCAAGATGCTTGCCATGCCTTATGGGATTATTCTTGTTGTGGGGCCAACAGGTTCAGGAAAAACAACAAGCTTGCATTCTGCTCTTGGCTATATCAATAAGCCACAGACTAAAATCTGGACAGCCGAAGACCCTGTGGAAATTACCCAGGAGGGATTGAGACAGGTACAGGTTCAACCCAAAATCGGCTATACTTTTGCTACTGCCATGAGGGCGTTTTTGAGAGCTGACCCGAATGTGATTATGGTTGGTGAAATGCGCGATCATGAAACAGCCGCAATTGGCGTGGAGGCTTCTCTGACAGGGCATCTTGTCTTGAGTACATTGCACACGAACAGCGCGCCTGAAACTATAGTGCGTCTTCTGGATATAGGCATTGATCCTTTTAATTTTGCGGACGCGCTGATCGGTGTTCTTGCTCAAAGGCTAGTGAGAACTCTTTGTAAAGAATGCAAAAAAGAATTCCATCCTGATGAAATGACATATCATGAACTGGCAGATGAATTTGGCAAAGATTGGTTCTCTATCCAAAATATGCCTTATACTGACAGTATGAAGCTATATCGTGCTGGCGGCTGCCAGGTTTGTGGAGAAACTGGCTATAAGGGCAGAGTTGGTATTCATGAGCTTTTGATTGGCTCTGACGCAATCAAGAAAATGGTCCAGCGCAAAGAAACCGTGGAAGCCATGCGTGGCAGGGCTATGGAAGAAGGAATGACTACCCTGAAGCAGGATGGTATTCTAAAGGTGTTTTCTGGGCATACAAGCATTGCTCAGGTTCGATCTGTCTGCATCAAATAGCAATCCAAAGGAATTTTTTATATGCCAAATAAGGTTCGGATATACCAGATTGCACTGCCTTTTGACCATGATGAAAAGGCTCTACAGAAAAAAGCATTAGAAAAGACAGGATTTTCTCAAAGCGATATTATAGGGATAAGCATTGTCAAAAGATCCATGGACACTCGGTTTCATAAAAAGCCTGGATTTATCTATTGTCTCGATATAGAGGTAAAAGAAGGGGTAAGGATACAGGATGGGCTGGAAATCTTACCTCAGAGCCAGCCTCATGAAGATATTGTTTATGGTTCTAGCCGAATAAGCCATCGCCCTGTTGTTGTTGGGACTGGTCCAGGCGGGCTTTTTGCTGCTTATTGGCTGGCACAAAATGGCTATTCGCCTTTGATTCTGGAGCAAGGGCAGGAAATAGGCAAAAGAAAGCAGGCTATTGAAAATTTCCATAATACGCGGATCATGTCGCCTACCTCTAACTATGTTTTTGGCGAAGGCGGTGCTGGCTCTTATTCTGATGGTAAGCTCAATACAGGTGTCACAAGTGGCTACATTGCTCAGATTTTGAAAATTATGGTAGACTGTGGTGCGCCTCATGAGATTTTATATGTTTCGCCTCCCCATATTGGATCGGATCGTCTGAGGGCAGTGATTATCCAACTGCGCAAAAGGATTATAGAATGGGGAGGCGAGTTTCGCTTTGAAACAAAGGTAACCAATCTTATTGTCCATAGTGGAAAAATCGCAGGGGTAGTTACAGACAAAGGAGAAATCCCTGCGGATCTTCTGGTGCTTGCAACAGGAAGCCATGATCAGGATACCTTTGCCATGCTTTCCTCTTGCGGTATTTTTATGGAAAAAAAGCCTTTTCAAATGGGAGTGAGAATAGAGCATCCACAAGAATTCATTGATAAAAAGCAATATGGAAAATACAGTGGATGCGCTGGACTTCCACCTGCAAACTATCGCCTTGTTGGGCCAGAAAGCAAGGAACGCTGCCAGGTTTGTACCTTTTGTATGTGTCCAGGCGGCGAGGTGATGGCAGGGACAGGAACGCCTGGATTTCTCAGCACCAATGGCATGAGCAACTATCGGCGTGATTCTGGATTTGCCAATGCAGCTCTGATTACTACCTTCTTCCCTGAAGAGATGGAAGACAATCCCCTTGCTGGACTCTTTTATCGCCAGAAAATCGAAAAGGCTGCATTCTTAGCGGGCAAAGGGGACTACACTGCTCCTGCCCAGAATGCTGGAGACTTTATCAGCGACCGCCTTGGTGCTTTGCCTGCTACATCCTATCGTTTTCAGGTAAAGCCTGTCCGTATTTCTAGCTTTATGCCTGAAAAATTCTTGGTTGCCCTGAAAAAAGCTTTACCATCGTTTGAAGAAAAGATGCCTGGATTTATATCTTCTGGGCTGCTTATCGCACCTGAAACCAGAGCATCCTGTCCTATAAAAATAACTAGAGACAAGGACAGCATGCAATCGCTTTCTTGCCAAAACCTTTATCCTGTAGGGGAAGGCGCTGGCTATGCTGGAGGCATCATCAGCGCTGCCTTGGATGGCATCAAGGCAGCCAAAGTCATTATTTCTACTTTTTCCAGACCAGGAATGCTAAAAGATTGACAAAATTCTATGAAATGTTAGAATATTTTGGCAATATTAATTTGGCAGAAATGTGATTTAGATGTTTGCCGAAAAAGCAAAAATTTTATCACGAATAAGACGAATGGTCGAATGGCACGAATCGTTTTTATAAAATTTTATTCGTGTAATTTGTATATTCGTCTCATTCGTGATTCATACCTTTTGGTTTCGGCTTGTCCAAGAGAGAAGTTTATAAACTGTTTTTTTTAACTATGAGAACGGGCATAAAGGAATTTATACCTGTCCGCAGAATATCCCTGGGGAACGCCATGTCTGAGCAAAATATAACATCCTTTGATCTTAAGGATGTAAGGAAGATCTTGCAAAACTGCCCAAAAGAGTCAAGCCCTGCTGTGAAAGGCGGCCAGATTTGTGCTCCAAAAAATGAAGCCATGCTAAAGCAAGAGCAAGAAGAGGCTATGGAACAGCCTATCATTGGGTATCGTGTGCTAGATAAAATGGGCAGTGGTGGAACAGCCGTGGTATTTAAAGCACAAAATATTGCCAACAATGAAATTGTAGCTTTAAAATTGCTTTACCCTGGTTTTGTTCAAGATAAAAAAAGCCTGAAGCAATTTGTCAATGAAGGCATGATGCTTATGCGTCTTGAGCATCCTAATATCCTCAAAGGAATCGATTTCGGTGTTTCTAAGGGAATGTATTTCATAGCACTGGAATTTGTTCATGGAGAAAGCCTTGATTTGTTTTTACGCCAGGGCTTTCGCTTTACGGAAGAATATACCTTTGGGGTTGCTTTGCAGATTGCACAAGCCCTGGCGTATCTCGAAAGCAATTCTATTGTACACAGAGATATAAAGCCAGCCAATATCCTTTTGATGGAAGAAAGCGATGTAAAGCTGTGTGACTTTGCTTTTGCTTTTGAAAGCAATAAACAGGATAAAGACGATGGAGTTTTTGATGTTACCTGCGGTACAGTCGAGTATATTTCTCCAGAGCAGGCGAGGGGTTATAGAGATATTGACATCCGTAGCGACATTTATTCTTTAGGGATTACATGCATCCACATGCTTACAGGCCATGTCCCCTTTTCCGATAAAGATCCTAATGAGGTGATGCGTTGCCAGATATATGAAAAAATCAATTTAAATAAAATCCCTATTTCTCAGCATGGCCGTATGATTTTGCAGCGTATGGTTGCCAAAAAACGAGAGCAGAGGTTGCTTCCTAGCCGCCTTGTTCCTGTTTTGAAAAAATTTTTAAAAAATTTAAGTTTAAAAAATACTGAAGTCAAAAAATAACTCGACAATATAAATCATGAAAAAAGGTGCTAATATGAAAGGTCTGTTGCTTTTTTGTATTTTTTTATGTTTTTTGTCATCTCCTTTTCTATTGGCTCAAGAAAAAAGATCTGATAGTATAGTGGCGATAGTCAATGATGAAATAATAACTTACGGAGAGTTGATAAGCAAAATCAAGAACAGCCTGCAAGGAATCGAAAATTCTTCTTTGGCTGCCAACCAGAAGGAATATCAGAAGCAGCAGTTGATGAAAATTGCTCTACGGCATCTTGCAGAGCAAAAGCTTGTTCTTCAGGAAGCCAAGCGGCAGAATATTAAAATTTCTGATAAAACCTTGAAAGAGCAAGTGGATAAAGAGCTAAAGGAAAAAGGGGCGCAAGGAACAGAAAGCGAAGAAATCGACCTGAGCGATTTGATTCATTCGCGTATGGTATTGCAAGAGCTTTTTCAGAAAAAAGCGGGCTATTCCAAGGAAGAAAAAAGAAGGGCAACAATAGATACTTTTGTTTCTCCCCTGGAGATACGCCAGTACTATGAAAAAAACATCCGTGAATTCACAAAAGAGAGCAAGATAAAAACTCGAATCATTACCCTCTTTTATTCTAAACACGGCGGAAAAGCCCAGACTTTGGAAAAAGCCCAGGCTATCGTCAAACAGCTTCGGGAAGGCGCGGATTTTGCAGAACTTGCCAAAATCCATTCCAATGATCCATACTCTCAAGAAGGTGGAACATGGCCGCGCAGAGAAAAAGGCAAAGAGGTTGTATGGGACTTTTTTGGTAAAAATGAAGCCTTGTATAAGGAAGTAGACGATATAGCATTTTCTATGAAAAAAGGCGAAATCAGCGATCCTATCCCCTTAGAGAACGAACCTTATTGCCAGATTATCATGATAGAAGATTTGCAGGAAGGCGGGGTAGTGCCTTTTAGTGAAGCCCAAGATCCTATCCGCCAGAAAATCCGATACGAAAAGATGGTGTCTGCTTTGATGGCAATGAAGAGCCGATTGAAAGAAAGAGCTTTTGTATGGCCTGCTGGTTTATTTGATGAATCGGAAAAGTAGTCATAATTTTTTTTTGACAATTTTTCATTCCTATGTTATAACAAAATTGCATAGAAAAAACTATTGCGGCTATGTTGGTTAAAACCAGATTTTTGCGTCTGACAGGCTTATATATCCAAAAGCCCATGACAATGCCTAAACGCTGTAAAAGTTAGAGCAATGGATTGGGTTATGTTTTTATAGAAATGAAACTATGGAAAAAAAAGGCACAATCATTCAGGCAGAAGGCTTTTTCCCTTCTGACAAAAGATGGCTCTATTATCGCCGTTTTAGCACAAAGGTCAACAAAAAAGGCGATATATTAGGCATACATGGATTTCTGGAACATAGTGGAAGGTACGAAGAGCTTGGCATGAGCCTTGTCAAAAAAGGCTATAACTTTTATATGCTAGATCTTACAGGCCATGGCCGATCTCAAGGAAAGATGAGAACTCACATCAATAGCATTGAGGACTATTTAACGGACATTGCTAATTTTTATGCTTTTCTCAAAGTACATAGAAGCATAGAAACGCCTTTTTTATTTGGTCACAGCATGGGCGGCCTGCTGGCTACTGTTTTCAGCACTTGGGGAAAATGCCCTGTGAAAGGATTGGTTTTAAGCGCGCCTTTTTTTGGCACGAAACAGCCCATTCCCTTTTTCACTCTTTTGATGGCAAAGCTTATTTCTAGCGTGTATCCTGGATTTTCTTTGCCTGGCAATATAGATCCAGGCACACTCAGTCATGATCCTGAAATTGTTGAAGACTATATCACTGATCCTCTTGTGGAAAGAAGAGTGAATGCCAGTGCCTTTCTTCATGTCTACAAAACCATGAAAAAGATACAATTTTTAGCACCTCATGTTAAAGTTCCCTGCCTTATTTTTCATGGTGAAAGCGATGCTGTGAATGATGTAGAAGCAAGCAGGCGTTTTTTCTACAGCCTTGGCACATCCAAAAAAGATCTTTATATAGTGAAAGATGCGTATCATGAAGTCTTCAATGAAAAAGGCAGGGATCAATTGTTGCTTAAGCTGCTGGAATGGCTTAATTCTGAAAATAAATAAAAGAGTATACTTTTGCAGGTTTTTGCACAAAAAACACAAAAAAAAATACAAAAAGCACAAAAAATATAAGCTATTATCTGACATAGAGTTATATTTTTGTGCCTTTTGAGATATTTTGTGTTTTTTGTGTTAAAATTTAATGATATAATTTATTGGATTATAATGAGTTAAAAAAATCTACAAAACTATAGTAAAAGATTCTTCTAAGGAATACATTCGTATGGCAAGAACCATTGCCTTTTCAGGACTGAAAGATGGAGTAGGCAAAACTTGCCTTGCTTCTCATATCGCCTATCTTCTTGCCCATTGTAGCTATAAAGTACTGCTAATAGATGCTGATTACAAGCAACACGAATTGACCAGAAGGATGTTTGGAAGCAATGCTCTGCTGAAAATTTTAGAGTACGAGGATGTTCTGTACACTACTCTCAGGCAAATTCTTTGCAAAAATTTGCCTGACTCTTTTCCTTTTGCTGAATTGCCTTTATCTCTGTGGAAGCGTAATTTAGACCAAAATTCAGGAAGTCTTTCTATTATACCCTCTTACTATAGAGATCCACAGCCTTTCTGGCATCAGAATTTTGCTATCTCTTCTTTTCCTGGACTATCTTCTGTTCTCGCTTTTGCTAAAAATCAATACGATTTTATTATATTTGATACTATTGCTAATTCTGATGTGTTTTTTGAGGAAATTTTAAAGCATATTGATAGTGTTATTTCCCTATCCTCACCCTATTCTTATTTTTATTCTGCTTCTTTAGAATATATTGAACACTTCTCCTTAGAGAATCAGCAACATTCGAGAATTTTATTTTCTCTTTGGGAAAATATGTCATTGGATAAGAAAGAAAAAGGCACGATTCCTTTTTGCCAGGATTTTTTTTCTTTTGAAAGCAAACGCCCGCTGCATCGGAAGAAATTTTTTTGGGACATTTTTTCTGTAGAGCAAAATTTTACCCTTTCCGCTAAACTATGGACGATTTCTATAGTCTGGCTCTTGCAGGAAATACTAGACAATACACAGCAAAGCCTTTCCAAAAAAAAGATGCCTTCATTCCTACAAAGCTTTACCCAATCTCACCCAGAAACAGATTTCTTATCCTGATAAGGAAATTTTTTACTATGATCTCCCATGCGGGCCATTTTTTATACAAAATCCAAAAATATCCTGGTATAGCAGGCCACTCCATAAGAGCCATCCTTACCTTTGCTTCTTATTTTTACCATCTTGTAACAAAAGCCCGACAAATGGCATTTTCTCTGGGCATTCTAAAAATACAAAAGATGGATGTTCCTGTGGTATCATTGGGCAATATAACAACAGGAGGCACAGGAAAAACCCCTGCCTGTATCTGGTTGATAAAAAAGCTGCTAGAAAAAAATACACGATTGCCTGTGCTGATTTCGCGGGGCTATGGGAATGACGAAGTTTTTCTCTTGCGTGGTGCTTTGCCTGAGACACCCCATCTTGTTCATAAAAAAAGGGTTGTAGCCGCTTCCCAGGCAATAGAAAAATATGGAAGGAATATATGCCTTGTTCTGGACGATGCCTTTCAGCATCAATATATCCACCGCGACCTCAATATCGTTCTTTTGGATGCCACAGAGCCTTTTGGATTTGGCTATACTTTGCCTAGAGGTTTTTTGCGGGAAAGCTTATACAATCTAAAGAGAGCAGATTTTATCCTATTCACTAAAAGCGATATGGTAGAAAAAGAAGATTTGGAAAAAATGCGAGACAGAGTCCGAACCTACACAAAAGCCCCCCAGGCAATGGCGACACATGCTTTTTCTAGCGTACACCCTCTAGGCAAACAAGAAACAGCTTCTATTGATACACTGCAAGAAAAGCGACTTCTTGCTTTCAGTGGGATTGGAAATCCCAGAAGCTTTATCCAGAGTATGGAAAAAAAACATCTTTTTCCCATAGAACACATTGCCTATCCTGACCATCATAAATACACAGAAAAAGACCAACAAGAAATTCTTTCTATGGCATACAATAGAAAAGCAGAAGCACTTATAACAACAGCCAAAGACGCTGTCAAGCTAAACGGATGGCAAAACAGCAACCTTCCCATCTGGGTTTGGGAAATTGCCTTTTGCATACAAGAAGGGGAAGATGCGCTGGTGAAGAAAATGGAAGAATGCTTAGCCACTTACAACTGAAATCCAGTGCAAAATTGTAAAGATTTTCCACGGACGGAAAAGAAAAATATTGAAATCGCGAATGATACGAATAAAACAAAGAAAGATAAAATTATCCATTTGTGCCATTCGGTTATTCGTGAAATTCGCGATAAAGTGCTTTTTCTGTTGATCAGGGTTTGGTGTGTGGAGAACAGGATTCCAGATTGTGAATTTTGTCTATCCTGTTTTGGTGGCGGCCACCTTCAAAAGATGTGTTTAGCCAGGTTTCCACGATTTTTTCCCAGTTGTCGGGGAAGGTTCGCACTCCCAGGCATAGTATGTTGGCATTGTTGTGCAAACGGCTTAGTTTTGCCATTTCTTCATTCACACAAAGCGCGGCACGTATGCCTTTGACCTTATTCGCAGCAATCGACATCCCAATGCCACTACCACAAAGCAAAATCCCAAGATCTGCCTCTCCTTGGGCAACAGCATGAGATACACTTGCCGCAAAATCAGGATAATCGCAAGAATCACCACTTTTTGTCCCATAGTCTATAGCATCCCATCCTTTGTGCTGCAACAAAGATTTTATTTTATCTTTGATCTGCCAGGCAGCATGGTCTGAACCAAGAGCAATTTTCATTGTATTCCTCTTTGAAAATAAAGATATAAAAATTTTTAAAGGGGGTTTGGGGGAAAATTTTTGTAAAAATTTTCCCCAAATAAAAACCTCTTTTTGTAACTACTTAGGTTCTACTCTAGCGATATAAAGTTGTTCTGTATCGATTCCTTTGCTGCCCCCAAAGTATTCTGTTCTATACCCAATGCCGTTAGTGCTACCTTGGGTAGACCAATACTTTAAACCATTGCGTTTGCCTTGGGCATCATAAACCCAGGAAATGAAGATAACGGAATGACCAGAGCCACTATACCTCCAAAGTTGTACAAAATCACCTTTTTTGGCTTTGTCCATGGGTACGGAAAATCCAAGACCATTGCTGACAATGGCATTTAAAAGAGTTTTGCGATTGCCGTCAGAACCAAACCATTGTTTTAGAAAAGTATTGAGTGCTTTTGCATCAAAATTTTGGATAATAAACTCTTTTCCTTGATCCTGGCAATGCTTTTCATAAGCCAGAAAGAAGACTTCAAATGTGATTCCGCAGCAGAAGCATCGCTTAAAATCGTCGCCTTTGGCAAACAAAGCACCTCGATAGTGAAGGTCGCGAGTGATCCCTGCCCATGTTCCGCTGGAAGGCCAGTAGTATGGATGAGTACCATCTGTGGGGTACTTTTCCAAGATAGAGACTACATAAGCATTGAAATCAGGACGGGTTTCTTCTTGGGCATAACACGAAAAAAAACTAACAAAAAGCAGCAACAAAAGAATTCTAAATGACATGGGAATTCCCTTCCGTGCAGATAAGAGCCTATTTTTTGAAGGAATAAACACAAATCATAAAAAAAGCCAACAAAACAAAGCTAGATGGCTCAGGAACATTGGTTGCATCTACGACTAATTCGCTCAAAACAAGGTTTCCATTGGAAGCCATTCCAGGGCCATTGCTAGGCAGTGAACTATGCGTTAAGACATCCAAGCGGATTCCTGTAATGTTTGCTATAGGCAGAGAGTAGGTTACAGAATAAACGCCAGTTACAGGCACTGCACCAGAAATGAGAATACTATTGTCGCCTAGTGTTGTATAGCTCATTCCAGAAGGCAGAGTTATAGTAGGATTAATCAGAGCAGTCCAGTTGGCAGTAACATCGCCACCATCTAAAAGGCCATCAGCAAAGGTTGTCCTGGTATCGCTCGTTACGGAAAACAAAAATCTGCCAATTAAATGGTAAGGATGATACTGATACATGGTAAATTGGATCTGCGAGGCATTGATATTGGAGGTAGTTTCCCATACGGCTGTATGATTGCTATGGATAGCACTTACTGCCCATCCATAGGCATCGATGGCTCCATCTATAGAGCTTGCTACGCTATAGCCACTTTGAGAATGAGTGGACGTTGCATTTTGCAAGGTTACAGGAGCAGCAAAAAGCCAGGCGGACAAAAGGAAAAGAAGGACAAGATATTTCATAATCAGCCCCTTTCTTGGTAAAAAAAATAGATTTTATCCTATCTCGGACAAGCCGAAACCAAAAAGGTATGAATCATGAATGAGACGAATATACAAATTGCACGAATCAAATTTTTATAAAAACGATTCGTTCCATTCGACCATTCGTCTTATTCGCAATAAAAATCTTACGAGTTGTGCCAGTTGAAAAGGCTTAATCTTTGGCCTGAAAGACCTATACATACCAGCCCAGGGCAACACCCTGGGAAATGGAATTATCATTGT
>JABWCH010000498.1 GCA_013359215.1 Candidatus Brocadiia bacterium | reverse complement strand
TACTGTTTTTGATTCCTTACAGAAGGCTTACACTACGCTCTTCTTATCCTTAAGTAGATAACATAATCTATTGTAAGACAATCTCTTAAAACTTAACACGTATGAAGATTACGATTACGACAAAACTATAATTTCCTATACAGCAAGTTATATCAATATATTAATAATTTTTTCAACTAGCACAAGTCGTAACTTCTTAGTTTCTATAATGTTTTAAGAAATCCTGGTGGCATTTTTTCCACAAGCCATATTTGCGGCTCAGGGTGGTAGAAGGATATTCCTGCCTTTTTGGCTTCTTCACAAAGCACAACAAGCAAACAAGTCTTTTGGCTATGGCGGCGAGCAACGCGTTGGGCTATTTCTTTTGTATCGCTCAAATGCACATATTTCCTGCTCACAGGGAGTAGACCATTCTGAAAGATGGAGGCTAAGTTGCTCTCTGCTGTTCCATGATAGAGAAATTGGGGGGGGGCAGCAGGATTATAGTGGATTTCTTCGCTGGCACGATTAGAATGACCATACCGCGCACGGATTTGATTCCCCTGGATTTCTAGCCTTTGTTTATCCTTTTGTGAATTAACAGCTTCTACAATATCCTGGTATTTTGCCCAGGAGTAGGATTTGTGTTTTTTCAATCCATTCAGTATGCTTTGCATATCAACGAAGCCATCCTTTCCAAGAGAAATCTCTAATTCTGCGGGATGGTGGCGCAAAACATACACTAAAAACCTTTGTAATTTTTCGATTTCCATAAAATCCTTTCTCAATAATAAAAAATATCTATAGTTTTTTGATTCCTTAAGCTGCAGCATTATGGGAAATTTATAAGCCAAAAGGAAATCCATTGTTCTTTATTTTTCTTTGATTTTTGTATCTTTGCAAAAGAGATGGTATGTTTTCTTTGGAATCCAGCACAGGAATAATGGTAAAAAAATGGGGGAAGCTGTCGGTATCCAACTGGATATTGAATTTTGCCAATTCTTGTTGCACAATATTCAAATTTTCTTCCTGCACCAAAGCAAAATAAGATCCTGGCATATAATAGATGAGATTTTTCAAATATGGCAAATGGCTTAGAAGCTGGCTAAGTACATTGTTTCTATCTGATATAACCATAGTCTTTTGCAATCCTAGTTTTGTCGGAGGATAAGACCAATGGGATACTGTGAGAGAAAATTCTGCTGGCACAACCTCTACAGAATGCTCTCTGACCCATTTCATGAGTTTGGGTATAGGAATTTTTCCCACTGTAAACTCCCGTGTAAGACGATATAGCTGATATTCCTTTGTTTCTTCTATCAGTTCCGCAAATTGCCTGATTTTGTATTCTTGGTAAGGCTTGCTTGCAGGATCAGGAAGTAAAATCTTTTGCTCTTTCCCTAAAATGATGCTATCAGGCTGGACACCTGTGTATTTACATTCTGCGATTTGTTTTTTCTTTTTTTTCAACCATTCCTGGATCTCAGAAAGCCCTTTTGTCTTGATTTGAAAGAAAACAGGAGATAAAGTTTGGATAATATTATCTTGGAAATTCTTTTGCTCCATCAGGCTTTGTGCCAATTCTTCGCTTTCCAGCTCCAGCACCACAGCATCATAAAAAAATTTGATTTTTTCTTGTTGCTCTTCCCATTCTTTTAAAGTATAAGCTACATTTTGGGGGATATTGCTTTTGCTGTTTTCTTGCAAAAACGACAAGATCTTTTCACAGGTATAGCCTTTTTGTCTTGCCTTGCAAAAGCTGTTTCGTGAGATTTTGTATTGAAAAACCTTCTGTTTGCTTATAGCCTCCGCAATTTCTGTGATAAACCATAAAGTTTCAGAGGATGCTTCTTCTGCATAGACTAAAATTTCAAAGTTAGGCTGTATAACAAGGCAAGGGGGCTTCTTTTCTTTTTCTATGCCTAACAGCGATGCGCCGAAATCTGTAAGCTGGAATGCCAGAAGAGTTCCATCTTTTTTTTTGGAAAGATTTACCATTCCAAACCAGTGCAGTGGCTCTGCCAGAACATTTTCAATAAAGCGTCCTTCTACTTTATTCCAATCTTTTCCCCAAACAAGCTTTGCGCCAAAATA
This sequence comes from Candidatus Brocadiia bacterium, assembly GCA_013359215.1. Lineage (GTDB taxonomy): Bacteria > Planctomycetota > Uabimicrobiia > Uabimicrobiales > JABWCH01 > JABWCH01. The sequence goes on along the minus strand of JABWCH010000498.1, from coordinate 703 downwards.
GCTGTTGGGAATCCGCTCTGTGATATTTAGATAGATTCTTGTTTCATACTTTTTTTCGGGTCTTTCATAGGAAAATTCTGTACATTTCGATAGATCTTTTCCAAAAAGAAAATCAGGGAATTCTTTTCGAATTTCTTCGCAAAGGAATTCCATGGAAATCCATTTTTGGGTATTGCATTGTTTTATGGCCTGCAAAATAATTGCTCTTGCATTGGGAAAGTATTCAAAAGTTATAGAATCATAAGAATAGTATCTGTCTTGAACGATAAGCTGAGGAATGCGCGTTAGCTCATTCCAAAAGTCTCCCTTTAGCCAGATTTGGTAAAGATCCTGAATGCTATTGAGCAAAGAGCTGTTTGCTATTTTTTCTGAAGATGCTGTTTTCATGATACGTTCTGGAGAACACTGGATGCAGTTTTGGATTTTTGCTAGTTCAAAAACAAAGAAAAAGTAAGTATTTTTTATTGGGTATATTCTATTGGATCCATCCTCTTCGCCATTGTCCTGGAAGTGGAATGACTTTTTTATTTTTTTGAGATCATTTCTTGGAAAAGCATTATGCAGAGTAAAAGATACATGATTTTTCTCTAAATAATCCAAGAGAGAAAAGAAATCTTCCATAAAATAGCAAGCTTGGGTGCTTTCCAGAATGCTATCCTCTGGTACTTGAGCAGGAATGGGTTTTGGAAGGCTTAGCTTTTTG
>JABWCH010000497.1 GCA_013359215.1 Candidatus Brocadiia bacterium | reverse complement strand
CCAAGAATCGCCTTTGTAGGTGCTCTGTATCACATTACTGTCAGATGCAATAATCGAGAATTCTATTTTCAGGAAGAAAAAGACTTTGAAACATACCTCGACATATTGCTCAGAGCGAAGAAAATATACAAGGTCAAAGTCCATGCCTATTGCATTACCAGCAACCATGTTCATTTGATGCTGGCCACTCCAGAAGAAAACACCCTTTCCTCGTTTATGCAATATCTGAATGGAAACTACTCCAAAGCTTACAACAAGCTACACCATAAAACAGGACGCTTTTGGGGTGGACGATTTTATTCCACTATCATCGAATCTGAAACCCAGTTTTTCAACACTTTAACTTATATTGAGTTGAACCTGGTACGCGCCAAAGCTGTAGATGACCCAAAAGATTGGAAATGGAGCAGCTACCATGCTCATGCTTTTGGCAAAGAAAATCGTTTCCTGGATTTTCACCCTCTTTACAACGAAATAGGCAGAGATTCCCTGGAACGACAACAAAACTATCGCAAAATGGTTTACGGACAAATGGAAGAAAAAGGTCTTCTGCCTGATCCCTCCCTTACACGAGGAATTATCATGGGTTCAGAGTCTTTTGTTAATTCTATTCTCCACCTGTTTCAAAACAAATATCCCTTTTATTCCCATCGTAAACTTATTGCCTGCAAGCAGGACAGCTTTTGCATAAATCGCCCTCATCGCAATCTACCACTGCTATCTTAAAATTGATCTTTCTATTTGATTAGCTTATTTCTGCCATAGAGATACTCTGCCTTCAACCTACCATTTTTTGCCTATTGGGGCTATTTCCATGATATTTTTCATCTATTGCCTATCCTCTTGTCATACTTTTGGGATTTGTCTCTAATTCTTTCAATACTTTTCTCTAAAACCTCCATCTTAAGACTTCTATTATTTTTTTTATGGAGGCTTTAGAAGCTGGTTTTCTAGCTATAAAAAAATACTAACTCATTAGAGAAAAACAACTTCAGATAGTGTCTGTCCATTTTTTTATCCTTAGTAATGTCTTTCCTTATTCTTTTGGGGCGGGAGATTTCAATCTATAATAATTGTAATTCCTTTTATATTTTTTCTATATTTATCTAATCTTATTTTATTTATAAATATTATAAAAAACAAAATACCCAAAAAACAAGATATATCAATTATGAAACTTATTGTACTATAATTTTGCCAGATTAAATCAGTATTTTTTATCTCTTTCCAATCTAAACATGGATACAATATTCTTTTTTCTCCGTCTTCAGACCATAAAATTTTAAAATGAACATATCCAGTATAGTCTCTTTTAATTAAATTTTTATCATTTTTTAAGTCGCGAATACTAGCATAAAATGCTTTATTTTTTTCTGTTATAAATAATATATATAATCCATTGCTAAGGCTTGTAGGAAATGTGGTATATACAATTTTTTTTTGATCATGGTTAATATAATATTGATATGAATAACCTGCTTTGGTCGGGATTCTGTTTATATCATCATAATTATAATCATTATGATATTTATCAACTATAATCGGATAAATCTGCTTGTTTTGATTTTTCATATCATATTCTATTTTTTTTACAAAAGATTTAATATTTTCTAAAGCGAATTTACCATTTATATTTACTTTTAATGAACTATACAATTTATTTACGATAGAATATGTTTGATATGCAAGTATTCCCGAAAAAAATAAAATAAAAATGATAATTAGAAATCGTAATTTCAAATTTATCACTCCTTATATAAATAATTGTAATTGCAGGAAAAATTGATGTGCTTTATCGCAATTTTTTTAGGTGTCTTTAGCTGAACAGCAATTTTACTCGCATAAAATCCCCTGCGATTTAATGCAGGGAATTTCATTGAGATTAGAAAACAATGTTCAGAGGATGGTAGAGTTCTCATAAAATTTTTAAAGCTTTGATTTGCTATACTATCTATTTGGTATAAATTAAATCATCTCTAATTCCTGTTATAACAAATACTGATTGCCCTATATAAGCACCCTTAATTGATTCTTTCAATGTTATAATTTGAACAGGATATCCTTCCCCTTTTCTTTCGAGTACCCATATCTCATTTTTGTGTTTATCAACTGCAAAAATTATTGACATATGAGTAGGTTCATATAAATCTTTGAATACTAAACCATTACCAACTTCAAGATCATATGATTTCAGCTTTATAAGCATATCTCCTAAAGATAGTTTATTCTCCAAAATTTTTTCATTATCAAGATACTTTGCATAATCTTTAAAAGCCAAAAATTCTAAAAATAGCCATGAAGGTCTTACCAAAGGTATATCAAAAGTTGTGCTTGGAGATACAAGTCCAAAATATGAAAGACCACATGATAAACAGTTTGCGGTACCCTGCGGTGTAGCATAGTTTAGTATGCTTTGAAAACGATAATTCAAAAAAGAGGTAACATCTATAGCATTTTCCCATTTTCCATCAATTAGCATTTTTTTTGTTGCTAATTTTGTACTTTGAGAGATACATAACATTCTTTTTAATTCTGAGAGTTTATCTTTAGTTTCTTTTATAGCTAGTGCTTGGCCAGCATTTTGCCCAATTGGTATTCTAATAGTGAACATCCATAGCCCTTCTGGATCTCCAAAATTTATAGAATTCCCTCCCATTGCCTCATACAACCCCAATCCATCCACATATCCTAGTGGATCACGCTGCAAGAATCTTCCCTGTTCGGCAGAGTAATACCTGTTCCTGAAATAATACAGCCCCGTCTCAGGATCAAGCTGTCTTCCTTGAAAA
>JABWCH010000496.1 GCA_013359215.1 Candidatus Brocadiia bacterium | reverse complement strand
TATACAAATTTAATTCACACGGCCTTTCCAAAAAGTTCCGTATCATCCTTCGCCAGATCATTGACGGCTTTAACAGAATTTCTTTCGTTCACCAAGGAACCGTGTGCGTTACACCATCGCCCCCCAGGCAGGAAAAGAGCTTCTGAAAAGACTCCTTTGCCTCAACCATAAAAAGGCCAGCGAAGAAAAGGAAGCAATCCCAGAAAAAAACAAAAAGCCCAAGAAACCCCAAAACCCGCAACAGGCAGAATTCTTTTGATTGCATGACTATCGGCTATTAATTTGACAATGTTAATTTGACAATGTCAAATTAATTCGACAATGTTACTTCCCTTTGATTTTTTTTATCAAATCTTGTATTTCTTCTGTGTAAGGTGAATTTTTTTCTAGGGCTTTTTCAAAATCATCCAGGGCTTTTTCATGATTTTTTAGTTGATAGTGGTTGCGACCTCTGAGGTAGTATGCTTTAGAAAGCTCAGGTTGTAAGCCAATCGCGAAATTGCAGGTTTCCAGGGCTTCTGTATAGTTATGCAAATGGGCAAGAGCAACAGCGCGATTGCAATAGGATTCGTAGCATTTAGGATCTAGTGAGATCGCCCAGTTGAAGTCTTCCAGGGCTTTTTCGTATTCTTTCAGTGTATCGCAATATACCGTTCCTCTTCCCATGTAGGCTTCGAAATAGTTTCTGTTGATTTGTATTGCATTGCTATAGCTTTCGATGCTTTTAGGATAGTTTTTATTTTTAGAATGGGCTACTCCCATATTGTAGTATGCTACTTCTAACTTTGGTTCTAAGGCAAGGCATTTTTCAAAATCCTGGATTGCTTTTTGGTGTTCCCCAAGATGGTTGGAATATAAAGCCCCTCGTCCTAAGTAAAAAGCAGGAGAGGATTCCATGGAAATGGCCTTGTTGTAGGATTGTAGAGAATCCTGATAGCGTTTCATGTTTCTTAAAATTTCAGCTTGTATTCTGTATAAATGAGCCTTCTTGGGATTCAGAGAAATAGCCTTTTCTATATCTTGCAAGGCGGCAGAAGTTTCTAAAATATTCATATAAACTTCCGCCCTCATGGAATATAAGCTAAAATCTTTGTTGTCCTGGCTTATAAGATAGTTTATCATCGAAAGGGCTTTGCTGAATTCTTTATTTCGGATGTAAAGACGAACTCTTTTAGAAGATGGCAAAATATCCTGCTGAAGCAAATTTTGCTCTGTTTTTATAGCCTCTTCTTTTTTCTCTTTTTCTTTTTCCTGTTCTTTTTCTTGTTCTTTCTCGCGGGAAAAAGTCAAAAGTTTTTTGCTTTGAGAGGAAATTTCCTCTGGCCCATAAGTCAGCAAGAAGATACAGAAAAATACAAAGAACAAACCAAGACCTATAAATATAGAAGGCTTTTTGAATTTAGCCAGGGGATATCTTTTGGTTTTTGTCCTGTATTGGCTTGTTTTGGGATTTCTTACAGCATTTCGTAAATCCTTTGCCATAAGGGATGCTGTTTTGTATCGATCTTCTGGTTTTTTTGCCATTGCCTTTTCGCAGATCGAAACAACAGAAGAAGGCAGCTTAAGCTGGTATTCTGAAAGAGGAAGCGGTTCTTCCTTTAAAATTTTTTGGAACAAAAGAGCAATGGTTTGTTCTGAAAAAGGGAAATGACCAGAAAGCAGTTGGTAAAGAACAGCACCCAAAGAATAAATATCGCATCGGAAGTCCAGTTGATTGGCGTGTTCTAATTGCTCTGGTGCCATGTAAAAAGGCGTTCCCAAAATAGCTCCTGGAGCTGTGAGATTTTGATCAACAGACATATCTTTTGCCAGACCAAAGTCGGTCAGCCAGGGATGATCTTCGTTGTCGAGAATAATATTCGATGGCTTAATATCTCGATGGATGACAGCATGCTGGTGAGCGTAGTGTAGTGCTTCTGCAACAGGTGTTAAAATTTTGCAAGCCTTCCTGTAAGAAAGCGGCAGCTCTAATTGATCCAATCCCTTGCCTTGGATAAAGGCCATGACATAGTATGGATTTCCGCCTGCCCATCCTAATTCATAAAGTGGAACAATGTTAGGATGGGAGAGTTTCTGTAGTGTATTGGCTTCCCGAAGAAACCTTTGGACAATGGACTCTTGGGACTTTGCTTCGTATGCCAGTCGTTTGACAGCAACTTTTTGTTTTGTAGCGGGATCGTATCCGCTATATACAACGCCCATTCCCCCACGACCGACCTCTTGTTCCAGGATATATTTCCCAAACTTCATCCCCTGTATCCCCAGGATGCAGGGAAATCCATTCACGGTAGAAATTTCAAAAGCTCCTTCAGGTACTTTGTTCTGGCTTTCTCGTATAGTACCTAAATCTTGAGGGCTAAAAATCTTTTTGCTCAGCAAGAATTGGTAAAAATTTTCCTGCGGGAATTTTTTGGCCCATAAAGAGAAGCATTCGTTTGCCTGTTCTAAAGTAAATTTTTTCCAATAGACACTTGCTATCAGAAATTGCAGATAGTCTTTTACTTCTTTAGAAAGTATATTCCTCTGCTTTGTCGCTTGTCTATAATCTTCCTGGGAATTTCTAGCTATAGTTACATCACAGGGGGTTGTATTTGCATCAGAATTGCTATTCAAAAAAATCGCTGTTTTATCCTGACTCAACACATCCTCTTTACCCTTTGGAGATTCCATTTTTTTCCCTTTATTCTATAAAATTCCATCTTTAACTGTAGTAATCAAAATGATCCTGTGCAATTAGATTTTTGTAGAAAAAGCAAAAATTTTTATCACGAATAAGACGAATGGTCGAAT
>JABWCH010000495.1 GCA_013359215.1 Candidatus Brocadiia bacterium | reverse complement strand
TAATATATAAAAATTTTGAAAAAATGAGACTTAACCCTATCTGGGACAAGCAGAAACCAAAAAGATATGAATCACGAATGAGACGAATATACAAATTGCACGAATAAAATTTTTATAAAAACTATTCGTGCCATTCGGCCCTTCGTCTTATTCGCGATAAAAATCTTTGCTTTTTCGGCAAACGTCTCACTTCTTAGTTTCTACTATATCCACTATTTTTTCAATCCAATGGACTCCCAGATTGTTTGTCCATCGACAACAGTTTCCGAGGAATTGCCTGTTTGGTAGCCTGATTTTTTTGCTTCTATTTTATATGTTCCAGGCGAAAGTTCAAAACAATAGACTCCATCGCTTCCTGTTGTTGTGCTATTTCCTGTATGCAAGGTTACGCAAGCTCCTGAAATTTTGGCTTGTGTCCCCTGGGCAGCGTCATAAATAACCCCCATAAGCTTCCCTTGGCTACTACCTCCGTTGATGTAATTTCTCACATCCTGGCGTATTTTGGCTCTAAGGCTATAAAGATTTGTGCCTGGGCAAGCCGTGCTATTTAAATCGCAATGGCCGTAAATATTGTCAGGGTTGATACTATAGTGGGAGCAAAGCCAGCCGAGAAGTTTGATTAAAGCCTGATAAGAATTGCCATGGACTGTCTCCACTGTGTAATCGCCGATAACATTGACCCCGACATTGTTGGTATTAGCCCCGCCTGTATGAGCACCGACTACATTTTCAGGTCTTCCTTGATAGATTTTAGTTTCTCCAGAGGAGCGATAAGTGCCAATCAAAAAATGGTATCCAATGTCTGCCCATCCATTGCTATCCATATGATAGTTCTGTATGCTTCGTATTGTCGAGTTTCCCTGGTATTCCGTGCTTGTAGGTCTCCATGTATGGTGGATAGTGATCTTTTGAGGCGTATGATATGTATAGCTGCTTTTGGGAGGTCTTGCACCCCATTCTGCGCGAGAAACCACAGCAGGTTTGGAGACTCCTCTTGTAGCGTTGGCCCAGGGGGCAAACTCTTTATACAGCATTTCAGAATAAATTTCATTATAAGAAATGACCAGCTTTTCTAAGACAGGAGATAAAGAAAGGTTTTCAGAATAAAGTGTAACCTTATAGCGGTAAGCAAGGGCGATGTTGCTTAAAATAACATCTGAACCTCCCTGTTGTATGCTTTCCCAGGAAGACCATTCTCCTGTTTTCAAAAGAGCAGAAAACTCGACTTTTATGGAAGTGGATTCTGGGGTCTGCCCGATCCATGCTATTGTGGCAGCATTGAATGCTATCTGGCTTTTGATTGTCTGAGAAATACTGCCTTCCACGGTATTTCCATTGAGTATGATCCCTGATGAGGCAATCTGTACGTTTTCATACAAGATGTTGTTATTGGCTCTATTTCCTTCTATAATATCAATATAATCAACATCTTCCGTTGCATAAAGGCTTACCATTATAAAAAAACAAAAAAGCAAAGATAGAATATTTTTTTCCATAAACTCTAACTCCCTTAAAATAATCAGACTATGATTATTCCCTATTTTACACGATCATATTAAAGCAAAGGCTATTCCCATTTATCTCCGTTATGAGGATGATGGATTTCATAGCCTTGCTCCTCTAAAGAGGCAACGATTTTTTCTAAAGCCGATTTCTTTTCTAAAAGAAAGTCAATTAAATCTTGTTCGTTTTCCTGGTATAGGCTGCTCAATAAACCATCAGGGATTCCTTCGCCTGGAGTGTATACGATTTCTCCTTTATTCTTAAGAATATCGTATATTTCTTTAGGCATTTCTCCGTTGCTTTTTACAACAACAACACCCATTTCCTCCAATGCAGTAATGAGATCTTGCATCAATTCTGCGGCACTTTCGGCTTCAAGGTTTAGCTTGGCACTGCCCATTTTATTACTCCTGAAAATTCTATATTTTTTTAAAAAGGAGAAAAATCCCCTTGATTCCAATATTCTTCTTTTAAAGATTCTTGCTGTTTCAAAAGAATTTGATAGTGAGTTGCTTCCCAGTCTGCAAGTTCTTTATAAAAAGCCTTGATTTTAGTATCCTCTATTTTATCTGCCTGAGATTTGTAGAATTGTACAGCAGAATATTCTAACTGGATGCCAACCGAAAGAGCAGTCATCTCATAATGAATGTCTTTGATGCGCGATTTTATTTCGTCAGAAAAAATAGGGCTTGTCGTGTTGAACGATGTTTTTGTGAGCTGTATGCTGGAGGTAATTTCTCCTGTTTCTATAATAGACTGGTATTGTGCCTTTAAAAATTGAGCATGTTCTTTTTCTTCTTGAGCTAGCCTCTCAAAAACACTTTTTCCTTGAGGATCTTGGGTGCTTTTAGAAGCCATCATATAAAAATTATATCCGTCTACCTCAGATTTCATTGCTTCGAGGAGTCCTTTTGCAATTTCCTGAGAGCTTATCATCATAGCGATGTCCTTCCTAGAAAATAAAAATTTTATCCATGAGGTGTCAATGTAGGCCAAAAGGAGTGAGGACTGGCAATTTTTCCTCTAAACAAAAGCTCTGAAAGAATTTCTGTTACAGAAATCTTGGTTTGTTCCTGGATTTCAAGAAAAGAAGAGACTGGATCGATTCCTAGAAAACAATAGTTTTCCTGATGGTCTAGCCCCAATTCTATGCTGGAATAGAGAAGCCCAGTAATTCTCATCAATGTATGAATTTTTTTCAATACTTCTGCTGGTAAATCCCATTTTTTAAAAAAGGGGACTTCATTTCCCTCTTGATAAAAGACTTCCATGGGCACAGGAAAAGATCCGACCAT
>JABWCH010000117.1 GCA_013359215.1 Candidatus Brocadiia bacterium | reverse complement strand
TGACTATTACAAGAAGAAAAAAATAAATTAAAATTCTCTGCGACACTCTGCGTCTATGCAGTGAAAAGGATTTTTCGTTTGAATGATGACAGTCCCTAAATAGAGTCAAGATTTTAATCACTCGCAAGATAGATATATATTGTATTTCAAATGTTAAGAATACCTGCGTAACTCCTATAAATAATTTCCTAGTCAAATTATTAGGAATTTTTTTCTTGACCTGATTTTATCTTATGCTAGAATTCGATATATAGCTACAAATCTTGAAATTTTTTTAACCTTATTTTGGAGGGAAAACATTTGTTCTAATGTTTTGGTATGTTCATAAACTTTACGTAATATGGAGGACAAAACCTATGAAAGCCTTGATATTTTTTTTATGCTTATGCTGGGCCAGTGTATACTTACAGGCATATAGCTTTACTACAAGCACACAAACCAATTTGTACACACCCAACACTCTGACTTTCACATTCTCCAATACACCTTTATCTGCTGGTACTGGTACACTTTACATCTATGCTTTGGGCGACTTCAATGCCTCTTCTGAATATGCTACCTTAAAAGATGAAAATGGGAATTCTTTGGGAAACCTTTTTGCATCCACCAACCAATCGCAGAGCCAGGTATCTGCAAGCATCAGCCTCTCTCAAGCATCTCTGAATAGCTGGGCATCCAACGGGAGCATAAGCTTTTCGCTCAAACCAAGTTCTGCTGTAAACAATATAGGTTCTCCTTATGCCTATATGAAATTGACATATACTGATGCCGTGACTTTGGCTACTGCCAACTGGACAGGGGCAAACAGCAACTGGAATACAGCCAGCAACTGGAGTACTTCTGCTGTTCCGAACAATGGCACGACAAAGTACAATGTCAATATCAACAATGGTAGTCAGGTTACTCTCAACACTACATCTACAGTCAATAGCCTCGCTATCAGCTCAGGCAATAAGCTGACGATCAGTAGTGCAAACATGCTCACTCTCAGCAATGATGGAACAACCAATGCAGGGAAACTGACAAACAATGGAAATATGGTCGTGAACTCTGGCGGTAGCCTTTCGATAAACAGCCTGGATGGAACTGGTAGCATTGCCAACAGCGGAACAATGACCGCAACAGCAGGCATTACCAACAACAACAGCGTTACCAACAGTGGAACGATGAATGTCAATGGTGCTTTGACAAACAGCAATTCTCTGGCAAACACAGGAACAACAAGCGTTTCCAGCAACCTTACCAACAATGGAACTATAACGAACAGCAGCGGCAGCATGAGCGTTACTGGAACAGTCAGCAATGCAAGCAGTTTTACAAACAACGCCACTGTGACAGCCAGCAGCACATTGAGCAATACAGGGACTTTGAGCAATACTGGAACGATGACCGTTACAGGAGCTATTACCAACAGCAGCAGCATGACGAACAGTGGTACACTCAATGCTAACAGTACCATTACTAACAGTAGCACTCTAACGAACAACGGTACAGTCAATGCCAGCAGTACCATTACCAACAGCAGCGGAACATTGACAAACAACGGTACACTCAATGCCTCTGGAACTATTACCAATAACTCCAGCCTGGTTGTAGGTTCTGCGGGTACTTTAAAATTGAATGGCGTGAGCGTTACAGGAACAGGTACTGTTAGCAACAGCGGCACCATCACAGTAAATGGTGGCAGCAGTACATTCAGCAACTTGAGCAAACTGGTCAATGCAGGGGTACTTCAAACTGCTAACAATGGTACTTTAAATCTTGGATCAGGCACACTCAACAACACATTGGGAACTATCAAAGCAGAAAATGGAACTGTCAACTTTAGCAACTCTTCTGTGATCAACAACGGAACCATTCTTGCCGCTACCAATGGTATTGTAAACCTGAAAAATGCTACGCTCAACAATGTCAGTCTGGAAAAATCCTCTAACGGACAATATAAACAGACAGGCAATAGCAACATGTGGATGATGGGACTTATTCAGAACAATGATCTTCTCTCTCTGGAAGATGGCGCACAGAGTATCATCAATTCAGATACCACCATCAAAAATCTCGGCACAGGAAGCATTACCGTAGGCGGTACTGGCAGTGACACTGGATTCCAGCTTACTGACGGAAAAAATCTAACGGTAGAAGGCGGAACGATCCAGATGAACAGCGAAAACAAAAGCAAAATTACTGCCACGCAGTTAGCCAGCCAATTCATCAACAAAGGCGGCAAACTGAAAGGAGCTGGACAGATCCAGGCTGCTCTTCAAAATCTTGCGAACAGCTCCATAGAAGCAGACATAGCAGGAAAAGTACTCCAGGTACTCAACAACTTGAGCGGAATCAAGAACCAGGGACAACTACGCGCTCTTAATCAGGCGAAGCTGTATCTGGATGGAGTCATTGACAACGCAGCAGGCAAGATCGAAGCTTTGAACAATAGCACGGTAGAAATTGCTTCCAATGGTAGTATTAACGGAGGCTCTCTGAATATAGACACTCAGGGTAAATTGCTTGTACAACAAGGATTGCAGGCACAAGGACTGAAGGTTACCATGAACAACGGCGGTAACATCACGGTCGGCAATACGTTGAACCTGGACAATACATCTTCTTTAGCACTGGGTACAAGCCGTGATACTGTGGTTCAGGCTGGTCAGATTGTGAACTCTGGAGTCATTTCAGGAAGTGGTACTTTAGATGCCCAAGTGGTGAATTCCGATGGTACTATCAAGGTTGGTAACTCTCCTGGTATCATCAATATAACGGGTGATTTGCTCTTAGGTGCAGGAAGCGTTACTGAAATGGAAATCTGGGGAACCACACCTGGCGATTCCATAAATGGTTATGATCAAATCATCATTGGCGGCAATATTGTTTATGGTGGTATTCTGGATGTGATCGTAGATCTCCAGAAAGTCGCCATCCAACAACTGCTTAATATTGATCTCTTCAAATTCGCCAATGGTACAGCATCAGGTGCTTTTAGCCAGATTCGATTTTGGCAGAATGCAGAAAAAACAGTTGCCCTCTCTGGTTTGCACCTCTATCATAATGCTCATTCTCTCTCTTTAAACTCTGTACCAGAGCCTTCAACTTTCTTTTTGTTCTTTATCCCCGTTTTTCTTCTTGTTTACAGACGTTTCCATAGTCGCTTCTAATTAAAGCATGCGTTTTTGGGGAAAATTGTTACAACAATTTTCCCCAAAAACAAAATCTCTTTCTCTACATAGCGACTATTGGCTTACTGTTTTTCTAAAACAATCTCTGTTGCTGTGAAAATACAGGAAAGAATGGATGCCATTTTAAGGTGGGGGTTTTCTTCTGGCATTCTATCTTTGATAATCCATTCCTGGATAGTATTGTTAAATCTTGGATATACTTCCATCATGCCGTTTTGGCCTTGTATTTTCCATTCTTTAAGTGTGTTGCCAAATTTTGCGTATACGCTGAGAGTATTGCCCTGGCTGTCTTTTATGATCCAGGAATCCCATTTGTTGCCAGATTCTGTGGATATACTAATCATCGCGTTGTCTGCTTTGTATTTCCATTCTCGCATGCTGTTTCCAAATCGGGTTTCCACGGAAGCTTTTCCTTGAGGCAGCTCGATTGCCCACACATCCCATTTGTTACCAAATTTGGTAAAGATTTTGCCTTTCCCTTTATCGCAAGTAATGACCCATTCTCTTAAGCTGTTGCCAAACTTTGCGTTCACTGTTTGAAAGAGACTGCTCTTTTTAGGATCGGCTTTTTTCAGGATCGCGTCTATTCTTCTTTCTTCTTCTATTTCATCCAGCTTTCGCTCTTCGTAAGCTATAAAGCCTGTATAGGATGTATATTCATTTTTCACTTCATCTATGTCCAGATAAGGAATAGCAGGCTTGAGCATGTTTCTCCCTTCTTGCAGATGTTTTCTTAATTCTGCCATCTCTGCATCTTTCAATTCTTCTATAATTTTTTTCTTCTTTAAAAAATTCTGGAAGATGGCTTTGGCTTTTGCAATCCTGTCTTGCTTCCCAGAAAAGTGGTTTAGAGCTTTTTGAAATTCAGGAGAGGATTTTTCTTGCTGTACTTTTTCCATCCATTCCGTTACTCCCTTTTTTTCTCCATGCTCTTTTAAATATTCCAGGATTTTATCGTAGGATTCCATCGCTGTTTTCATATCGTATTCGTCTTTATTTTGGTTTCCCCTCTCCAATATTTTTCTAGCTTCTTCAATCATGTTTTGTGCTTTTTTGATTATGGCAAAAACTGACATTTCTTCACAAAGTTTTGTGCAATTTTCTGCTGTTTCTTTTATTTCCTGGCTGGCTTTTTGTATATCGGGATGGGATTCAATTTTTATATCTTTTAGAAACTGCAATCCATAGCCATCTAAGTTTTGTGCATCATCGAGAGATTTTTTCTTAAGTTCTTCCAAGGTGCGGTGGGCTTCTTTTTCATTATAGGCCAATTGTTCTCTTATTCGATTTGCTGTTTCTATTGTGTCATAGGAGTTGGCTACTTCTTCCTGGTATTTTTTCATGCCTTCCTGCCAGCTCCCCATGGCTTCTCTGAAGTAGCGGAAAGATTGGCTTACCCCTGCTTCCCATGCTTTTTGAATGGGTTCTCTTAAAGATTCTTTATAGCTTTTACAAAATTCTTGCAATTCGTTGTATTTAGATAAATTTTCTTTGTATTCTTCTGGGTAGCAAGAAACGATCTCTGCGAATTTTTGTCCATTTTCCAGGCATTTCCATAGCTGTCCTAAAGCTTTTTGGGCTTCTGTGGCATTAGGATAGTCTGCGCGTTCCTGCAAGCTCTCTTTGGCTTGTATACACTTTTCTTGATAGCTTTTGGCAAAACTTATGTTGCTGTATAATCTTGCATTAGCGTCTTTAGCTTGTTTTTCTGTATATTTGGGCTTCTCTTTGTTTTCTACAATGACGGGATCTTTCTTTACTACAGGCGGTTTAGGATCTTTCTTGATAACTGGTTGCTTGGGATCTTTCTTGATAACTGGTTGCTTGGGATCTTTCTTGATAACTGGCGGTTTGGGATCTTTTTTGACAACTGGTGCTTGAGTCTCTGCTGGTTTTGTTTCCCAGTTTTTTTCTGCCAGCCATTTGTTCCACTTTTGGTATTCTGCTTTACCTCTTTCTGTATTCTGGAATTTTTCCAATTTTGGAATCAAAATCTTTAAATCATTTTTATATCTTTCTAATTCTGCTTCGCTTGTATTTCTTTGCAAACCGCCTTCATACCAATCTGCATTTTTTTGGATCATAGCCAAAACTTCTTCTAGTTTGCATTCTTCCAGCCTGTTTTCTAGCTTTAGTATTTTAGCCTGTAGTGCCTGGATTTCAGGATGGGAAGGGTGTGCTTGCAATAAGGAAACCATCTCTTTTTTAGCCTTCTCTATATAAGGCAAGGCATAGGAGGCACTGTAGTAGTTTTCAAGATGGCGTTGCGCAGAGTAAACATCCCCCTCTATAAGACGCATTGTTCTTTTTTGCTCTTCTGTAATTTCTGGCATTGCCTCTTTTGTGGTATTTTCTACTGTTTCTAATGGCTTTTGTGGAACTGGTTGCTCTGCTGGTTTTTCTTTTTCTGCTATCCAGTCAAGAGATTTCTGGTATTCTTTCTGGCCGATTTCTGTTTCTTTATATTTTTCCAATTCCAGGCAAAGCTTTTTGATCTCTTCGAGATTTTTGGATGCTTTTGCTGCGTCTTTTCCTTGTAAAGCATAATCATAGCCTCTTTGCAAGGAAGCTATTTTTTTGGATATATCCTGTGCCTTTACATTAGCAAGAGCATCATTGCATTTTAATAGTCTGACAAGAAGCTCTTGTACCTTAGGATGATCAGGAATTTCTTCCTTTAAAGCAGAAATATCTTTTTCTGCTTTTTCTACAGAGCGCAAGGCTGAAGATGCAGTATAAGGCGAGGCAAGATATCGTTCTGCTGTTCCAAGATTCATGTCTGCATTACGAACATGGTTTTTCTGTTTTGGTGTCAACTCTTGGGAAATCAAAAAAGATGCTCCCAACATAAATAAAAGCAATACATAAAATTTTTTCATTTCCAAAACTCCTAATTTGTTACCAGATGTAAAAAAAATGCGAGATTTATCTGTTTAAGTTTTAACAGCTTGTTTTGCAATAGATTATATCTCTATAGTTTTAGATTTTTTTAACTAATTATAATCCAATAAATTATATCATTAAATTTTAACACAAAAAACACAAAATATCTCAAAAGGCACAAAAATATAACTATATATTATATAATAGCTTATATTTTTTTTATGCTTTTTGTGTTCTTATTTTTGTGTTTTTTGTGCAAAAATCAGCAAAAGTATAGATATCTTTTTTCAAAGATAATTTAAGCGTAGTGCAAGCCTCTATTTCGAGCTTCGAGCATAGTGTAAGCCTTCTGTAAGGAATCAAAAATAGTACCTTTTATAAAAAAGTAAAAATATGTTGCTGACTTGTTTAAATTTGTGCCATAAAATCATCAAAAAACATTACAGAGACAAAATTTTCATAGCCAGCATCTTAAAAGTTTACAAAAAAACATCTATAAAAACAAAATGGAGGGATAGACAAAGGAGAAACCAGGTCGTTTGCCAGGTCTATCCATTGCTATCCCTCCAAAATTTTTAGTATTCTAGCAAAAAAATCTTTTTTTTCAATAGAAAAGTGCCGTTCTGTTTGGCTTGGTTTTAGAATTTTAATCTATGCTATTTTTTTCTTTGCAGATTCCTAAAAGTATGTCTATAATTAAATAATCTGGCAATGTTACATTTTGGTTTAAAAATGCTTTTTTCAATCTAGCTTGTGCTTGATGAGCAGTGCTGTAAAACAGTATTTGCTTCAGCTAGAAATTTTTAAACTATCTACATGCCATTGTCCAAAGGATTCGATTGTTGTAGAAAATACTTTTTTAGAAAAGTGTTTCCTATGGAACTAAGATTTTCTTTGTCATAGGAGAATGAAATGACAGTGAAAGTTTGCGAAGCCGCAATAGAAAAGCCTTCAGAAATGAAGGAAGACAAACCTGCGGAAGACAAACAACAGAAAAAAGTAAAATGTGAAATCAAACTTATAGAAGAAAGATGCAAAGGCTGTACATATTGTATAGAATTTTGCCCAAAGCATGTTTTGAAAATTTCGGAAAAGATCAATTCCAAAGGCTACCATATTCCCTCTGTCGATAAACCAGAAGAGTGTATTGGTTGTAAGCTTTGCGAAATGATTTGTCCTGATTTTTGTATTTTTGTAGAAAAAAATTCCGAAAAATAGCAAAAACTAGAAGTTCATTCTTTTTTAGTAAAGGTAAAATTCTAAGCAATGGTAGACGTAGTAAACAAAAAAGATGTTAGTGTTCGTTTTATGAGCGGGGATAAAGCCTGCGCAGAAGGTGCTCTTATGGCAGGATGCAACTTTTTTGCAGGCTATCCCATTACCCCTGCTACTGAAGTGGCTGAACACATGTCCCAGCGTCTTCCTGCAACAGGTGGAATTTATATCCAAATGGAAGATGAAATTGCTTCTATGGCAGCAATTCTCGGTGCAAGCTGGGGTGGTGCGAAAAGCATGACAGCTACCTCTGGACCTGGCTTTAGCCTTATGATGGAAAATTTAGGTTTGGGAATTGTAACAGAAACACCTTGCGTTATTGTCGATGTTCAGAGAGGTGGGCCTTCCACAGGTTTGCCCACTTTGGTAAGCCAGTCTGATATGATGCAAGCCAAGTGGGGTTCTCACGGAGACTATGAAGTAATAGCTTTAGCACCGCAATCTCCACAAGAATGCTTTGATCTTACTGTTAAGGCTTTTGAATATTCTGAGCAATATCGATTGCCTGTTTTTGTCATGATGGATGAAGTCGTTGGACACATGACAGAAAAAGTGGAAATCCCTTCGCCTGATTCTGTAAAACCTTATCCAAGGCGTTATACAAAGTTGCCTCCTGGCGAATATATGCCTTACCGTCCCCAGGAAGATCTTGTTCCTGAGATCGTAAGTGCAGGCCAGGGATATGCTGTTCATGTTACAGGCTTGACTCACAATGAAAAAGGCTATCCTGAAATCAGCGCCAAGGCACAAGAAAACATGGTGCAAAGGCTCACGGATAAAATCAAGAAAAATGTAAAGAAAATTGTTCTCCTGGAAGAAGAAAACCTGGAAGATGCAGAAATCGTTGTTGTTTCCTATGGCATTTCTGCGAGAACAGCCCAATATCCCATAGAAAAAGCCCGTGAAGAAGGAATGAAGGTTGGCTTTGTACGTTTGTTAACAGTATGGCCTTTTCCCGAAGAATACATCGATAATCTTGCTAAACGTATAAAGGCATTTGTTGTTCCTGAAATCAATCTAGGCCAAATTGGACGTGAAGTGGAGCGTTGCGCACATGGACAGGCCAAAGTTTTAGGCATAACCCATCCTGGCGGTGGACTCCATTTCCCTGAGAAAGTGCTAGAAACAATTAGGAGTGCTGCACAGTGAGCGAAGAAAATATGATGACAGAAAATGAAACACAAGAGCCTTCCGTCCATCCTATGGACTCATGGTTAAGGCAAGACAGACTTCCTCATATATGGTGTTCTGGTTGTGGTATTGGACCTGCTTTTTCTACGACCATCTCTGCCATGAAGGAAAGTGGCTATACCCAAGAGCAGTTTGCTATTGTTTCTGGAATTGGATGTTCTAGCCGTGCAGCAGGCTATCTTAAAATCGATTCTTTCCATACAACTCATGGAAGAGCAATTCCTTACGCAACTGGTTTAAAGCTGGCAAAGCCTGATATGAAAGTTTTTCTCTTTGCAGGAGATGGCGACCTTTTTTCTATTGGAGGAAACCATTTTATCCATGCAGCAAGAAAAAATATGGATCTGACTGTAATCTGCATCAACAACTTTATCTATGGAATGACAGGCGGTCAGTTTAGTCCTGGAACACCCTTAGGGGCGATTTCCAGCACATCTCCTTATGGGAATGAAGACAGCCCTTTCAATTTCCCTCATCTTGCTGATGCCGCTGGTGCTGTTTATGTTGCCAGATGGACAACAGCCCATGTCCGACAGCTCAAAAAATCCCTGGTACGAGCCTTCCAGAAAAAAGGATTTTCTTTTATTGAAATTATCAGCCCCTGCCCCACTGTATATGGCCGCCGCAATAAATTTCCTCTAGGTATACAAATGATGAAGAACCTTCATGAAACATCCATCATCAACCACAATGCAAAAGGTTCGGAACTAGACATACAAATTGGAAAACCTATTGTAATTGGAAACTTTATTGACAGAGAACGCGAAACATTTTTAGAGCGTCAAGCGGCTTTCCAGGAACGTGTAAACAAATGGCTCAAGGAGAAAAAAGGTGAGACAGGAGATTAGAATTTCAGGATTTGGCGGTCAGGGAATTATCCTTATGGGATACATTACAGGCAAAGCTGCTACCATTTATGATTCCAAGAATGCAACGTTCACTCAGTCTTATGGCCCAGAAGCCAGAGGCGGGTCTTGCAGTGCTCAGGTAATCATTTCTACAGAAAAAATAAGCTATCCTGTTTTGATTGCACCCGATGTTTTGATCACTATGTCCCAGGCAGCCTACAATACTTTTTATTCTGGCTTAAAGCCAGGCGGTATTTTGATATATGATTCTGTTTTAGTTAAGCCTGCAAAAAATGACTCATCGCAGCAATTTTTTTCTATACCCTCCAAAAGCATTGCAGGGGAATTAGGAAAAGAAATCATTGCCAATATTGTCATGCTAGGCTATTTGGTGAAGGTAGCAGGAGTTGTTTCTCCTAATGCCATGCAAGAGGCTATAGTATCATCTGTTCCCGCAGCTTTGTGCGAACTGAATATCGAAGCCTTTAAACGCGGACTAAGCTATTCTTCCCCAAACTAATCTATCTGCTGCTTTGAATAGCAAAAAAATTCTAATCTTTCTTTTTGTGAAAAGAAGGATTAGAATTTTTTTTTTCTTCTTTACATAAAAAAATAGAAAAACGATATGACAGAAAAACAAAACTATTTAAAATCAGCTAGTGTTGTTGGATTGAGTACATTAGCATCTCGTATTCTGGGAATGGTCAGAGATATGGCAATGGCATCTCTTTTTGGAGCAGGAATGGTGCTGGATGCTTTTGTTCTTGCTTTTACTATTCCTAATTTATTTCGGCGGTTTTTGGGGGAAGGTGCTTTTTCTGCGGCCTTTCTTCCTGTATTTACAGAAGTTTTAGAAAAAGAAGGAAAAGGCAATGCCAGCAGCCTTGCCAAACAAACAGGCACTTACCTTTTCATTATATTGATAATTTTGGTTTTATTAGGGATAGGGGCTTGCTTTTTGCCTTTTGCTTTTTTCGATATACAAGGCAAGAACAAATTGGCATTGAATCTTTCTGCTACTATGATGCCTTTTCTTCTATTGGTTTGCTGGACAGCATTTTTAGGTGCTATGCTCAATGCCATGCAACATTTCTGGAGTCCTGCGTTTGCTCCCGCGCTTTTGAATATCTTTTGGCTGGCAGGGATCTTTTTCTTTATCCCTTTGTGCGGGCAAAATCAAGAAACCTGGGCTTATGCTATGGCAATTTCGGTTTTAATCGGAGGCATTTGCCAGATTTTTTTGCAATGGCCTTTTTTGAAAAAGCGGGGGATGCCTTTGCTCCCTGGCCTTTGTTTTTCCTACAGCGACCCTTATATAAAAAAAGTTTTCCTGAACCTTGTTCCTGTGCTTTTTAGTGCAGCGATTGTTCAAATCAATACGCTTATGGATTCTGTGATTGCATGGTTCATGATTCCAGGAGAAGGTGCGTTAAGCGTTTTATATATGGGAAATCGACTGATGCAATTTCCCCTTTCCATTATCGGGACATCCCTTTCCACAGCCATTTTTCCTCTTTTTACCTTGTATGCTGTAAGAGGCGAAAAAGATCGGTTTGGAGAGGCTGTGCCAGAAGCATTGCGGCTATGCTTTTTTCTTGCTTTGCCCGCATCTTTAGGTCTTGTGCTTCTTTCAAAGCCCATTATCTTTTTAATCTATCAGCATAATTCTTTTACTCCAGAAGATGCCATAAGAACATCCCATGTTTTAGCTGCCTATAGCAGTGGACTTTGCTTTTATGTGCTTTTAGGAATCATCTCTCGCGCTTTTTATTCTTTAGGCGACACAAAAACTCCGACCTGGGTAGCATGCTGGCTTATGATGGGAAATATTGCGCTAAACATTATGATTGTTCCCTTTCTCCAGGAATTGGGTCTTGCGCTGACAACCGCCTTGGGATCTGTAACCCATTGTTTTATTCTTCTGTTTTTACTCAAAAAGAAAGTCAGTCTTTTCTGGCATGGAATGAGAAGCTTTCTCTGGAAATGCTTTGCTAGTACACTTTTCATGAGCCTTTCCGTAGTGGCTGCTTCTTCTTATTTTTCTTCGCAAGAAAATATAAAACAAAGGCTTTTGTCGGTTCTTGTTCCTATAGCCATAGGAATTATTGTGTTTGCTCTTAGCTCTTTTTTCCTGAAGATAAAAGAGATGGATCGCTTTAAAATACGCCTTAAGGCATTTAGGGGAAAAAAAACATAAAGGCTTTCTAATCCTAAAATTCCATTTTTTGTAAAAAATTTTCCTACAAACCGTGCCTCCTTTTCGTACATATAGAACCTGCTTGATATTGTTAATTTGACAGCGTTATGGCTGGTATATATATGCCTTTCAGGCCAAAGATCAAATGAATAATAATTTTTTCATAAAAAAGGAAATCTTATGTCGCATATTCCATACCGAAACAGAATGATTTTGTTTCTTTGCTTTTATTTATTTTCTGCGGTTTTTGCTCAACAGCTTAAGCTAGAAGAGATTGTATGGCTTAAAGAAAGTGGCGTTTCAGAATCAGAAATTTTGGCTGAGGTAAAAAAAACATCCACATCTTTTTCTATCAAAGAAAAGGATGTGCTTGACCTCAGGCAAAAGGGATTTAGCGATTCTTTCATTCGCTCTTTAGGCCCATGGCCTTTTAAGGATGAGGTTACCCTGGAGAACATCATAGCATGGGTCAAAGAAAAGCAAGATGAAAAGATAATTTTAGAGCGCATTCAAAAATCAGAAAAAATATTTTCCATCAGCGTTTCAGATCGTTTAAAACTCAAGAGAGAAGGCGTATCAGAGAGAATCATACAAGCTCTTGCCGATTCATCGAAGCTGAAATTTGATCTTCTGAAGCTATGGTATCAAAGCAAAATAGACGAAAAGGAAATTTTAAAAAGACTATCGCAGTATTCTGAATTTCCCAAACTTTCCGTGCGCGAAATACTGAATCTAAAGCAAATGGGCATGAGCAAGGAAGTTTTGGAAAAAATCAACAAAGCCACTCCTTCCCAGGAAACAGTTTTGCCTGTTAAAGAAGCTGTGGCAGAGCAATTCGCCACTTACCAGGACATCACAGGCTTATTTTCTATAGAATACCCTGAAGGCTGGAATATTTTGACAGAAGTGAAAGAAAAAAACAGCTTTCGTATGTGCTTTACTCCTGAGCCTAAAACAAAAAAAATCGTGGACGTAAAGCTAGGAATAAGCGTAACAGTTGCTATCATGGAAGGCGGATCTGTTTATGACTTTTTACCAATAGAAACTGTATTTCAGAGGTTTTTGCCAGGATACTTGCTGGATAACCAAAAATACCAGCTCAAGATACTTTCAGACCATAAAATGATGGATTTAGAGGGAACAAAAGCCGTATTTTCAGAATATTCTGCGGTTATGGACAAAACTCCTGTCTTGGAGGATCTTTTGATGGTGGCAAAAGACAGGACAGAATTCTTTGTACACTTTACTTCTCCCACAAAAGAAAAGCCTAAATATGCAGGCATTTTCCATAGAATGCGCGAATCACTGCGCTTTTCTTCTGAAAAGCTTTTGAAAAAACGCTCTGACATTCCTATGAATCCTGCCAGCATCATAGCCCAGGCAAAAGAAGCTACTGTTTTAATCACAGCAGACTTTGAAAATGGGATGAGAGGAACAGGAACAGGCTTCCTTATCAGCGAAGATGGCTATATTATCACAAACCACCATGTATGCTATAGCCATCAGGATAAAATGAAAAAAGCGGCCAGGCTTTTTGTATCCTGGGATTCTAAGGTAGGGAAAAAAGAATTGCCAGCCTATATTGTTGCAGCATGGTTTCAAGAGACTCCTGTCAGAAAAGATCTGGCACTTTTAAAAATCGAAGGTTCGAATTATACCTATCTTCCGCTTGCTTCGCCTCAACATTCTATGGAAAGCGATAGGGTGATTACCTTTGGATTTCCCAGAACGGACGTTTTCGGTCGCAGCAACATCACGGTTACAGAAGGCACGATCATTCGGCTTGTTGAAAATCTTGAAGGTAAGCTGGATACCATTTTTATTGATGCCAAAATCACCCATGGAAATTCTGGTGGGCCTTGTTTTAGCCTCAATCTTGGGGGAGTAATAGGGATCAACACTGCTGTGCATAAAGGAGATTTGCTAGGCTATAACATCACGCTTCCTGTAAGCATTGCTTTAGAAGAATTTCCAGAAATATACTATTCTTCCAAAACTCGCGATGCCTTAGACCATCTGAAGCTGGCAAGCCTGTATAAAGGAAAATCAAACTACCGCGGAGCAGCCCGCGAATTGCTTATCGTAACAGAGAAAGACCCTAAAAACGACGTTGCCTGGGCTATGCTAGGGGAAACCCTGATACAAGAAAGCTTCAAAAGGGTAGAATCAGAACAGAAAATTTTGCTTAAAGAAGCCATTTTATCGTATCAAAAAGCTTTGGAAATTAATCCTAAGTCTGAATCGGCTCTATATGGAATGGGATCTTACTATTGGCAGTCCGATAATAAAATCGAAGCCTTCCGCTATTATGATCGCCTGGTTTCTTATTATCCTCAATCTGTATGGCCTTATAATAACAGAGCCTATTTTTATTTGCAGGCAGGCCGCTTTGATGAAGCGACATTGGATGCCCAGAAAGCCATTGAATTAAACAACAACATGCATCCAGACCCTTATATGATGATGGGAAGCATCTATTATGCTCAAAAAAAATACGAAGAAGGTAAGGCGGAATACGAAAAAGCCCTTCGCGTCAATCCTAACAATCTTAAAGCCCACTATGGAAAGCTAGACTACTTCATTTATATAAAAAATTTCTCTGGCGCAGAAATTGAATATGCAAGGCTTTTGGAGCAATTTCAAGGAATCCCTGAAGTTCTGGCTGAAGTAGGAAATTTCTACCATATCCACAAAAAAGAGGAGACACAGGCTTTAGACTATTACAAAAGAGCCCTTGCTATTTATAAAAAGACACATCTGCTACCATCCTTATCTTTGCTTAGAAACACAGCGGATCTGGCCTATAAAATCAAAGACTATGCCTTTTCTCTGGAAACATCCATCACAAGACTCGCCCTGGAAAAAGAGAAAATCGAGCAACATGATGCAATGATGGTGATTGGGAACTGCTTTTACGAAATGCAAAAAAAAGATATTGCTGAAGCCTTTTACTATTTAGCTTATAGCATCTATAAAGAAAACCAGAAACTAGAAGAATATCTGGCTAAGAGCAAGCCTGTTCCACTAACTTTAGAAAGCCTGGAGAGCTTGATGAAGCTCTTTTCTGTAGAAGTCGTAGCCCAACTTCTTTTGGTTTGTGACCTGGATTTTACTATCTCTGCGGAAAAATTTGCTTCTTTAGAAGGAAAGCTCCACGATTCTATTTTGCTTGCGCTAAAAATAAGGCAAGCCAATAGCTGGAAGCCTATCCGCCCTACTATCCAGGATAGAAAGCCCACACAAAAACCAGAAGAAAAACTGCCATCGCTACCTTCTCTGGAATCTTTATTGCTAAAAAATATGTCTATTCAGATCAAAAAATTCTATCCCAAAAACAATATATGGTATGTGGACTTTACTGTAAGCAACAACAACAATCTTCCTGTAGGAAATTTTGTTTTTCAGATTGTTTTGATGGATGATTCTCAAAAAGTAGTCAAAACCATGACTGTGTCTGAGAAAAAGTCTGTCCCTGCCTCTAGCAAAGCTGATTTTGACAATATGGATCTTGTTTCTTATGAAGCCTTTTCTCATATAGAATTTATCAAGATCACAATCCAAAGTTTGCAATCGTTAACTGTTGTTTCTAATCCAGAAAAGAACCTAAACTTAGCCAACAATCTTTTTCTCCAGATCCCAAGTTTCTATCATGATGGAAAAAACTGGTATGTTACTTTTACGGTTTCCAATAAAAACTCGGTTTCTGTTGGTAACTTCATTTTTCAGGTTCAGATGGAAGATGCCAATCGAGCTATTTTAAAAACACTCTCTCTCCCTTTTACCAGGAAAATAGCACCAGGAGAAACAGCCTCCTTTGATAAAATTCTCCTGATTCCCCATGCCCAATGCCCAAAAGCAGCCTTCATCTACATCAAAGTGGTAAAAGTGGATGGAATGTAAAGATGTAAATTAGCCTCCTTCGGAGGCAATCTTTCCCGTGCGTAAGCTGTAATCTTAATCCTTATCTTAATCTTAATCGTTATCTTCATCTTAATCATTCTCTTTATCCCTATCCTCTATGATCATTGATAAAGATAAAGATTAAGATAACGATTAAGATTAAGACAAAACTATAATTTCCTATACAGCAAGTTAAGCAGGAGTAGTCTACGTGAGCGTCATACGTGTTAACTTTTCGATGCAACTCTTTACCCTGAAAGGGTTTTATATACTAGCCCATGGGTAAATTTAATAGCCATAGCGAAAGTAAGCTGCACAAGAGCCTTCTGTGGATACCATACAAGGGCCAACGGGGTGGTCTGGAGTGCAAGCTTTTTTGAAAAGAGGGCATTCGTTGGGTCTGATCAAGCCTTTTAGTACCTGCCCACAAGAGCAGCCTACGGGCATTTCCTCTCCTTGTATTTCTATTCCGTATTTTTTTTGAGCATCATAGCTTTCATAATTTTTTCTCAGCTTAAGCCCACAAAGCTTGACAATTCCAATTCCCCGCAATACAGCATCACAAGGCTCGTAGATGCTATGAATTAGCTCTAATGCCTTAGTATTCCCATGAGGAGAGACAAAACGAGTATACATATTCTTTACGCAAGCCTTGGGTCTTTCTGTAAGCATTTCCAAAAGAGATAAAATTCCCCCTAGAATATCCACGGGCGCAAAGCCTGTAATGACTCCAGGAACGCAATGTTCATGTAAAATCTGATACCCATCTTCGCCAATAACAGCACTCACGTGACCAGGAAGCAAAAAGCCAGAAATGGAAAGATCAGGATCTTCTATTAAGGCTTGAAGAACAGGCGGAACAACACGGTGCGCCACAAGAAAGCTTATATTTTTCAATTTTTTTTGATGAGCCATAAAAACCGTTTTTGCTGTGACTGGCACAGTTGTTTCAAAGCCAATGCTGGTGAAAATGAACTCTTTTGACGGCTCGTCTTTTGCCATTTCTAAAATCTGCAAAGGGGATGTAATAACGCGAATATCGCAGCCTTGGGCTTTTGCAAAGGCAAGAGATACCTTTTTCCCTGGGACATGAATCAAATCCCCAAAGGTAACAAGACAATTTTTGGAGTTTTTTACAAGCTCTAAAGCTTCTTCAATATAAGAAGAAGGGGTAACGCAAACAGGGCAGCCTGGCCCTGACAAGAGCGAAATTTCAGCAGGCAGAAGATGGCGTATCCCCAAGCGTCCTATTTCCATAGTATGCGTTCCGCATACCTCCATCATGGTAATTTTTTTAGGCAAAAAATTTTTTTTCTCAGAAAACAGCCTATGGATAGAAGCAACCAATTCCTTAGCCAGCTTGGAATCATAAAAAGCATCATATTCTTGCATTGTAGTTTCCTAAAAAATTTGACAATGTCATATTATCGCTCATGGCTGTTTTGCAAAACAGATCATGGGGATTTTTGTCCAGCCTTTATTCTCTGCTCTCTTCCTCTTTTTCCCCATGAGTCCCCTTTCTTTATTCTATGGTTTACCTTAAAAATACAAAAAAAACGCAGAGATTACAAGAGGAAAAGAAAATTTTTTTGGAGCAAAAGGCAAAAGATTACAATATATTTGCAAATACTGTAATATTTCGGCAATCTAAACTATTAGATATGAACTAAAGCATTCAATTCTTCAAAACAATATAGGCGACTTTAGAAGCCTATCAGCAAAAAAATTTTAGAAAGTAGAACAAAATTTTCTGATTTGCCAAGCTGTACTATTTTTGATTCCTTACAGGGGTCTTGCACTCGCTTATTTCATGATTTTTCCATGATTGGTCGAAACATGATATTGTCAAAATCAACAAGTTTTTCTTTTCTACTTGAAAAGTTTGCCAAGTTTATATAGACTTAGGCTAGTAATGAAAACTCATTTGTGAAAAAAAAGTTTTCACAAAAAAAATATGTATGTAAAAGGAGTCTTTATGTGGGATTATTCTGAAAAAGTGATGGAACATTTTTTCAATCCTAAAAATATGGGTGAGCTTAAAGATGCGAATGCTGTAGGATTAATAGGATCGATTGTTTGTGGAGATGCTTTAAAGCTATTCTTAAAGGTAGATGAAAACAATAGAATTTTAGATGCCAGCTTTCAGACCTTTGGTTGTGGAAGTGCTATCGCTTCTTCTAGTATGCTAACAGAAATGGTCAAAGGGAAAACGCTGGATGAGGCACTTCTGATCACAAACGAAGACATTGCAAACGCGCTTGGAGGCTTACCTCCTGAAAAAATGCACTGTTCCGTCATGGGTAGGGAAGCACTGGAAGCAGCCATAAAAAAATATCGTGGTGAAGCCATTCACGACAAAGAAGAAGATGAAAGCCGCATTATATGCCGCTGTTTTGGCATTACCGAAAACAAAATCAGACGCAATGTCGTAGAAAATAAGCTAAAAACAGTACAAGATGTTATTAATTATACAAAAGCAGGTGGTGGATGCAGCAGTTGCCATACCAGCATCCAAGACGTAATTGATGATGTTTGGAAAAAAGAGTTGTCGGCAAAAGCAGAGCTGAAACCTTCTATTACTGTGATACAAGAAAAGCCTTTGCCTCTGAATAATTTGCAGAAAATTATGAAAATTCAGCAAACCATTGAAGAAGAAATCAAGCCTGCCTTGATGGTAGATGGTGGCAGCCTGGAATTGATCGATGTGGCAGGGAACACGGTCAAGGTAAAGCTGCATGGTGCATGTAGCAGTTGCCCTTCTTCTAGCTTTACCATTAAAACTTTTGTCCAAAGAGTGTTGCGAGAAAAAGTCGAAGCGCAGCTAGATGTTGTGGAGGTACGATAGATATGGATAAAAAAGTCATTTATGTAGACAACAATGCCACAACCAAAGTCGCGCCAGAAGTGGTTTCTGCGATGCTGCCATTTTTGAACAAATTCTACGGAAATCCTTCCTCCATGCATTTTTTTGGAGGAGAAGTGGCTCGGCATCTGGAAAGGGCAAGGGATCAGGTAGCTTTCTTGCTTGGCTGCGATTCCAGTGAAATTGTTTTTACCAGTTGTGGCACAGAAAGCGACAATACTGCAATCATCGGTAGTCTGGAAGCTCTGTCTGGCAATCGAAAGCATCTTGTAACCACGATTGTGGAGCATCCTGCTGTTAAAAATACTATGGCCTATCTTTCCAAAAAGGGATACCGTGTTTCTGAGATTGGAGTAGACAGACAGGGGCTTTTGGATATGAATGCTCTAAAAGATGCCATTACAGAAGAAACAGCCCTGGTATCCGTGATGTATGCAAACAATGAGACAGGGGTTATTTCTCCGATTGAGGAAATTGGCAAAATAGCAAAAGAAAGAGGTGTTCTATTTCATGTAGATGCAGTGCAAGCTGTAGGCAAAATCCCTCTGAATATGCAAAAATCCACGATTGATCTTCTATCGCTATCAGGGCATAAATTGCATGCACCCAAAGGAATAGGGGCTATGTATATTCGTAAAGGCGTAAGAATGCGTCCTTATTTGATTGGTGGACATCAGGAAAGGGGTAGAAGGGCTGGAACAGAAGCCGTTCCTAATATCATTGCGATTGGTGCGGCCTGTGAACTAGCTGCTAAAAATATCCAGGAAGAAAATACCCAAGTCAAAGCAAGGCGTGACAGAATGGAAAACTGGATTTTAAAGAATATTCCTGATACATCCCTGAACGGTCATAAAGAGAAACGCCTTCCCAACACAAGCAATATTGGCTTTGAATATATTGAAGGAGAAGCCATTTTGCTAACGCTTTCCAAAGAAGGGATTTGTGCATCTTCTGGTTCTGCTTGCAGTTCTGGATCTCTTGAACCATCGCATGTTCTAAGAGCTATGCAAATTCCGTTTACTTCAATTCATGGGTCTATTCGTTTTTCTCTTTCTCGCTATACAACAGATGAAGAAATCGACTATATCATAGACAAGCTTCCTGGCGTTATCCAAAAGCTGCGGGCAATTTCGCCTTTTTCTTCTAAAAATATGCCTTCGATATAAAAAATATGAACACAAATATCCGAGCTAACCAATACTCTTGTTGTGCCAATCCTGAAACAATATGCAAAGAAGAATTCCAGTTTTGCAAAAGCAAAATCAAAGAACTCAAGCTTCCTATGCGTTTAATCCAGGTAAGCTCAGTAAAAGAAGAAAACAAACTGATCTTTTTTTTTACAGCACCAGAGAGAGTCGATTTTCGTGACCTGCTCAAGGTTTTGCGCTATCAATACCATGGTTTGAGAATCGAGCTACGCCAGATAGGCCAGCGCGATGCAGCAAGCCTACTGGGCGGGGCAGGCATTTGTGGGCGACAGCTTTGCTGCTGCGCTTTTCTTCGCACCTTTTACCCTATCACTGCCAAAATAGCCAAAAAGGCAGGACCAACTCCTAATCCAGCAATGTACTGTGGCCTATGTGGCCGCCTACGCTGCTGTCTGAGATATGAAGATACCAATCCTCTGGAAATTTATATAGGAGAAGAAGGCGAGGAAGAAGGGGAAGCCGAAGAAAGAAATTAGAGTATAGAAATAATATTTAACGGCTTTTCAACTGGCGCAAGTCGTAAAAGGTATTAATCACGAATGAGACGAATATATTTTAGGCGAAAATTTTGAGGCACTCGGAGAGCAAGGAGAAAGTGACAAAATTGCAGCAAGTGTAGCCGTAGCTACTCTGAGGACAATTTTGTCACTTCCGACGAAGCTATCCGAGATGCATCGAAATTTGCAGCCAAAAGGATTTTTCGGATAGGCTCTTATTCGTGATAAAAATCTTTGCTTTTGGCAAACATTTTGCTTGTTAGATTCTAATAATCAAAGCTTTCCCACGGGTGATAGATAGATTGTGAACTCATCTTCGCCGTCAACTTCGATTAATTCATCCATCAGGCTTTGGTTGTAAGCTGCAATTGCGCAAGTCCCAGCGGCAATAGCTTGGACTGCAAGATAAAGGTTTTGGCAAATATGCCCAGCATCAAAAGCAATTACTCTGTGGGCAGCGGGGCCATAACGCCACTCCATCCTATAAGGTATGCAGACCCAGATGAAAACTGCCCCTGCTTCTCCTGCAAAGCTCTGCCCCAATGTTGCCTGGACGACCTTTTCAGAAAGATTTTCAACTTCTTTTTCCAGGACAATACCGTGTTCGATTGGCAGATAGCGATAAATGCCTTGCTTTAGCCCAGAAATATGAATCGCTGCAATGTATGTCTCAAAACTGTGTCTGCATCCAGCCGATGGGACAACTCTGAAAGCATGTCCATTGTGAAGGCTGCCTCTCAAGCCTTGCGTAGCCCAAAGCAGAAATGATATTTCAGCAAGAGTGAGGGGTTCAAGGCTATATTTGCGATTGCTTTCCCTATAAAGGATAGCACTTACTAAATCTTTGTTGCCCGAAGGTGAGTAAAGATTCTTTTTGGGTAGCTCTATAATTTTTTGCCCGTTCTTGAGAGGCTTCTGTATTGTTGGGGATTTGATTCCTCTATTCTGGTCTGTTTGTTTGAAGTCATAGGTTAGCCTCAGTGTATCTTTCAAAAACTCTCTGTTTTCTCTAATCATATCTTTCATAATAGTTTTTTTACTTCCCAAATCACAGTATTTTTCCATGCAACATTGCTTTCATCAAAAGACGATGCATAGCTAAAAATAATTAAATCCATTAAAAAAGCTAAGATCGGCTTTTATATATTTCTTCGGCCAGAGTGGAAATCATCTTGTTTTTCATATATTTACCCAAAAAGGGTAAAGAGTTGCATCGAAAAGTTAACACGCATATCGCTCACCTATTGTTCAGAAGATGGTATAACTTTATTTCTGTGTTTTTTTTGTAAAATAGGACAGTAAAAGCAGCCCTGATATCACCAATAAAATTCCTGTTGGCTCTGGGACACTGGATTGCAAGAGAGAATTTTCTCCCACAGGAGTGTATCGGGCGTATCCAGAACCGCCACTTGTGCCATCCATTTGGATGAATTCGAAGTATAGTGGCTTGCTTGTGTTATCAATCGTATATGTGTTGATTGTCTGGTATATGCCTGAAACTTTTTTGGCTGTAGTAATCGCATTACCGCTTCGCGTAAAACGCACATCGAATGCTTGATTCATACCGATTTCAGTGTTGATATCCACTCGATAATGTGTGTCTGCTGTGAAGTGAGGAGTGTCCCATGATATGATCTGCTCTGTTGAAACATTAGCGGTTTCGTTGAACTGAACAATGCCAAAAAAATGCTTTACATGAGAGTATAGGTATGAGCCACCCAGGCTTGTTGTGCCACTTAGCTCAATCACAAAATCGCCTGTGGGAAGGGCTGCATCGGATTTAAGACGTAAAGTGCTATTGTTATAGGCTTCCATTTGCAGGCCAGGATTGAGTAAGCTAACAGTTCCGCTTCCTTCTTGCGTAAAATTCATGCCAAAGATCGTGACAGCATAGACTGAACTAAATCCTAGTAAAAATATTGATATGCACAATAATAGTTTCATACTGTTTTCTCCTGCTATTGTTTGAAAATTTCAAAATAATAATCAATTTTTTAAATTTATCAAAATTTTTTAATCATTGCAAGAAAATTTTTGTAATGAAATTTGCACTAAAATTTACTAGGAAATAAAGGCTATTCTCATGTTTTTTGTCCTTATTTTTTCCTTTTTTATATTTCCTGGATTAGAACATTTTTTTGGGGCGTTCTCGTGCAACGCCCTCTTCTCTGCGTTCTTGGCATCTCTGCGGTTAATTATTTTAACGCTTATGGACTTAGCTCCTAATTTTAAAATCACGAATGACACGAATAACACGAATAAGATAATCTATTCGTGTTATTCGTTCATTCGCAAAATTCGCGATAAAATACTTTTCTGATAATCCCGATTAGGAGCTAAATCCATTTATTTTTTTATCCATAAGTTACAATATGCACAAAAACTTTTGAGCACACCTACCTAGAGATAAAAATAATGGACAAATTCTAAGAATCCAAAGGCAAGAGCTGCGAGAAAGACAACGAGCAATGTGAGCTTGAATTTACGGAAAGAATAGCCGTCTTTCAAAGAAAACAGCTTGAGTCCAGCACAGAGGATGAGCAACAAGAAAAGTATGCTGAACTGGATTCCTAGCCACATCTTGCTTTCTTTTGGGTCAAGGAAGGTTCGGATTTCAAGAACAGCATCACCTTGTCTTTTGGCAAAGTAGAATTGCCCTCCATCGGCTGTAGGAGCAATGTCAAAAGCAAACAGAGGGTCTGTTTGTTTTTTTTGTTGTTCTTGTGGGATAAAGATTTTTTGGACATTGGCTTCCTGTCGTTTCAAAAAGCTTTCGTTTTCTTCCCCTGCAAACTTTTCGCTTTTCTGGTCTTTATAAACAGGTGCCTGGCTCGCCCCTGACTGATCTCTTCCTGCCCTTTGCGCTGCAACAATGTTTTGGATTCCATATTGTTTGACTTGTTTGAGATTGCTGTCGTTCAAAGAAGCGTCTTGCTGTTGTCTGGTGTTCAGAACATTGCTGAATAGTGTCTTCTGGCTTTGTTCTGCTTCTTTCATATAATTATCCTGGCGTACTTTGAGACGGTTTTCTCGTGAGATCGCTGCCTGGAGCAATTGTTTGTTAAGAATCATTTGCTTTTCAGCATCTCTTGCATCATAAGAAACCGTGGTCTGGTATTCCTCAAAGTATATATTATCGGATGGGCTTATATTCCCTCCAAAACGATAGATATAGCCTTTAGGAAGGTGCAGAGTCCAGTGTACGCTGCCTACTTCTTTGATGTTGCTGACAAGAGGCAAAGGAATTTTATAGGAAATCCCTTCTTGTAAGGGAGGAAGCTTATCGCTATAAATCAGCCTTACAGAAAGCCTTTCTTCTTTTTGGTTTGTTGTAAAATTCTGCTGCAAAGGAATCAAGAGTATTTCTTTTTCCTGCACAGTCTTTTTTACAGGCTTTACAAAAAATCCAGATACAAACACGCCCCAAAGCTGGCAATTTTGCAGCCTTTCGATTTCAAGGAATTGCAAGCCCAAATGTCTTATGTTATACACAATTCGGTGTCTGCAATCTCCTTCTTTGTCCAGGGAAGTGTCTACCTTGATGCTATCAATGCTGGCCTTGACTGTATGCACTATGGTTTGCTTATTTTCAGAAAAGGTTAGCTCCCAATCGTGCCTTTCGATTTTATAGGCCAAAAGGAAATCCTGAGCCGATGTCTGAGGCGGATAGAATCCAATCTGGTTCGCCCCTATCTGGCTTATCCCTTCTATTTTTTGAGGACTTAGCTCATATTGTGAATGATTCTGGACAAGGGCGTACAATCTTGCACCAATCTGAGGAGGGAAGGAAATAGGATAGAATGCGACTCCTGTCCCCTGGTTTTCCATCACTCTTGGGAACAAAGCAAGCGTATATTCATCTCGCACTTTAGTATGCAAGACAACTTTCCATACATGGTATTTCCCTTGCTTTGTCTTCTTGATGTCTTTTATATTTTCACCAAGAATATCAAGCTCTTCTCCAAGGCTTGCAGGAAGGCGGAAAGTAAAGGTATCCGCAGCAGCGAACTGGATTTTGTAGCGCAAAAAATATCCAAAATTGATCCAGTCATCCTCAACGAGAAGGTTAATGATAGCATCTACTTCTATCTGGGGTTGCTGCGATTGGATTTCGACTTTGCCCATGTACTGTGTGCCTTCAAAGCGGAATGCATAGCGTTTTACATAGTCAGGGATGTCTCCAAAAGAAGCAATATCGTATTCCTGCAATCCTTTTATTTCCAGGACAGTAAGAGCAGCATCTCTGGCGGAAGCGACAAGGATGTCTCCTGAAGAGTAGTGTACCTGGGGTGAAAACAGATAGGGTATAAGCAAAGATTTGCTATCCTTTAGCTCTTTTTCCATGCTTATGAATATGTCTGTCTTTTCTCCCTTTTTCAAACTTCCCAGAAAAGGAATATGAAGAATCTGATTTTCTTCTTGTTTCTCGACTTTCCAGCTTTTTACGAACGGGCCGCTTACCTTGGTTATGGTAAACATATCGGGGAAATGGATCTGATAGCTGAAGATTTCTTTGCCTTTGACTTCCAGGCTTGTATTGTAGTCTGCCTGGATCTTCTCTTCATCGATCTTCAACGACAGTTGGGAACGGCTGAAATTATAGTATTCCTGGGGCTGAATCGAGAATTCCAGTTGATAGGGATGTTCATTGTAGCGGAAAACTTCATAGAACTTTTGTCCCTGCTCATAGCTGGAAACCTTGCGGAGTTTCTCATGCCTGGTCACGATTACATTGTAGAAATTTTGTGTGATGAGAATTGCCTGCCCATTTTCTCTTTCGACTTCCACAGGTATGATTTCAGGATAAAGGACAACCGAAGGCACCTGGGAAAGCACTTTGTCTGCAACCAAATCCAGGGTGATTTTTTGAGCAGAGCTATCCACAAGCCTTATAGAGATGCTATTGTGGTCTGCTTCTGGAGATAGTATCCATCTTTCCAGATTTGTGCAGTTGAGGCGAAGGATGTTGTAATCTTTGGGAACTTTCAGGTTCAGCCTGTCGATCTTTCCAGAAAGGATCTGGTAATCGATTTTGCTTTCGAGGCGCAAAAGATAGTCGGATACTGTCAGGCTATGTTTGCTGTTTGCATTGATATTTAAGCCTTTTGCCTTGTAGCTCTCCGAAGATTGATACCAATCCATGGCGATTTGTCTGCTTAAACCAGGGAAAAGAGTCAGGGTTTTGCCATCCTCTTGTTTTTTTTCATACCAATCGCCTGAAAAGCTGCTAAGATTGGCTTCCAGATCATGATCCAGCGTGAATTGCAACACAGAGCTGGCAATAGGAATAAGCCCGAATTGAAAGCTGCCTCTTTTTCCAGCAGATTTTCCTTGTGGCAAAAACTGCATTTCTATGCGATATTTACCTTTTTTTGGCAGCATAATGCTATAGCCATTTTCTGTTGGTTTTAAGGTAACTTCCTGTCCTGCTTCTTCGCCTTCTTTATACAGCGTGGCTTTTTGCACTGCTGTTTGGGCCAGACCCAGGGGCATGGCTATAGGAGCATTGAAGACTTCTGCAAGAAAGTTTACGGTAAACTGGGTTTGCTCTCCTGATATTTTCCCTTTGTAGTCAGCATGGTAAAGGAAATAGTTGTCCTGTTTTTTCTGGGCTACTTCAATAGGGCGATCAGGATAAGCTCTGTTCCAAAGGGTGACGTAGGTTTCATAAGGGAGAAAAACCTTGTTCACCTGGTCTAGTTGCTCTATTTTTTCGGGATTATAGGACACATAGATCTGGCGTACTTTAGAAGGCTCTTGAGCCATAGCTGTTGAAGCCATCAATACAACAACCAGAATAAGGGCTGCTGTTTGTTGGTGGAGTCCGAACCACGCGCCTATTTTCCATAGAATTCGATATGCTAAGAACAGGGCAACAGAACCAAGGATGCCCCAGGCAACAGCATTGGAGTAAGGAGTGAGCCATGATCCAAAAATTAATGGGATGAAGCTAACAACAAGCAGTATAATCATGATGGCTACCACTCTGGGGATTCTTCTCTGCGCTATCAAAATCAATCCTATCAAAACAGACAAAGCTGCAAAGGCAATACGTAGACTGCGCATAGTTTCCTCATGCAAATATAGCAAAGAAATGCAAGCCAAAGAAGAAGGCAACTGGCGGCCTATGGATGTTACCTGAGAACGCACTTTGCTTCCCAAAAGCTCAATATCCAGAGATCGAAGTCCTTTTGCCTTGACAGAATAAACACCAGTCTGATCCTCTCCTGCTTTTTTCATGCCAGTGGCAGGGATTTTTGGCCTGACAGGGCTGATTTTGCTTTTTGGGCTATAATCCCATTCATCAGCATCGTTTTCTGCCTTCTGAGGCTCGATTATTTTATTTTGAGAAGGCTTATCTTCTAAAATAGGCTCAGGAGAAGGAGGAACAAATTCATCGCTCAGTTTTTCCTTTTTTTCTGTTTCTATATCGTCAATGGATTCCTCATCGACAGGTGCTTCTTCGGATTTTTGCTCTTCTTCCATGGGTGCTTCTACTTCTGGCATGCCTTTTCCAGCACCGTCTTCCATGACTTCAGAAGGAAGAGTTGGTTTTGCGCTTTCTAGTTGGGATTTTTCTTCTCTTTTTGCCATGTCTTTTTTCAAATATCCTTCGGTTTTCCTTCGTTCCTTTTCTTTCATATCCTGGATATTTTTTCCCATAGTTTGAGCCATAGGACGCTTGGCAGGACTAGGCGAAGCAGGCGGAGGAGGCACTAAGCCAGGAGCAGGCATATTTTGCTGAGATTCATTGTAATACTCTTCTTTTGACTGTTTTGGCATAGAATAGGCATCTCTGGACAAATGGTACTGGCTTTTGGAATAGCCCACTGATTTTTCGTAGGTAAGGGTTAAAAAACCCGTTGCAGCCTGTCCAAGAATCTTATACCAGGGCTTTCCACCAGAAACAAAATCGCTGGAAAATTTCCCAACCTGGTAAGAAGGAGGAAGATATAAAAACCACTGGAATTTTTTCACAGGAATGCTGGAATGTGTCTGGGGTCTTTCTAAGACCATTGTCCCAAAATAGCCTAATTCAGGAACTTTTCTTTCGTAGACAACGCGGATAGAATTGGCTTTGCCCGTATTCTCTCTGGGAACAGGAATAGAAAGAGTGTTGTCTTTTTTTACAGGCTTTTCTCCTTTGTCATCCACAACAGCCGACCATAGGTTTGTATCTTTTGGCAAAACAAGATCAAAATACTGTAAGCCTATATGAGAGAGTGTGTATTCGCAAACCACTCTTTCTGTATCTTTTTGAGGATAGAGAGTAGAGATAGTCACGCTTTCCAGAATTGCATTCGCTACGCTAACTTTCCCATGCATTTTGATTTCCATACTAAGCTGAAATTCGGCGTTGGCATATTTAAACGCATGCAAATATTCTGTTCCAGCAGGCAATTCAGGATGGGGTATCAAAGGAAGCTGTGTGTTAAGAATTTTGCTAAGTCCTTTGGTAGAAACAGGAGTAATCTCTGCCTGAGATATGCCGCAAATACCGATAAATCCTTTGCGCTGCTCGATCCCAGGGAATTGCATCACAGGAAACTCCATATAGGATTCTATGGATTGGATAGGAATTTCAAAAGTAAGATAAAGAGAGTATGTTCCTATGACTCTTTTCTGTAGCTTAATCAGCCATTCCTGACCATTTTTTCCTTCTTTTTGTTCTTTTTCTTTGATAAAACCAAATTCATCGGCAACATGCAATATATAAGGGAATGCTTTGGGCATAGTAAATCTAAGCATGTTTTGCGAAGCATTTTTAATATCATAGACAAGAACACTCATACACCTGATTCTTTCAGGTTCAACGGAAATATAGCTTGCCAAGGTTAGCTCTGTGTAAGAAGGCTTTCTTTTGAGGCTGATGTTTGCCGATGCTTTGTCTTCGTTCAGCTTCAATCCTAAACGCAGGTTTTTGCTGCTTACCTGTAAGCTGCGCAAAATATTGATGTCCACAGACTGGGCCTGGGCAATATGCAAAAGTTCCATCTGGTAGTCTGGGTCTACGATGACTCCTGCAAAAGAAGGCAAATATTTTGTTCCCATTGGTTTAATCAAGGGCAAAAGCATCTGTCTTTCTTCCCAGTCGCCCTGCCATCCTTCTGGCATATTCTGGAGCTTCAAGGAAATTTTCAGCCTTTGTCCTGCTACTATCTGGTTTCGCAAAGAAAGATAGAGAATGCTATCTTTTACATAGTAAGAAAAATCATGGAATTTAGAAAACGCGCTATTGGCATTTCTTGCAAAATAGCCCTCAATGGAATCCACGCTCCAGCCTTGAGGGAGGACGATTGACAATTGTTTGGACTTGCCCTCTATTGTATCGAAAGTAATATGGTTGACGCATTCCAGACCATCTTGGTAGAAGCTGATTGCTGCTACAAAAGTGCTTTCGATTACAGGAACGATCTCTTTTTTCTTCATTACAATCGAATAGTCTGTATGGGCGTGCTTAAAAGCAGCAACTGCTTCTTGCCCGAACTTTTTGAGCAATGTGGTTTCTGCTCCCTTGCCTCTGGGGAAAAGGGATTCTGCCGTGATTTGTCTGGCTTCTTTTATATTCTGGATTTCTAGCTGGATTTCAGGAGTCTTTTCGATGTAGATTAGTCCATCCTGGCGCAAAAGATTCTGGCCTGATGCTGTGATGGCTGGCAAAGAAAACTCTTTATCTCCCAGAAGTTGCCTTTCGCATTTGATGCTGATGGTATGGGCGCGATCCACAGCTTCTTCCAGTTGGACTATAATCTTTTTAGAATCGCCTTCTGTTGAAGATTCCCAACGGTTTTCCGAAATGCTCAGGATCTCTACATTGGCAGGGATATAGAATGTAAAGTTTTTCTGTGCCTGATAGTAGATTTCCAAAGAAACCTGAAACCAGGATGTAATGCTATCTACGCGAACAAGGTGCGAAGCATAAACATGAGCCAGGTACAAGGGCTGCTTTACGTCCTTTTGCTCTCTTGGCTTCATGCTCAAAGAAAAATCGGAACGATTGCCCATGTAAATAAACATTTCACCATTGTGTGAGGCACTGGCAATAGGCTCAATGGTGTATTCCATCTCGTCCTGGGTTTTCAGAACAAAGGTCTGCTGCGCGAATTCCCCTAGTACCAAATTGGCTTTGAGTTCATCTTTGTGGGTACTGAGTCTTTTGAAGAAGAACATTTTCAGCCTATGCTCTCCTTTTCCTTGCAAAAGAACGCGGTAGCGGACTTTAGGCTCTAAAACAGGAGGCATAACGTTGTTTGCCATTTGTTGCGGAGGACTTTGTCTTACCAATCTTTGCTGATAGTATTCCTGGTTTGCAGAGTTTTCATTGCTTTGCTGGATGACAGGAATGTCCTGGACAACCTCTTCTGCTGCAATCAAGGCTTCTTTATCATTGAGCAAAGCCTTTTCCACTCCCATTTTGCCAAATTCAAAGGAAAATTCCTGCAATCCATCAGACAAGCTGGTTAAAAGCATGTCCATTTCAAAATGCAAGGTTTTTTCTATCATTTTGCCCTGATAGCGGATGTCGCCAACAACGACAGAAGACTGAGGCTTACTTTGAGCCTGGGGCTGTTTTTTTAAAAGATCCTGGTATTGCTCCCAGGAAAGGCTTATGCCCTTTGGCTGAGCTTTTATGACATTCTCCCATTCCTCTGAAGGAACATAAATGATCCTTTCCGTTATTTTATCCTGTGCCGAAGCCCAGGATATAATAAAAGATAAGAGAAAAAGGAAAAGGAGATAAAATTTTCTTTTCATACTATTGTTCTCCTATGATGACTTTTTGGTATTCTTTTATTCTTATTTTTTCTCTACATCGTCTGTTTTGGGTTTTTCCTGTTGTGTTTCAACAGCTTCTTTTACCTGGGGTTCTTTGCTTTTATCTCTGTATATTGTATGAGTTTTGGCTGTTGCAGGCGAAAAATACTGCCCTATTTTTTGGAAAAAGCTCATGATCAGTGCCATACTTCCTGCCACGCATGTTCCTATGAAAACGGTCAGATAGATTTCCTGGAATCCTTGTAAATTAAAGGAAGCAAGGAGAATGGAAACGCCAAGGAAGAAGAAAACCAGGCTCAAGCGATTGACAAGTTTGGTTTTAGGAAGAACAGCGATAAAAAGACATACAAGGAAGAAAACCAAAAGGTCTAAAGTGTACAGCCAGTTATTGTAAATATAGGTAGCATGAATGTAGCCGCTTGCGTTCAGGCGGTAGAAAGAGAATTGCTTTCCCTCAATAGGATATATGGGAATAACTCCTGTTTCGCCTTCCTGGGATACATCGGAAGTGTCGATTCCGCCTCGATCCAGGATTTCAGAAAGGATGCTCCATGTTCCATACTCATAAGAGAAATTTTTGACGAGATTGGATTTAAACCAGACATACTGGTATTCTCCAGGTAAGCCTAAATCCCATGTGAAATATGTGATAGGGACATCGACAAACTCAATGGCATTGAGCTTGAAGTCGCCATAAAATTCCATTTCGCCCTTTTTGAGGTTGCTTTCATATTTGATTACCAGGACAAAGGGTGCATTTTTTTGGACATTGGTTGCAATATTTACCTTGAATCGTCTTTCTTTATCGCTTTGAGACCAGTTGAGTGCTTCCAGGCTTTCATTGATCTCATAGGCTTTCATGTTGCGGTAGCGGTTGTTGGGAATGCTTTTTAAGCGAGAAACAGAAGTCACTCGACTTCCTTCTGGGATCTCGAATTCCAGCATTTGCTTGCGGTTGTTGATGACCAAGATGACCGCTTCGTTTTTGCTGGTATAGTCTTTGTTGACTGTAGAGCTTATGTGTAAACGCTGGATGACGGTGTTGAGAACGGGTTCAAAGGAGAGCTTTTTCAGACTCATTTCCAGCTCATAGCCATGAGCATTGTATTTGAAAATAGCCAATACGCCCTTCTTGTCGCCTCTTGTGAAGGTGGGATCGTTGATGTCGCTTACTTCCAGACCTTTTGTAGAAAGGAAATCCATAGAAAGGTTGTTGTCTTTTTTGAAGATAAAAAAGCCATTTTCTCTTTTGGTATTTTGTGTGACAACTTCAAAAATCTTTTCCTGGACTTCGGTTTCGATCTGGCCTAGTTTTTTTTCATAGTCTACGCGCACTTCAAAAACGCCCAAAATATCGCGTTGTGTATGGACTGTATAAAGGGATATTTTCTTTTCTTTGTCTGGAACGATCTGGATTTCTTTGATCAATCCCTTGGCATCAGTCACTCTGCTTTTGGGCACTTCCTGAGCAATCGCTTCGGGCAAGGTAAAGGAAAATTCTTTTACGCCTGTATACTGCACATCATAAAAAATCTGTATGCGCGATTTGAGTACGTTTTCTGCCACTTCTACATAATGATAGACTTCTGCTGTTACGAGGGGATCGCGTTTTTCCATGCGGAAGCTGGCTACAATGGGATGATCGAAATAGCGTAAACCAATGTTAATATTATTGATATTGGAATAGGGTGGTTTATCTCCCTGTTTGAAAAGTTCCCTTGTATCTAAAGGGAATACGTTCTTTTGTGTTTTTTCTATGGTGGTGATGTTAAAGCTAGGCTTGACTTCCATTCCTATGTTACCATCTTCTCGTTTTGCCCCCTCAACCTGGAAAACAGGCAAAAGGATTTCGCGTACTTTTTCTTCTTGTTCCAGTTTTTTCTGGAGCTGGACTCTCAAAACGAGTTTGGGGCTTCTGATTCCCTTCTGGAAGGTAACCATGAGGAAGGTTTTTCCCTGTTCTTCCACAGATCGGTATTCTTTGATTAAATCCGCTTTGGGTTGTTCTGCCAGGTCATGGACTTTGACATCCAGAATCATGAATCCCGAAGGTATGGCTACTTTTGTTCCGAAAATACGGGATTTCTTGATGTCGTATTGAAAATGGGCATAGAGTTTATAAAGGTTTTCGTCCAGATAAGCATACACATTGGTCGCCACTTCGTATTCTGGCTCTTTCTTTTCCATTTCCCCTTCTAATACAAAGGGGCGTTTGAGGTACTTAAAGGCGAACTGAACGTCTTCTCTGGAAATGCTGCCTGGCAGATCATGGATATCGATCTGGCTGATTTCCTGACGTTTGAGCAGCTTTAAAGTATAAAGATCATTGACTGCTACAATATAGAAGCCTTTTTCTCTTTCTACATCCAAAACCTGTATGCAGGGGAGAGCGAATTTTTCTTCTATTTTTTTGATGATTTGCTCTAGCTTGATTTCCACTTCCAGATCGGTCTTGCCTTCTCCTAGATTAACAAGCTTATCGTGGAGCTGAACAAATAAAATGTCTTCGCCCTCTAAAGCCCAATCTCGGATGCCTACACCTTGAAGAGAAACAACGGAGAGAATCCTGAATCCTTTGGGTATTCTGAGCCTGAGGCTGCTGGCTTCTCCCTGGATAACATCATACACAACCTTGGATTGCAACTGGAGGAAGTTTTCAGCAATTTCCAGCCTGCTTGTGTTGTCGGTCTGGACAATGCTCTTGACCTCTACTTTTCTTTCTGCTTCCCACTGCCATGTAATCTGCACCTGGTCTGTGTTGCCTAAAAGGGATTTTACGACAACGGAATCTTTCCCATATTCCATCTGGGTGAGAAGGCTAGGATTCACATCCACTTTCATTTTAGGCATGGCTTCTTTGTTTTCTTCGTTGGCAAGAGGAAGCTCAACGGTGAGATTGGCGATGGGTGCTCTGGGAACTTGGAATTCAGCACTGGCACTCAAAGTATGAGTTTTTTTGACAGGCACTACAAAAACCAGCTTGAGCTGATGTTTGTCTACTTTTTCGCTCTGAAAAATGAGTTCATAGCCAT
This sequence comes from Candidatus Brocadiia bacterium, assembly GCA_013359215.1. Lineage (GTDB taxonomy): Bacteria > Planctomycetota > Uabimicrobiia > Uabimicrobiales > JABWCH01 > JABWCH01. Next base: position 2,075 of record JABWCH010000117.1, on the reverse strand, counting down.
TGGGTTTGAGTTTAATCAATGCGGGTTTATCGTTGAATAAAGCTTCCTTGAGTGCAATATTGCCAAACTGTAGCTCGATTCCATGCCAGCCTTCTTTTAAAACATTTACATGGGCATTGGCCTCAATTTGCAAAAATTTATCGACCAGCTTTGCCTGATAGCTGATATGACTGATTACAACGCTTGCAGGCAGTTCGGGTGGACGGCTTTGAAGTTTTTCCAATTCATCCATCAGTTTCCGATAATCCTGGTAAGGCAAATAGATGCCTGAATCTTTTTTTTCCAGGAGGCTTTCTAGCTTGTGGTAAGGAATATAGATGATTCGCTCTTTAACCTGAGACTGGTCTTCTTGGGGCTGTGCTTGTGCAAAGCTCAAAACAAGCAAAAGCATCCAAAAAACAAGAAAAAATTTTTGAAACATGCTCTACCCTTTCTAAAAAGAAATAGTCCAAGATGACTTTCTAAAAACCAAAACATGATATTGTCAAAAATGCTTATGGATTTAGCTCCTAATCTGGATACATCAGAAAATTATTTTATCACGAATCTTGCGAATGGACGAATAGCACGAATAGATCATCTTATTCGTGTTATCATTCGTGATTTTAAAATTAGATTCGTGTCATTCGTGATTTTAAAATTAGGAGCTAAGTCAATAAGCGTTTTGTCAAATTAGAAATTTGATATGCTTTAGACGCAAAGCAAATAAAAAAGTTCCTTAATTTGCCAGCGTTATTCCAGGTTTCCTAAAATTTTTTCCAAAATATTTATTCGTTGCAATTTTGTTTCTAAAACTATAGAATCAGTCATTAGACTATCTCTGGTTTTATGTTTTTTTTGAAAAAAATTAAAAAATTTAAGAAAATCTTTACGAGGAAAATATGGATAAGAAACTGGATGAGAAAACAATTTTGGATGCTTTGAAACAAGTCGAAGATCCAGATTTGAAAAAAAACATAGTTTCTTTAAATTTTATAAAAGATTTAAAAATATCTTCTGAAAATAAGGTTTCTTTTACTTTAGAACTAACTACTCCTGCATGCCCTTTTAAAGGCAAAATGAAAGAACAAGCAGAAAAATTAGTTCGTGAAATCCCTGGGGTACAGGATGTTGAGATACAGCTTACATCCAGAGTCCGCAGTACTGTCCAGGAGAATACAAAAAATAATATTCCTGGCATTAAAAATATTATTGTTGTGGGAAGTGGCAAGGGAGGCGTTGGGAAGTCTACGGTAAGCGTCAACCTTGCTATTGCCTTATCTCAGACAGGCGCAAATGTAGGTCTTTTAGATGCTGATATTTATGGGCCTAGCATTCCCAAACTTTTATCCTTAGATCCTCTCCCTGATACAGAAACCTCTGGTAAAATATGCTCTGTATACAGATATGGAATACGGGTTATGTCCATTGGCCTTTTGCTCCCTCCCAAAAAAGCGGTTGTATGGCGTGGGCCAATGCTGGATAAAATGCTGAAAGTTTTGCTTTATGAAGTAGATTGGGGTGATCTTGATTACCTTGTTGTTGACTTGCCTCCAGGAACAGGCGATGTCCAGATGACTCTATGCCAAAATTTACAGCTTTCTGGTGCTGTTGTTGTTTCTACTCCCCAAGGTGTTGCTATAGAAGTTGCTGTTAAAGCAATGGATATGTTTCAAAAGCTTCAATGCCCTGTTTTGGGTATTTTAGAAAATATGAGCTATTATATTTGCAATCATTGTTCCCAAAAGGAATATATTTTTGGCATGGGATCTACCAGGCAAGTCAGCGAAGAATGGCATATTCCTTTTCTAGGCGAAGTTCCCCTTTGCTCTCAAATCCGCTATACTTCAGACCAGGGAATTCCCATTACCATCTCTGATCCTAATAGCGAAGGCGCAAAGGCTTTCCAGGAAATCGCTTCTAAGATTTCTGCCCAGGTTAGCATAAAAAATTTCCAGGAATAATTTCATTACCGATCTTTACCTAGGGCTTTGCCCCATGGCTGTCAATTTAAGATGTAAGGTTATGCTGAAGCGATCGCTCCGTGTAAGCCTTCTTTCAGGAATCAAAAAAACAGGTACCAAGTTTTCCTTTGT
>JABWCH010000116.1 GCA_013359215.1 Candidatus Brocadiia bacterium | reverse complement strand
GATTAAGATTAAGATAATGATAACGAATCGGACTACGATTCTTAATCTTAATCGTTATCTTTATCGTCTAAATGGGGAACTTATTTAATTCCGATTCCTTATTTAATTCTGATTCCTTAATTTTTATCACTAAGCTGACAGCGTTATGGGTAGCAGAATAAAATCTAGTCAAGCATTCTTGCTTCAAAGGGAATGTCCAGATATTTGCGATATTCTTCTATGTAAGGGCAGACAATGCAAGATTTCAGAGTTTCTTCGATTTCTTCTTTTTGTTCTTTTTCCATGTCTGTCCATTTCCATTGGATGCTGCCATCAGGCAATAAAACAGCAAGGGGGTTTTGCTCAATATGGACGAGCATATTTTTAGATTTTTCCAGATAGCTAACCTGGATTGACTGGGATTCCTTACAAGAGGCTATTCCTCTTATAAAGAGACGCAATTTCTTTGTATATTGCTCTGCCGTGTCTTTGGGCAACGGATGGTTTTCTTTGGAAATTTTTTGAGATAGAAGAGTTAGAATTTCCTGGAATGGTTCTTTGTATTGATTGGCTTGTAGCTTGCATAGCATGCTTCTGATAGCGTCCTGGTGAGAATATGTTTCCCAGGATACAAAACAAGGGCTTATCAGGAGAAATACAAAAAATACACTAGAGAAGACCAGACCCCATCCCCCAAAAATTTTTGTGACCATCTGGTTCTTTTTGGTTTTGAAAGACATAAACGATGTAAAGTAAGGAATGCTCAAGGCAAGAAATACCAGGAAGCTTCCAAACCATACCATCCCTTGGGTAACCAGAAGAGTTTGCAAGGTGCTGGAATATTGAAAAGAAAAAAGAGATGCAAGATAAACCATGCCTGAGAAAATTAAACCTAGCGAACCCAAGATAATCCAGAGATAGCAGTATAGCTCCTCTCTTCGTTTTGGTTTAAAGAGAATCAAGAAAGGCATCCACATTGGATAGAGGAAATAGACAAGAATCGATTTAGGCTGATGTTGGAAATAAAATCCTTCTGCTTGTAAAATTCTCTGGTGTAAAAATTCCAAGAAAGGAACGTGTCTCCATAAAGATCTTTGGGCTAGATGTTTTTTTAAAGAAGAAGAGGAAAGGAAAAGGACAACCCAAAGCAAGAGGACAAAAGGCATTGCTGGCTGCCAGAAAATTACGGAAACAACGCCTATGACAATGGGGGCAATAATCAAATAGAGGAATTGCAAAAAAACTTCCAGCGCGTTGCCGATTTTTTGCAGAGTTTTTTCTTTTTTACACCAAGCAGGCAGGCTTTCTTTTATGTAAGTTTCATATTTCGCCATATCCTGCCATTCGCTTCTATTTTGATCTTTATTTTTCCGATAGGCTTTTAGCAAAAAGGGAACTAAGAAAATATCCAATACTATCCCAATCCCTAAAAAACCAAATGTCAAGCCATAGAGAATCCCAGAGCGATAGCAGCGAAGATAAAGGCGATGTGCGCCAAAAATACCAAAGAAGACCAACAAGAAATAAGAAAGAACTAAAGACTTTTCGGGTTCTGAGCTTTCTTTGATGGTTTCTTCTTCTTTTGGGTTTTGCTGCCGCTGGTTTCTATCGATTAAAAATCTCGCATTTTCTTTCTCTGGCATTTTGACTTTGTCTTCTTTTGCAAGAAATGCAGGAACCAGTTTGGGCCTTGGTGGTGCAACAGCCACTTCTTCCTCTTCCTCGTATTCTTCCTCTTGTTCCATATCGGCTGCCTTTGTGCCTTCTATTGCTTTGACAATGCTTACGATTTTATCCAAAGGAAGGATTTCGAGTTTTTGGAGTACTTTGGGCGTGGCTACTTTTTCGCCTGTTCTTCTAAGGTATTCTTGCTGGTATGCAAGACAGGCATTTTTCTGTTCTTGGCTGATCAAGCCTTGTCCAAGCAGAATATTCAACAGCTTTTCATCGTCTATTTCAATATTTTTCATTCGCAAGATACTCCTAATGTAGATTGACAATGTCACATTGCCCAAATAGAAACTAAAAAGTTAGATGTTTGCCGAAAAAGCAAAGATTTTTATCGCGAATAAAACGAATGGTAGAATGGCACGAATATTTTTATAAAAATTTCATTCGCGCAATTTGCATATTCGTCTCATTCGCGATTAGCGATGAGAATTAAATAACTTCCCCATTTTTAATTGAATACAAGACAGCTTGTTATGTAAATTTTACTTAATGATAACGAATCGGACTACGATTCTTAATCTTAATCGTTATCTTAATCGTTATCTTTATCGTCTAAATGGGGAACTTATTTAATTCCGATTCCTTAATACCTTTTTGTGTTTCGGCTTGTCTGAGATAGATTATAAAAACACATTCTGGGCTATTTCGGCAGAAGTTTTAGCTTTTCTCGAATTTGGCTAAGGGCGGGGTTGATTTTCAGAGCTTTTTCCCAGCTCTCTTTTGCCTGGAGAGATTGCCCCTGGATAAAGTATGCCTCTCCTAACCGAATGTATGCTAACCATGCTGTTGCCTCTTGATTGCTGGCTGTTTCCAGGTATTTTATACTTCGCTTCCAATCTTTATTTTTTATAAAGTATTCAGCAAGAGCAAGATTTACCATTCCATCTTCAGGCGCAAGATCCCACGCTTTCTTGGCTTCCTCCTTAGCTCTTTCATTTTCCTGTATACTTTGGTAGCAAAGTGCCATTTGAATATGCAACCTTGCCTTTTCTTTTTGCTTACAAGCATCTCTTTCTTCAGTAAGAGATTTGATTTCTTTAGATAAAGCTTGGGATTTATCCAGCTCTTTTTCTATTTCTAGCTTTTTTTCTGCCATTTCCTGGAGCTTTACCATAGCCTGAATTTTGTCTTTCAAAGCAAGATCTTTCTGTTCAATGATTTTATTGCGCTCTTCCCGAAGAATTTTTAAATCATAAAACCTCTGGTATTCTATGAATCCAGTAAATACAAGCAAAAATAAAAATATAAAAATAACAATAGCGCATAACACTTTATAAATGCTTGTATAGCTGCTGATTTCCTTCCCAACATTCTGCGAGATTTGCTGTGTTTGGAGATTGACTTGCTTTTGTACTTCACGAATCAGATCGTCCATGGGAATTGTAGGGAATCTTTCAGGAAATTTTTCTGTAACTAAGTCAGATTGCAGCGGTGCATACTGGTTTGCTTCCTGTATGGTTGGCGAGCCTGTTTCGTTAAAAGTAGCTCTTTTTAGCCTGGAATCTATCTTTTTAGCAGATACTATATGCTGGCTTTGTTCCTTATAATCCTGGAACGTATCTTCCCTTGGCTTAAATATATCATCTTTTGGCTTTAAAGATACACTTTGCTCAATATCCAGAGTTGCTTCTAATTCTTCTTTTTGAGGTAAAACTTTTTTCTCTTGTACAATTTCTTCTGAAGGCAAGCCAAAATCCTGGTCAATAACAGTATCGGCAGATTCATCGTCTTGGACTGGCGATTGGTTATAGGCAAAAGGCATATCTTCTTCTTCTTCCAGATCAGGAGGGCTAATATCAATGATTGTTTCTGCTGAATTGTCTTTCACAAAGGAAAGAGGCAATGCAACCGTCTCTTTTTCTTCTTCGGGAAAAGGGTTTTCTTCATCAATGATTGTCTGCTCTGAATCTTCTTTTTTCGTATTTGCCTGCAAAAGCTCAGAAGACAATTCAGACATGATTTGAGAGTATATTTCGAAATCTACGGTAGATGTTGCAAAAAGTAGCTCTCTTGTGCTAAAAGGAGAAGCAAGTGCATGCTTACGGCAAACTTCTATATCGTCTTTAGGAATCAAGTTTTGAGAATACGCGTATGAGAGAAACTTTTGATCAAACTCAATAGATTTTTGACTGTCTATAATGTCTCGATTCTGTCTCAGTAAGGACAGAATGGTTGTATAGGTAGAAAAAGTAATATATTTTTCTAATAGCAACTTTTCTCGAATCGTTATACTGTCCTTGTCTTTTTTAGCTTGAAAAAGTAGCGATTTGTCCAGAAGCTTTTTTTCAACCAAATATTCACAAAAAACATCATCTAAAAATTTCTTCATAAGCAGTTCCTTGTTAAAAGCAATGGATCAATCCTCCAGGAAAAAATCTACTGCTTTTTTTAGATAATAATGGATTTCCTCTGTATTCATTCTTGTGAGCTTTTCTTCTCTTTGCATAACATATTCTATATACCTTTGAAAATAAATATCTGCCCTGACTCTCTCTGCGTTTTTCAACAGAGGCAGGCTATATTGGAAAATAGCCTCTATGATTTCTTCACTTAAAGAGGAATGAACGCCCCAAGAAAAGACTATCTGGAATAAAGAAGGATTTTGAAAAAGCGCAACATACCTTGCCACTTCCATAAATACCCAAAAAATAGGTTTTTCCAAAAAGCGATTACAAAGTTCATAAAACGAGTGATAAACAGCAACCGTTCCTATATTCTGTGCAATTAAATTCAAAATTTCTAAAATTTCTAAAATTTCTATCCTGGAAGATTTTGTTTCTAATAATTTAAGATATTTATTGAGTAAAGCTGGGCTTCTCAGAAGGTTTTCAAATACCATAGGAAAGTATACAGTCGGCTCTTGATTTTTTTTTAGATTATTTAGATTTTTATAAAGATTTTGAACATCCTCTGAGAGACAAAATGAAATTAAATTAGAAAAACGATGAGTCAATGCTATCGCATCCTGAACATCCAATGTACTTGACATCATATTTTCTATAAATACTTTACTAAATTGATCTCCATAGATTTCTAACATTTTAATAAAACCAGGATTGGATATACTACGAAAAAGCTCTCTATGCAGCCTCTGAAAAAGATGCCCTTTGAGATATAAATTGCAAGCAAATAGTACAATTGCATCGAGAGTAAGGTTTTTATTGTTAATATGTTGGAAAATTCTATATTTATAGAAATCCTTTGTGATTTCCCATCTCATTTTATAGCGAAGCATGGGAAGCAAAAGACAATGCAAATTCAGAGGCAAAGAAAAAGCAATTTTTTGCTTTTCTTGCTGGACTAATTTTTGTAATTTTTCATGATACGGCCTCTTCATTCCCCATCTGCATCCTAAGAATTGTCTACGTTTTTACAAATTTTGATAGAACTATTTTTGGCAATGTTATATTACTATACTTTTGCAGATTTTTGCACACAAAAAGGACAAAAAAATATAAGCTATCATCTGATATATAGTTATATTTATGTGATTTTTGAGATATTTTGTGTTTTTTGTGTTAAAATTTAATGATATAATTTATTGGATTATAATTAATTAAAAAAATTTGCAAAATTATAGACATTAAAAAATATCTATAAATCCCGCTGAGTGCAACAGATGCTATTATCACGGCATTGTCAAAATATTCATGCTCTATCATAAAATTCATAAACGTAGGATTGTTAAATGCTATCCAAAGTATCATCTTTTTGAAAAAAAAAGCTTATAATGATGATAAATTTTTAGCACCCTACTAAAAATCTCCCTGTATATTGTTTGTAACCTTAATTTTTAAGAAATAAAAATTATATCCAAAATCTTATCTCTGACTGGTTATTCATCAGGTTCATTTTTTCATTGCTTTTTTATATTACTATAAATCGTAGAAATCTGCAATGTTTTTTCTACTTCTTTCAAAGAAAATTCTCTAAAAGAAGGCTTACACGAAGCGAGTGCTTCATATAGTTAATGTCCATACAAAATGTGCTGGGTTTATAGCACAACCAAGTTCCCAGGAAAAGAGTTTGACAAAAGTTTTTCTTTTTATAAAATGAAATAAAGGATACCCTTGGATTGTTATAAAATTTTCTGATTTTGCAAAAGTGTCCTTGGAGAAGGCAACCGCAAATGGATCCGCAAACCAATATTGGATTGCAAAAATTGGATGGAAACTCATGACATACTACCAGCAACATACAGGCAAGCCTCTTGTCCAGAATGCATTAGTTATACCTTTGCAATATCTTGCTTTTGGAAATGAGCACAATATCGCTATACTTGTCAAAATAGAAAAAGACATAGGCAAAGGCGCATCCAAGCATGTACAGCAAGCTGTTGTTTTGGATTTTATTGGAAGAATACCATTGCCTGAAATCGCCTCTTTGAAAGGCAAGCGGATTGCAATCTACCGCCCCAGAGAAGACTTTCATATTTTTTTTAACGATATTATCGCCATTGTAAAGCTTGGGCAGCTTCAGACCAATGAATACAATGCAAAAGCAAATATTGTCAAAATCAGAGGACATTCTCTGTACATAAATGAAGATTATGAGGGAACAGAACAAGACTATTCTCGATTATTATACGAAGGCTATCTGAATTTAAAGATTAACCCTGGACAGCTTGTCAGAATTTTAGAAAATGCTTTGGCTGCTGTTGCTGGAGTAGAAAATGCGCAGAAAATAGCCCAAGAGATTTTAGAGAGGAATGACCTCATCAATACCCATTTTATGATTGCAGATATTCTACCAAATTCTCTTTTGGACGGGCTGGCACAGATCGATGATAATAAAATTTTGGAAAATGTCTACCAAATGGTTTATACCATTGCTTCTTATGCCAAACAAGGTATATATTTCAGAGATCTGCAACCAGATAATTTTCGCATGAACGACCACTACAATGTTAAACTGATCGATCCCTCTTACATAGATTCAAGCGTTCCGATAGAAAGCCGATATGCTTTATTTATTAAGCAAACAACTCCAGAATATCTCCCTAGTGTTTTTTCTTTTTTCTTGAGAAACAACGAACAGGAAAAAATTATGCACTATTTTGGGGATTTTACGGCAGGTGTTTGTATTGGTATGCTAGAAAGAGTTATTAAAAGAATCTTCTTACCAAAGTATATGGGTGAAAAATATGATAGTCTCTACCTTTATAACAATCCTAAAATGAGGATAGAAAAAGTAATACAATTGCATTTTCAAGAAGACATGGACTTTTTTCATGATATGCTCCAAAGTTTTCCTACGCCAGAACATTTTTCAGAATACCAGAATACTTTGCTATCTTATATGAGAAAAGAAGGGGTTTCTTATGAATTGTCTATGAAAATTCCCCCTCTTTTGGCAGCATTAAGGCAATTTTCCTATCCTGTTTTCACAAACAATGGATGCCAGAGCCTTTTGCTAGATAAGCTTGGAGTGCCTGTTAGCATTGATACTTTGTCTGATTATATTGCGGATATACTACAGATTAAAACCAGCCAGCCTCCAGCCTCTAATTTCTTAACTAAAGAAAGCATAGATAAAGAAAAAACAGGCATTCCACAAAAGACTTCTCTACGAGAAAAAACAGTATCTATCCATAAAGAAAATCTATTAGACACAACAAAAGTTATAAATCCCAAGTTAACAAAATCTTGGGAAACAAAGAAATACATTAACCCGAACTTTACTCCTGCAAGTTTTTCAACAGAGGTTGCTGCTCCTATCACAGCAAATTTAGATGTAGAGATACCTGTGAATATTGCGTTTCCATACCCTACAGAACAGTTGCAAAATTTTCCAGACACGAATGAACAGCAGGAAACCAAAAAAGTATTTCCTAAAACAGGCATATTCCCTGCTTCCTTAAAGCAAAGCAAAGGCGAAGGAAAAACTGTTCCTCCTACTATGATAAGGCCAGTAACCCCAGCCCCTTTTCCTTCTACTATTATATCAGAACAAGAAGACAATCCCAAATCCAGAGCCTTCTTGCCCATGCCAAATCCACCAGGGATTGCTAATACTGGCAAAGATATGTATTTACCCAAAAAAAGTGATGAAAAACCTGGAATATCTTCTACTGTGATACGTTCTGCCAATACCAATATGCCTTATATCCCTAAGCCCGCAGGACAGCAAGATGCTTTTTCTAAAAAAACAGAGACAATAAAGCCAGTATCTTTCCCTACAATGATACGACCTTCTAATATTCCTCCTCCTCTTCCTGTTGAATCTCCTGATTTGTATTTGCAAGAAAAACAAAAAGTTTTTCCTACACGCATGAGGCCAGCACCTAATCCTCCACCTGTTATGGAAACAGAGCAAAGAGTTTTCAAAGAAGGCATGATGCCTAACTATGCAACCAAATCTTTTATAATGCCTCCAATCCAGGAAGAAAGAGAGGATCGTCTTCCCCCCAATGCTGTTGTTATTCCCCCTAACGCAGCAAATCTCATGCAAACAGATAAGCATCCTGCACTAGAAAAGCAGGTTACTACCCAAAGAATGAGAAGCCTTTCTGATGCCTTGGAAATACCAAAAAAATCAGATCCAGTGCAACAAGATGCAATGCCTCGCTATACGTCTTCACGTATGATGCAAAAACAAGAAACCAGAAGATATGAGAAAAATGTAAGGCTTTTGATTGAAAAAATAAAAACAAGACTCATTACAATAAAAAGTATCATGGATGAAAACCCATTTTTCGAAGAACCTTTCAGGCAAAGAATCATAGAAATTTTAGCTTCAGGGACAACACACCAATGTATCGAAGATTTTCTATGCAATAGCGATGCCACAATCCACAGCTATGAAGAAAACTTTGAGTTGCAGCGGCATGCACAATCGATTGTGCTTTCTAATATTTTGACTCGCCTGGAATATATTGCCCCAGCAGATATAAAGAAGCATTTTCAGCCCAACCCGACTTTTGCAGCCAAATGTAAAAAAATTATATGCCGCTATCTGGTAAGGATTGTAAAGACAAGATTTTTACTCACAGCAGACAGCATGTTGGATATTTTCAGAATGTTCCCTAAACCAGAAGAAGATTTAATAGAATTTATTTGCAAGCATGACTATAGAAATTGCTTTAAATCCGTCCATGAATTGCCTTATGCTATTTTGCGAGATATAGCAAATATTACTTCAAGCACAAAATAATTCCTTAATGGCAATTTTTGTATTGCTCTAACTTTTTGATAAAAAAAGAGTAAACATCTAACCATTCAGTCTGCAAAATTTTGTTTGATATATTCGAATTCTTTTATTACAATATTGAAATATGTTTTATGTTCTATTTAATTTTTTTAGTTATTTTAAGTATGTTACAGAAAAGGTTTTATTTATGAGTATCTGCTTCAGAAAAGGCGTTCGAGGAGGATATTTGTTCAAGAATATCCAGGGAACTCCAAAAGCAAACTTTGAGGAAATGAAGATTCCCAAATACGTTGTGATTCCTTTTACTCAAGGTTTTGGGGAACAAACAAAGCCTTTGGTAAATGTAGGAGATAAGGTAAAAGCAGGCCAGATGATTGGCAAAGGAGACAAGGGGATTTCCTCTCCTATACACGCAACAGTAAATGGAAAAGTAAGAGAAATCAGAGAGATCGAATACAGAGGGAAAAAAACTCTGGCTGCTATCGTGGATTCGGATTCCTCTACAGAAGTCGTTACTTTGGATGGTGCTAAAAAAGATTTATCTAAATTCAGCCAGGAAAGCATGAGCCGTCTTCTGTATTTGAGTGGTGTTACTTCCTTAGGCGCAACAGGTTTACCAACTCTCGAAGCATCCAGCTCTCTTTCTATGGATAAAGTGAAATTTTTGGTTGTTTCTGCGTTAGAAACACAGCCATTCGCCATTCCCACTGGCCTTGTGTACCAAAGCAAAGTATCGGAAATCTGCCAGGCATTGCAGGCATTGCAGAAGTTCTATAAAGACATCCCTGTCTATGTTGGCGTATCCCAAAAAGACAAAAAATTTGCACAATCTTTAAGAGATAGCCTTAGCCAGTCCAAGAATATCGAAATCCATGTACTATCTCATAAATACCCTCAAGATTTTCCTGAAATTTTAACAGAAACCTTGACTGGTGTTTGTGTTCCTGATGGCGAAAAACCAGACTCTGTTGGATCGGTGGTTTTAGACATCGCAGACTTAATGGCTGTATACCACGCTCTCTCAGAAGGTATGCCTCTTGTAAGCAGATGGATTTCTTTGGGGGGATCGGGCTACAAAGAAAACAAGCTGGTACGGGTAAGGATTGGTACGCCAGCGAGCGAAATTTTAGCCCAATTTGGAAAGCCAGGAGTAGAAACTCGATTTTTACTCGGCGATCCCCTGACAGGAGATGTGGCCCAAGATCTTGCCTTGACTCCTGTTGGAAGAGAAATCAAATCCACAAGCTGTATCGAAGAAGATGCCAAACGACATTTCCTTTTCTTCATGAGACCTGGCTTGCGCGCTGATTCTTATAGCAGAATCTTTGCCAGCTCTTATTTGCCTTTAGAGAAAAAACTGGATACCAACTTGCATGGAGAACACAGACCTTGTATTCAATGCTCTTACTGCGAAGATATATGCCCCAGACCTTTGCTTCCTAATATGCTCCATCGCTATTGCTCTCACGGCATGGCAGAAGAGGCCAAGGGGCTCAGGCTTATGGGCTGCATAGAATGCGGATTATGTTCTTATGTTTGTCCTTCTAAAATTTCGATTATGAGAGACATCCAAAAAGGCAAAGAAGAATTAAAAAAAGAACTATAGAGGATTTTAAAAATACACTATAAGGAAATGCAAGATTCATTTCCTGAAATTCAATAGGAAGTACAAGGATTATGCTTAGAAAAATTTTTGATTTGCATTATAAAATGCTGGAGAAATATCCTTCTCTCCGACCTTTTAAACCTTTAATCGACGCAGGCGACAATTTTTTCTATGGTACACCGCATACAACAAAAGAAAAACCATATATAAGAGAAGGCGTTGATATAAAACGCTTTATGATTATGGTTCTTTTTGCTGTTTTGCCTGCCGCAATAGCTTCTGTTTATTTCTATGGACAAAGGGCTATTTTAGTGATTTTAGCTTCGTACATCATAGGCGGTCTGACAGAGGTCATTTTTTGCATTGTTCGTAAAGAAGAAATTACCGAAGGCTTTTTGATCACAGGCATTCTATATCCTTTGATATTGCCTCCCACCATTCCTTTGTGGATGCTTTCTGTTGGGATTATATTCGGCGTTATTTTTGGCAAGGAAGTGTTTGGCGGAACAGGAAAAAACCCTTTCAACGCAGCACTTGTAGCACGATGTTTCCTTTATATATCCTTTCCTCTCTATATGACAGGTGGTGCTTTTGTTGAACCTTATCCCAATAGCATCGCAATCGAAAACAATAAACCTGTTTTTCAGGGTTTAGGCGGCTTTACTTCTCATCGCGGCTTATTTTCCCATGAAATCAAAAATGGAAAGTTCGATGCCATGTGTGAAGCTACGCCTTTAGCCAAGATGAAAGAATTGCGCCTTAAGGTTGCAGAGCAGGGAAGCACACCAGAAGACTATCAGAAATACATGAACTATGTCAAAACCAGTTTACCCAATCTATTTTGGGGCTACAGAAGCGGATCTATGGGCGAAACATGCGCTGTTCTTCTTATATTAGGCGGAATTATGTTGATTGCCATGAAAGTAGCCAACTGGAGAACCATTCTTTCCACTATCTTGGGCGGTGCTGTATGCTCTTTCTTCTTTTACGATGCAAACTGCCTTTCGGACAAACTATACCTGATGGCCTTTACCCTTCTTTCGGGAGGATTCCTGTTTGGTGCTATCTTTATGACAACTGATCCAGTCACTGGCCCTATTACACAAACAGGCCGATACTTCTACGGATTCGCGATTGGTTGCATTGCTTTGCTTATCCGCAGATTTTCAGGATACGCAGAAGGAATTATGTTTTCGATTTTGCTTATGAACATTTTTGCAGCATTGATTGATGAAATTGTGATTATGGTTCGATATCGGGGGGTAAAAAAGTGAAAAGTTACATTCGGATGGTTCTATTTCTTTTCGTCTTGTCAGCAATTTCTGCTATTCTTCTAACATTTTTTGCCTTAGAGACAAAAGAATACATTGCCAAGAACAGACAAAAAGAAAGATTTATTCATATTTTAAAAGCCATGCGCATTCTGCCTGAGGAAACCCAAAAGCTTTTGGCAAAGGATGAAAAGCTAAAAAGCATGCCAGACAGCACAGTGCAAGAAAAATTTCAAAAAGAAGCAGTTACAATCGAAAGAACAGAATACTATCTCAAAAAAGAAAAAACAGAACAAATTCTGGAAACCTTTAGTTCATCCATTGATGTTCTGGAATTAACACCCAAAAACCAGATTGTCCTTTATAAAGGAAAAGAATTCGCCTACCTTCCTTCTAATAAAGTAGACTATTTGCACAATCTTTATATCTTCAGAGCCAAAAAAGAAGATCACTTCTACTATACTTTTGAAATTGCTGGTGCTGGTTTCTGGGACAAAGTCGCTGGATATATGGCTCTTAAAGAAGGTTTTAAATCCATTGCAGGCATTACTTTCTACGATCACAAAGAAACTCCAGGATTAGGCCAGAGAATTGAAGAAGGTTGGTTTCAGGGACAATTCACCTTCTGGAACAAAAGCATATTCAGAGAAGGTTCAGCTCAGCCTGAGCTGAGAGTAACATCCAGAAAAGGCACATACGATGGAGAAGCAACACAAGACTTTGGGAAAAAACAAAACGAAGTCGATGCCATAACAGGTGCTTCAGAAACAAGCCGCGCTCTGGATCGCTTTGTCACCAAAAATCTTTTGCACATGTTTGGCCGATTAGCCAAGATCGTAGAGGGAAAAGAAGGTAAGGAATTTTTCGATACAACCACACAGGCTTTTTTAAAGAACTACCCAGTTGCAAAACCTTAGTTTTGCCTGTTGTGAAGGAGTGAAAATAAAATGAGTTTGTTCAGTGCTGAAAACAAAAAAATATTTTGGGAAAATATATGGAAAGAAAATCCTATTTTTCGCCAAATTTTAGGTATATGCTCTTGCCTCGCGGTTACTAACCTTGTGTTCAATACTTTCATTATGTGCGTGGGACTTATTGTTGTAACCGTAGCAACCAATGTTTTTGTTTCTCTTATCAAAGATTATATTCCTGGACGAATCCGCATGATTACCCAGGTTTTGATCATTACAGTGTTTGTTACTATCGTAGACCTTCTACTTCAGGCATTTTCTTATGAAGTCAGCAAACAACTGGGTGCTTATGTTGGTTTGATTGCAACCAATTGCATTGTGATGGGGCGCGCCGAGGTATTTGCCATGAAAAATCGCCCATGGCCTTCTTTTCTGGATGGGCTTGGTGCTGGAATTGGCTATTCTATCATTCTTCTTACCATAGCTATCCCCAGAGAAATTTTGGGGTTTGGGACTGTCTGTCACTATCCTGTGATTACTTCAGAAGGATGGGTTGCCTGGAACATTATGATCATGCCTCCTGGTGCTTTTTTGATGTTGGGTAGTTTGATCTGGATTGTTAATTCTATGGGCAAAAAAGTTGCTCATGAAGAAAAGAAATAAGGAAAAATTCTATGTCGGAAATCAATCCTTTTATTATTTTTATTGCAGCGATTTTTACAAACAACATTCTCTTGTCGAATTTTTTGGGAATGTGTTCGTTTATAGCCATTTCTAAGACACTCAAGGCTTCCTTTGGCCTTGGTTGCGCTGTTACTTTTGTCATGGGGATCACCATCACAGCAAACTGGCTTGTTTTTCATCTGGTTCTTAAACCCCTTGGCCTGGAATACCTCTATTTTCTCATCTTTATCATGATTATAGCCGCTCTTGTGCAATTTGTGGAAATGGTCGTGGAAAGATATAGCCCTACCTTGTATCTGGCATTGGGGATTTTTCTTCCTTTGATCACAGTGAACTGCGCTATTTTAGGTGCATGTCTCTTTGCTGTTGTTCGTAACTATACTTTTATGCAAAGCATTGCTTATGGAATTGGTAGTGGAATTGGCTGGTCTCTTGCCATTATTAGCATGGCAGCCATTCGACAAAGACTTAGATTCTCTCACGTTCCTAAAGCTTTGGAAGGCATAGGAATCACTATGATCATTACAGGAATCATGGCTCTGGCTTTCAGCGGTTTTGCTGGCGTTGTCAGCATGCAATGATGTTTTAGAAAGGAAGAAAATGGAAATCTTTTTGTTTTTTATTTTGATGGAAGGTAACATAAGCATATACCTTTTATCCATAGGTGTTTTGGGAGGAATTGGTGCTTTTTTAGCCATTGTTATGGCTATCTCCGATGCTACCATTGCCAACTATGGAGAATGTAAAATCGATATGGGAGAAGCGAGAGAGCCTCTAAAAGTAAGAGGCGGCAGCAGCCTCCTTTCCTCTTTATTTTCCAATAAAATTTTTGTACCTTCTGCCTGCGGTGGACAGGGAACATGCGGGTATTGCAAAGTAAAAGTACTCGAAAATGGCGGACCTGTTTTGCCAACAGAAGAAGGTTTCTTGACCAAAAAAGAAATCAAAGACCAATGGCGTTTATCCTGCCAGGTCAAGGTTAAAAGCGATGTAAAAATCTTTATTCCAGAAGAATACTTTGCTATCCAGGCGTTCAAGGCTAAAGTCAGGTCTAACCACAATGTAGCAAGCTATATCAAAGAAACGGTTTTGGAACTTGTCAACCCCAAAGAAATCAAATTCAAGTCAGGACAATACATCCAGTTCCATATACCTAAATACGCCTGCAATTTTAAAGACTTTGCGATTGAAGAGAAATTCCAGGATGCTTACAAGCCCTTTGAAAACCTCAAAGTGCAAAGCAAAGAAGCTATCATCTACCGTGCCTATTCTATGGCTAGTGCTCCCTACGAAAATAATGTTGTCATACTCAACGTACGCATTGCTACTCCCCCCAAAGGCACAACCCATAGTGCTGGCCTAGGATCTTCCTATATTTTCAATCTTAAGCCTGGCGATGAAGTCGAAATCAGCGGGCCTTATGGCGACTTCCTCATCAAAGAAACCGATAGAGAAATGCTTTATCTGGGCGGTGGTGCAGGTATGGCACCCATGAGATCCCATTTGTTCTATCTGCTCAACCAAATCAACAGCGGTAGAAAGATTTCCTTCTGGTATGGCGCAAGATCTGTTAAAGAAATGTTCTATTATGAAGAATTTAGCGCACTTCAGAAAAAACACCCTAACTTTAGCTTTAATGTAGCCCTTTCTGAAAAGCAGCCAGGAGATGTATGGGATGGCCCAACAGGCTTTATCCATAATGTTTGCGATCAGATGTATCTTTCCAAACACGCTGACCCAAAACAAATCGAATACTATCTCTGCGGACCGCCTATGATGATTGATGCTGTTTTGGATTTGCTGGACAAAAAATACCATGTTCCCGCATCCATGATCGCATTCGACAAATTCTAATTTTTTCCCATAACGCTATCAACTTAGGAATCGGAGTTATGCAGGCATTCTAAGATGCTGGTACAAAAAAAACTGGATCTGTTTTTTGATTCCTGAAAGAAGGCTTACACGGAACGGCTATTTCCGTTTGGCATTGTTAAGTTGATATCGTTATGGGCAAGTATATAAAATCCTTTCAAAACAAAGAGTTACATCGAAATTTGTATACCTGTTTGTGTCCTTCCCCTAATCTTCCCAAACAATTTTCCCTATTCCATTGATATTGATTTTTTTTATTGGATATGCTATAGTTCAAAAAGGTTTCGAGAAAAAACATTGCAATTCGATTTTCTTTTCATCAACAAATAGAAAGGATGGCTATGATAAAAAAAACACTATTCGCCATTTTTCTCCTGTTTTTTGTGCTTTCGGGCATATATGCAGAAAGCATTGCTTTTAATCTTCACACTACAGCACTATCTGCTGCCGCTAATTGGGAGCAAACTAGTTTCAGTGCTGCGGAAACAATCAATGGTGAAATCGCTGCGGATGGATCGGCTGTAGTTCGTCCTGGAGTTCCTGATGCATGGGATGGATGGGCTGTTGCTCCCTATCATACATCCAGTAACTCCATCTTATGGTCTTTCAAAGCAGGCATGACTTCTGTTTCTGCTATGCAGTTGCTCAACGTATACAATCCCAATGAAATTATACACACCTTCAGTCTATGGTATACAACAGATAGCAACCCAAACTTAAACAGCAATTTCATTGCGATGACAGGAATCAGTCTTGTTAATGGAAATACAGGAACAGCGATGAATCCGGTTATCACAGGCAGTAAAATTGATACTTCAGCTTCTCCAGAAAGAAACTACCATGTTTTTTTCAGTTCTGTCAATGCTACAGCCATAAGATTGAATTCCTATCCCAATAGCGGGACATGGAATGGTAATTTTGTCCTTAGCGAAGTTTCTTTCCAATCTGTGCCTGAATGGGAAAGTGGCTGGCTGCTTTGTATTTCTTTAGGAATGTTGCTCTTTTTGAAGAAAAAATAGAAGAGCAAGCAGCGAAAAAAAGCGAAAAATAAAAAATTAGGCAACATTATGGACTGCTTACACACTATCACAAAATTTACTCTAACCCATTGTTAGAGTAAGATCAAAAATTACGCATTTTAAAAAACACCACGAAGTACATAAAGAGTGCGGATTATATTTATCGCAGTTTGTCATTGGCTATGTTGGCAAGCTGCGAATATTCTGCATAGTAAAATCTAATCGGAGGCAATGTGGAAATTCATGAGTTTGTCCCATACTTAAGTGTGAAGAACGCAGAGAACGCTTTATGCTTTTATGAAAAAATATTTGGGGTATCTCCTAAACTTCTTCTAAAAATGCCAGATGGTAGAATAATGCATTGTGAAATAGTAATTGGGAATGTTAGAATATTTCTAAGTGAAGAACTATTAGAGCATGGTGGAACACCTAGTCCAGTAAAACTGGGTGGTACAAGTGTAGCCATTCATCTCTACGTTAGCAATTGCGATGCAATGGTTGATAAAATGGTAGCTGCTGGCTCTCAATTACTCTCTGCCCCTGCTGATATGTTTTGGGGAGAACGTTTTGCCCGAGTACGAGATCCATTTGGGCACGAATGGGGAGTCACTACGAAAATAAAAAGCATGTCTCCATCCGAAATAATAGATGCTTTATCTCGGGCAAGCCGAAGCCAAAAAGGTATTAATCACGAATAAGACGAATATGAAACGAGAATTAAATAATTAAATAATAGGAGTTACGCAAAGAGATTTTTATTTGGGGGAAAATTTTTACAAAAATTTTCCCCCAAACCCCCTTTAAAAACTTTTATATATTTAT
>JABWCH010000494.1 GCA_013359215.1 Candidatus Brocadiia bacterium | reverse complement strand
TGTATTATGCTTTTTAACGATTCTAGTTCAAGTGGTAAAGAAGTTTTGCATCTTTATTACTTTTTTCCATTGCAAAAATATATATTACTAAAAATAAAATTAAAATTATTTTTAGTACATTTTAGTGTTTTTTATTGTATTTTATATTATTATCTTCTATCTCTCCTGCCCAAATTCCTCTTTTTGAGGGACGGGCTTCTTGCTCCTGAAGTTTCCATAGATTTTTCCATAAGCCTTTTTCTCTGGCATTTTCTGCCACAGGTTTCACTCTGGCAAATCCAAAACGTACCATCTCTGCGTTTACAAACAGGTATTTCTTTTGCTTATCTACAAGGACAGGGGTATAGATGTAGGCTTCCAGTGTGCCTTCGAAAAGGTTTTTTTCTGGAAGGATCTCTACGGATTTTCCTTCTACCAGATAAGCGTTTGCCTGGCGGGCGTATTCCCATAGCGGGGTGTTTTTTTCTGGGCATTCCAGGGCTGCATAGTGTACCTTTTGTCCATTATCCAGAAGGATTGTGTCTGCGCTGATAACCTCTTTCACTATGGGAGATGAACTCGTGCAGGCTATACATAAAATCGTAAGTATCAGAATATAGTATGTCATCTCTTCATTTCTCCTGCTTTTCTGTATTTTTGATGATCATGATTGTCTCAGGGCGGGCTATCAAGGCGTAATGTTCTTCCCAACCTATCTTTACCCAATCGTAAGTGATTTCCAAAACCTGGAATTTTTTTTCCAGTATGTCTCCTATCTTGCAAAGCGTTTGCTTTCCATTTTTTGTATCTGAGAGGATAGCAACGCTTTTTGGGGGATCAGGATGGACAAATACACTGCACCAGGCAAATGTTGTTTGGAATGCTTTGGTTTTCGCTGGTTTTGGCTTTATCTTTTGTTCTTCTTTTTTGGGTACTGGCTCTGGCTCCAGAATGGGGGCTTTCCAGCAGATTTCCATTGAAGACAGGTCTTTTTTTACTTCTTTTTTTATTTCTCTCCTGGGTGGCAGTGCTTGTTCTTTTTCCTCTGCTTTTGGAATTGCCCATACCATGGCCAGCTTTATGCTTAAAGCGATAATGCATATCCCTAAAAGTACATTCATGCCTGTCAATAGATCGGCAATTCTATATGCTCTGGCTGGTGTCATTCTTATTCCATTTTTTCTAGCGAATCTTTACTCGCTTTCTTTGCTTTTTTATGCTCTTCCTGGGATATTTTATATAAGTCCTTGAATTCTGGATCAATAAGAATTTTCGGCCATATAAATATATAAAGATTTGTCTTGGATACTGATCTGGTTCTGGTTTGGAACAGCATTCCCAGAATGGGTATGTCTCCCAGAATGGGAATTTTGTCTATGGTTTCTACTTCTCGCCTATCGTATAAACCGCCTAGAATCACCATCTGCCCGTTGGGAACGGTTACTACTGTTTTCAAGGATCGGCTGCTTTTAGGCGGTGGAACTCCTAAACTTGGTGCATTTCCTATGAAGGCTTCTATGTCTTGTGTTATTTCCAATCTTAGCCAGTTGCTGTGGATGATCTGGGGTTTTATTATCAAAACTGTGCCTGCTGAAACAAATTCCTTGAAGGATGTCGTAGAGGTCGAGCTGTTAAGTGCATTGGTGCTTGTTACTGGAACTTCCTGTTGCACTCGTATTTCTGCTTTTTCTCCATCGTCTGTTAGTACTCTCGGCGTTGAAAGAACTTCTGCATTGCTCTGGGATTGGATTGTTTTTAGCAAAAAGGGGATTTTGCTTTCGTTTCCTTTGGTTATAAAGGTTGTCAGACCTGTTCCTGGTGCGAGCTTTCTTCCTGCTGGAAACGCTGGATTCTTGTCGTCAATCGCCTTGCCTGCGCTGTCTACTATGGATGATAGGCCGAAGGATGTCAGTCCGTGTATGTCCACTCCTTCTGTATTTCCTGTTCCCAGAAGCTCTATCCCTATGTTCAAAACATCGCTTGGCGAAAATTCGCAGATCACTGTTTCCAGAAGCACCTGCGGTCTTCTTACATCGAATTTCTGGATTACGCTTTCCAGCAATTTATGCTCTTTTTCTGTCGCTGTTATCAAAAGCGATTTGGTGTGTTCATTGGTTATTACTGTGATTCTATCCAAAGATGGGCCTGCTGCTATTTGTTTTTCTGCTTTTTTGAGAAACACGGAGGTTTTGATGAATTCCTTTAAGGCTGGCACTATTTTCTCTGGGGTGACATACTTGAGTTCATAGATTTTTGCTGTTTCTACTTCTTCTTTGATTTCTCTGTCCAGCCTTTCTATGAGGTTTCTGGCTTCCTGGATTTCTTCTCTGCTTCCTTTCAATATCAGGGAATTGGTTCTGCTGTCGGCTACTATTGTCAATGGTTCTGGCAAATTGTATTCTGCTCTTTCTTTTGCATTCGCCTGAAATAGCCTTTGCAATTTTTCATTTATGTCGCTTGCCTGAGCATTTTTCAGGCTTACAAATGCTATTTCCATTTTGCTCTGGGGCTTGTCTATCATTTCGATAATTTTTATAGCTCGCCTGATATTGGGAACAAAGTCCTGGATTATCAAGGCATTGGCACCTTTGATCTCCACTACGCTTCCTGCTCTTGCGTGCAGAACTTTTGTCTGCTTTAGAGCCGTGACCACGCTGCTTACCTGAAGATGTTTTATGATGATAAGCTGAGATATGTAGTAATCGCCTTCTTCCATTTTTCTCAATTCTTCTTCTGCCATTTCTACCAGTTTATACACATTGGCTTCGCCTTCTCCTGATCTTATGAGGGTAAATCCATTGCTTTCCAGTATTGCCATCCCTATTGTTTCTATGGATTTTTCTGGTATGCCTTGCGGACATATAAAATATATTTTTTTCCCATGAAGCCCTTGTTGTTGGTAAATAATTTTCTTGTTCGTTTGCTTTCCAAACCATTGCAAGAATAAAGGCATGTCTGTTCCCTGAAAATCCATGGAAACCCTTACTTCCTGAGCCATTGCAAGCATTATTCCCACGATCAAAATTGCCAGCCATTTCTTGAGCATTTCTTTTCCTTTTTTCTCTTTATAAATGCGCTTTGGTTTCCTATAATAGCATTGTTATTCTTTATATCAATGTTTTACGCTCAAGTCAATAAAAACCTGAATTGCCGAGGATTTTATGTCTAATGGAATTGGGATTCGTCTGGATAACGATTATCTTTTCTTAGCCGTTGTTGAGCAAAACGCTCTTGTATATCTTCATAGTATTGCCTTTCGGAATCCTGAATCTGCTTTCCAGGAAATCCATTCTCTTTTTTCTTCTCGTGGCTGGTATCGTCATACTGTTGTTGTTTCCTTGCCTTCCCGACATTGCATTGCCAGAAAATTTTCCGTAGAGTTTACAGAACATGCTGATATTGAGCAGACCATTCAATATACCTCAGAACAGTATATCCACACTCTTCCTATCGAAAGCCTTATCGTTGACTATCATATTTTAGAGAGGCGCAATCACCACACACGCCTTTTGGCTGTAGCTGCTCCTCATATCCTGATCAAAAAGACCCTGGATTTTATGGCTTCTCGCAAATTAGAGCCTTTTATCGTTGATATGGATTTGATGGGGCTTTTCTACCTTGCAACGATGGACTCTCCCGTTTTCTCTTTACCTCTTGTGCTTTTTTTGGAAATACAGCATCATTGCTTCCATTTTCTCATTTTGGAGCATGGGATTCTAAAAGATATTCGCTCTGTTCCTGTTCATGCGGATTCTTTTTCCCATCTTTCTGACACAACGGAAATTTCGGCGGATACATTCCAGATATTGCCTGATCGCCTTTTTTTATCGCCCAGAAATAAAAAAAAACTCTACTCCAAAATCACCACAGAGTTAAGCCGATCTTTATTAGGATTCCCTGCTATAGATAAAATCTATCTCTCTGGTAATCCTGATCTTATCTCTGAATTTCCCTTCCATCTGCGGGAAAAAGTATCTCTATCCTGCGAGACATGGGATATTTCTTCTTTCTTGCCTTTGAACAAGCATTTGGATGCAAGCATTTTGCCAGAATATTTGCCTGCAATAGGTCTGGCTCTTAAGGCAGCAGCAGGCAAAACAAGCTTTGGCCTGAATTTTCGAAAAAAAGATTTCCGCTACAGAAACGCAAAAGAAATCATCAAAAAACCTCTTATGCTTTTCCTTTTGCTTTTCTTCCTCTTTACTTTTTTGCTTGCTTTTTATTCAAAAAATTCTTATCAGCAATACCAGCGAAAATATGAAATTCTTGTTTCCAAAGCCAGGGAATGCTTTGAACGAAATTTTTCAGGCGAGGCTGCTCCCTCTTCTTCCTATTGGACTCAGATTAGCGATATACACCTTTTTTTGGAAGAATGCATTCATCATCCTAAAAACCAGCAACCACCCTTTGCTGATACTATGTATATCTGGCAAAAAGCATCAGAAATCGTCAGTTCTTTACGGCAGGATCATTTCTTCACTATAGACTATTTTTCTATTGATCAACAACGGCTCTCTATTGGTGGGCTTACAGAATCCGATTTGATTTTTGATCTGCTGAAAGTAAAATTTTCCTCTTCCTTTCCAGCGGAATCGGATTCCTTTCAGGTACTTGTCAACGAGCCTCTTTCTTCTTATCCTAATTCTAGGCTGAAGAGGCGTTATAAATATGATCTGACAATAAATTCTCTTGAAAAAGAGTAATTTTTTTTCAAACTATCCGAAAGTTGCCCACAAGGTGCTTATAATCAAGCTATAAAACATAGTCAAAATTAGGAGCAAAATATGCATCCGCCAAGAATCGCCTTTGTAGGTGCTCTGTATCACATTACTGTCAGATG
>JABWCH010000115.1 GCA_013359215.1 Candidatus Brocadiia bacterium | reverse complement strand
TGTTTTTGATTCCTTACAGAAGGCTTACACTACGCTCTGCTTATCCCTAAAGTTTCATCATGAAAAAAGTTACGCAAAGCGTAACATAGTGGCTTAATTGCCAAAACGCTTATTGACTTAGACCCTAATTTTAAAATCACGAATGACACGAATAAGATGATCTATTCGTGCTATTCGTCCATTCGCAAAATTCGGGATAAAATACTTTTCTGATGTATCCAGATTAGAAGCTAAATCCATAAGCATTTTGCCAAATTATCTACCTATCCAATGAACAAGACATTATGAAAAAAAGCAAGTACCATGTCAAGCTTTTTTATTATGGAATTGTGGATTTCATAGCTCAAAAATTTTTACGCAAAACTTTAATCTATAGAAAAAAGACTTTTTTCTTGAAAAAAATTTGGTAAAAGATATTTTGTATTTAATTTTTAACGCTTATTGACTTAGCTACTAATTTTAAAATCACGAATGATACGAATAACACATATAACACGAATAAGATGATCTATTCGTGCTATTCGTCCATTCGCAAAATTCGGGATAAAATACTTTTCTGATGTACCCAGGTTGGGAGCTAAATCCATAAGCATCTAATTTTTATTCCCTATTTTTTATGACATTGTCCCATTTCTTTCTAAATTGAGATTTGCCATCATGAAAATATTTACCATAGCAACCAACACATTTGTTGAAGTAATCAGGCAACCTATATTCTTTATTGTTTTAGGATGTGGCCTTTTTTTAATTCTATTGTCTCCCTATTTTACACTTTTTGCCCTTATGGAAAACAATAAGATCGTAAAAGATATGGGGCTTGCCACTGTTTTATTAACGGGCCTTTTTCTTTCTGCATTTTCCTCCTCTAGCGTTATCTATCAGGAAATAGAAAACAAGACAATACTGACCATCATCAGCAAGCCTGTAGCTAGATGGAGTTTTATTCTAGGGAAATACATTGGTATTATGTTTTCCTTATTCTTAGCGCAATATATTCTTAGCCTTGTTTTTATACACATTATACGCACGGAAATCAGCGAGGCTGCCTATTCGAAAAGCGATTATCCTGTGATCTTAGGATACCTCTTTGCCACGATATTTAGCCTTCTCATGGGAGCTTTTTGGAATTTTTTCTATCAACGCCCCTTCATTTCCTCTGCGGTTCTGTCTGCCTTGGCTATTTTTACGCTCACTTTTTTAGGACTTTGTCTTATTGGCCCAAAATGGGAATTGCAACCCTTTTTCACGAACCTGGATAGCTCTGTTTTGCTTGCATCCTTGTTGGTTTTTTTGGCTACTTCCCTTTTGACTGCGTTCGCGCTCGCTTGCTCTACAAGACTTTCCTCTTTTCCCACAATGGCATTGTGCCTTTTGGTCTTTCTTGCAGGGCTTTTTTCTGATTACCTTTTAGGAAGACACATCGAAATTTCTTCTTTTGCTCGATTTTTATATGCTATTATTCCTAATTTACAGATATACTGGGTAATGGATGCTATTTTAGAAGAAAGAAAAATTCCCATAACATACATTGTGCTTACAGGTATCTATACTTTCGTCTTTATTGTAGGTATACTCTCTCTTGCTATGGCACTTTTTCAAGAGAAAGAAACAGAGTAAAATTTACACTTTAGGAAAATCCATGGAAACGACTATTTATGCAAGAAAAGCAGAGTGGATAGGCTTATTCGGCCTTATTCTAAGCTTTCTTTTTTCTTGTCTTATATTTTTAATAGCCTATTTTTGCCAATCCGAAGCTATTTATATAGAGGGATGGCATCTTTTCTTCGGGACATTCCTCTGGCTCTTGCTTATTTTGCATTCCCGCCAGAAGCGCATGGCCGCAGAAGAAGAAATGTTCAGCCCCAAAGAAAATGTTTCTTCTGAAAAATCTCTCTTTGAAGGAGAAGGCGACGATCCCTTTTCTGCACGCACAGGACTAGCTTTTCTCGAAAAATGGGTTGTGCCTTTTTCTACACTTTTTTTAGGCATAGCGTTTATTGTTGTAGGGGCTTTTCTCTTCATGCGCTTGATAAAACAAGGAGAACGCCCTTCTATCCAAAACGCGCCTCTTTCTGCTGCCTTTTTAGGCGGATTTGCTTTTTTCTCTTTGCTCTTTGCCAAATATTCTCTGGGCATGTCCCGACAAAAGCAATGGCGATCCTTAAGAGCAGGCGGAAGCTATCTTTTTATGAATGCTGTGGTTTGTTTTTTGGGCTGCGTTTCCCTCGCACTCTATAATTTAGAAATAGCATGGCCTGAAAAATATCTAGCCTATAGCATTCCCTTGCTTATGGCAATCTTAGGAATCGAAATGCTCCTAAATCTGCTTTTGGATATATATCGCCCAAGAATAGCAGGACAAGAAGTTCATCCGCCTTATGATAGCCGTTTTTTAGATCTTTGTGCAGGCTCTAAAAGCTTGCTAAAAACAGCAGCACACACCCTGGACTACCAATTTGGGTTTAAAGTTTCGGAAACATGGTTCTATCGATTTTTGGAAAAAGCAATCTTGCCTCTTCTTGTTTTCCAGTTTCTGGCTTTGTATTTGATTCACTGCATAGTCATTGTTCACCCTGAAGACCAGGCTGTTTTGGAAAGATTTGGCCGTCCATTAGAAAACCAAATTTTGCAGCCAGGAATCCATTTTAAATGGCCATGGCCCATAGATAAAGTATACCATTACCCAACAGGAAGAATCCTCACGCTCAAAGTACCAGAAGACCATGAAGAGGAAACTCCATCCAAAAAGCACGTTCATAGCCATTCTCATGGAAAAGAGCATAAAGAAGAACACAAAAAAGAAATTTTGCTCTTTACAAAAGAACATGGTCATCAAGACGACTATTTCCTTGTAGCCCATGAAACAACAGACAAAAACAGCGCGGAAAGTGTCCCTGTAAACCTCCTGGCTGTAGATGCTATTTTGCAATATAGAATCCAAAATATTCTGGACTATAGCTATCGCCATGCTTACCCAGACCATCTCTTGGAAGGCATCGCCTTCCGCGAGCTTACCTGCTTTTTGGCAAGCACCAATATGAAAGACCTTTTAAGCACAAGAAGGCTGGAAATTTGCAAGGAATTGCAGCAAAAAATCCAGGCCAGATGCGATCAGCATCGCCTTGGAATCCAGATGGTTGCTTTTTTGATATGCAATGTCCATCCGCCAGTCGAGACATCGGCTGAATTTGAAGCTGTCTTGGGTGCTATGGAACAAAAAGAAACCAAAATTCTGGAAGCAGACAAATATAAAAATCAAATTTTGCCCCTTGCCCAGGCCCAGGCAGAAGAGATGATAATACAGGCCAAAACATATCTTGCAGAAAAAGAAATGCAAACTTCTGCACAGGCCAAAGCCTTTGAAAACTATTCGCAGGCATACTCTAAAGGAAATACTCTGTATATCTTACGCAAGTATCTCAAAATTCTGGAACAAAATTTACAAGAGCATCGACTGTATATTATCGATGTTAAGGACACACAAAAAGAAGTCAATATCCTAAACTTGGAAGAAAAACTAAGCTCTGATCTTTTGCAACTGGACTTTAATCATAAAGAAGAAAACAAATAGCGAGTAAAGAATATGAAATTACAAAATCCTCCTAACAAACAACAGATTTTAACCATAGGCATAGCCGCTGCCCTGGCTTTTGCTTTATTGTTCCATCTTGTTACCTTTCAAGTCCGCGTTACAGAAGTTGTTGTAGTAACAACTTTTGGAAAGCCAACACGGTCGATCCAGGATGCTGGCTTATATTGGAAATGGCCTTATCCTTTCCAAGACTATTTTCCTTTTGATGCACGCATCCAAGGATTCTCTGGGAAAATGGAGCAAACATACACCAAAGACGACAAAAATGTCATTGTGGAAACCTTTATAGGCTGGCGAATCCAAGAACCTATTAAATTTCTTACCCGCTTGGGAACATATAGAAATGCCCAAAAAAGCATGGAAGCTTTAGTCAGAAACTATACAAACAGCGTCTTAGCCATGTATTCTTTTTCTGATCTTGTATCAGAAAAGGCCAAAGACATAAAAATAGCAGAAATAGAAAGCCGAGTCTTGCGCCTTTTGAACGAAGGCGATGTCCAGCAAAAAGAAGAGCCATCCAAAGCTAAAATCGAAGGCATAAGAGAAAGCCTTGGCATTATGGTAGAAATTTTCTGTATAAAAAAAATAGAGCTTCCAGAAAGCACCACAAAAGAAGTTTTTGCAAGAATGAGGGAAGAAAGAAATAGAATTGTCCAAAGCTACCAATCCCAGGGAGAAGGAGAAGCAAAAAAAATCAAGGCGCAAGCCGATGCCATGAAAGAAAAAATGCTGATTGAAGCCATGGCAGAAGCCACTTTGATCCGAGGCCAGGGCGATGCACAAGCAGCCAAACACTATAAAACCTTTGAACAGAACAAAGAACTTGCTGTATGGCTCAGAAAGCTGGATTCTTTGCAAAAATTGCTTGCCCAAAACAAAAAGATCACCCTAATTCTGGACACCAAGACTCCGCCTTTTGATCTTTTGCAAGAAAAATTGAGTATGCCAGAAAAAAAAGAAAATCCCCCTAAAGAAGAGGAATCGAAAGAAACCAGAAAGCTCGAAAAATCAAACGTGGAAAAACCACAAGATCCCGAAAGCAAAACGCCTGAGCCAGAAAATAAAGCCAATAAGCCCGAAAGCAAAACGCCTGAGCCAGAAAATAAGGCCAATAAGACCGAAATAAAAACCTCTGAGCCAGAAAATAAACCCGATAAGCCCGAAATAAAAACCTCTGAGCCAGAAAATAAACCCGATAAGCCCGAAAATTCCGTACCCGAAAAAGAATCTGCCAAAGCAGAAGAAAATCTGCCCAAAACAGAAGAAAATCTGCCCAAAGCAGCAAAAGAAGAACAGAATCCATCGGATACAGAATGAACCTCTGTAACGCACTTTCAGCAACAGGCGAATCGCCCTAAACCTAGACATCATGAGGTTTAGGTTTAGGGCAGTCCGATTACTTAAGTTGACAGTATTATGGGCTGGTATATATACGCCTTTCAGGCCATAGATTAAAGGGGGTTTTGGGGGGAAAAGCTTAAAATTTTCCCCCAATAAAAATTTCTTATGCAAAGAATAGATCAAAAATTTTCAGAAAAAAACTGCGTTCATAACTGGATTCATAGCATTGCGCAGGAAAATCCAGATAGCATTGCCGCTATATATAAAGGAAATGTTCTAAAATACAAAGAACTGGATGATCTTTCGAACCAGCTTGCTCATGCTTTAATAAAAAAAGGAGTAAGGAAAGAAGACCTTATTGGTATCTATATGGATCGATCCTTGGAGATGCTAGTTGGTCTTGTCGGTATATGGAAGGCTGGCGCGGCTTATGTTCCTTTAGATCCAGCCTATCCCAGAGAGAGAATCGCCCTGATGCTTCAAAACGCAGGCGTAAAGATCATTTTGAGCCAGCCTTGGTTTGAAAGAGAAGTCCAGCAGATGGTGCAGGGAGAAATCTTTTGTCTGGACAAAAGCTGGACAACAATACAAAACGAAAACAAAAGCATGCCAGAAAACGTGGCCCATCCAGACAATCTTTGCTATTGCATCTACACCTCAGGCTCGACTGGCGTTCCAAAAGGTGTCATGATTGTCCATTCTGCGGTTGTGAATTTCCTTTTTTCCATGCAAGAAGAGCTTAAAATCCAGAAAAGCGACAGGATTCTCGCTATCACAACGCTTTCCTTTGATATTGCCGTTTTAGAGCTTTATCTTCCTCTGGTTTCTGGAGCGCAGGTGGTTATCATGGACAGAGAGACCGCCCTCGATGGCATCCAGCTTGCCAGAGAAATAACAAACGGCATCACGCTCATGCAGGCAACTCCAGCAACATGGAAAATGCTTTTCGCCGCTGGCTGGAAAGGTAGCCCTGGCTTGACAAAGATCCTCTGTGGTGGGGAAAGCATGACAAGAGACATGGCGGATCGGCTTCTTGCCGTTTGTCCTCAAGTCTTCAATATGTATGGCCCAACAGAAACAACCGTATGGTCTACTATGGCACGAGTGGAAAAGAGCGAACGCTCTGTTCCTGTAGGAAATCCCATTGCCAATACCCAGGTTTATATCTTAGACGAAAGCATGAAGCCTGTTTTTGTAGGAGTCCCTGGCGATTTGTATATTGCAGGCAAGGGTTTAAGTCGCGGCTATCATAAAAGACCTGATCTTACCCAGGCAAGCTTTATCGACAACCCTTTTGCCCCTGGAGAAAAGATGTACAGAACAGGGGATCAGGCCATGTTTCGAGAAGACGGGCAAATCGAATTTCTAGGCAGAAAAGACAGCCAGGTCAAAATACGCGGCTTCCGCATTGAGCTAGGGGAAATCGAAAGCGTTTTGTTCCAGGAAAACTGGGTCAAAGATGTTGCTGCTGTTGTTCGGGAAGACAAAGCAGGCGAACGCAGGCTTGTTGCCTATATTGTAACAAAAGAAAAAGAGGTATTTCCAGGCACAAAAGAGATCCGTTCCCTTCTCAAAAAAAAGCTCCCAGAATATATGCTGCCTTGCGCTTGTATGGAAATCCAGGAATTGCCCTTGACCCCCAATGGAAAAATAGACCGCCGCCTCCTGAGTACAGACGAGCAGTATCGCCCTGAGATGCCAGAGTCTTTTGTTGCTCCTTGCAATGAAAGAGAAGAAAAGCTGGCTTGCATCTGGAGTGAAGTTCTGGAAATAGAAAAAATAAGCATAAATGAAGATTTCTTTGCTTTGGGAGGCGATTCCATCCTAAGCATTCGCATCCTTGCCAGAGCTGCGGAAAAAGGCATTGTCCTGACACAAAGGGATATTTTTGAACACCCTACCATCAAAGAGCTTGCTGAAATCCAAAGAGCCTTTCCCTCAGAAGCATCGCCCTGCCATCTTTTATCAGGCATGGACAAAGATATTGCCTTTACTGGGCGACAGGACATAGAAGACATATATCCGCTTTCCCCTGTACAGCAAGGAATGCTCTTTCATAGCCTTTCGCATAAAGAAAAAGGAATCTACCATGAGCAATTGGTTTGTACACTGCAAGGCAAACTTTGCATTCCTTTGTTTCAAGAAGCCTGGCAAAAAGCCATCCAGCGGCATGCTGTCCTCAGAACAGGCTTTTTCTGGGAAAACCGCCCAGAACCATGCCAGATTGTTTTTGAAAAAGCCCCAATTTCCTGGCAAGAAGAAGACTATTCTTCTTTTTCTACTGAAGACCAAAAGCAAAAAATATCGTCTTTCCTGGAAAAAGATCTGGATCATACCTTTGATCTTTGCCGACCGCCTTTGTTTCGGCTGATCTTGATTCGCCTGGCACAAGAGAAATATTGTTTTCTGGTAAGCTACCATCATCTGATCCTGGACGCATGGGCCATCCAATGCCTTTTCCGAGAGACTTTGGCAATATACCAGGGAAAAACATCTCTTCCTGAAGTAAGGGCCTATAAAGACTATATTGCCTGGATAGAATCCCAGGATAAAGAGAATGCAGAAAAATTCTGGCGGCAATTTCTTGCTGGCTTTCAGAGCCCAACCCCTTTGCCAGGCAATTCTCTCGCGATTTCCAAAAGCCAGACAACAGAATACCAGGAAAGAGAAACCCTCTTGTCTTACCGTGAAACCCAGGCACTCGACTCCTTTATCAGACAAAACCGCCTCACATGGAGTACTTTGATCCAAGGTGCATGGGCCATTGTTCTTTCCTGGTATAGTGGAGAAAAGGACATTGTGTTTGGTGTCACGTCTTCTGGTCGTCCCCCTGCCTTGCATGGCATAGAGGGAATGGTGGGGCTTTTTCTCAACACATTGCCCATGAGAATCCAATACAATCCAGAGGAAAATCTGGTTGGCTGGATGAAAAAAATCCAGGCAAAATCTCTGGCTATAAGAGAATACGAACTCAGCTCGCTTGTCGATGTTCAGGGTTGGAGCGAAATCGAGAGAGGCGTTCCTCTTTTTGAAAGCATCATGGTTTTAGAAAACAACCTTGTAGATGTGTCTGTTTCTCTGGCCGAGCTTAAAATACAAGACGTAAAAAGCATTGGGAAGACCCATTATCCCATAACACTGGCCGTGCTTCCCATAGAAGACAAAATGGTTCTAAGGCTTATGTACCAGAAAGATCGCTTTAGCCAGAAAAATATAGAAAGGACACTGTCTCATTTAAAGAATATCCTTCTAGGCTTTCTCAGAGCAAAAAAAGTCGAAGAAATTCCCCTTCTTAGTGAAGGAGAAAAAAAATTCTTCGATCAGACAAACAACACGCAGTCTCCTTATCCTGACCAGCATGCTGTTCATCAAATCATAGAAGAATGGGCAGAAAAAACGCCTACGGCTGTTGCTCTGGAATGGAACAAGGCAAAGCTCACATACCAGGAACTCAATGAAAGATCCAACCAGGTTGCTCATCATCTCATCCAGTTGGGCGTAAAAGCAGAAGTTTTGGTTGGTGTTTCTCTTTATTCTTCTTTTGAAATGGTAATTGCCATTCTGGGAATCCTCAAAGCAGGCGGTGCTTATGTTCCTTTAGACCCCCAGTATCCTGAAAAAAGACTCCGCTACATGCTCGAAGACTCCCAGGTAAAGATTCTCCTTACACAACAGAATCTGCCTATTCCCTTTGTCCTTCCTGAAATCAAGGTAGTTTATATAGATGCCCACAGCGAAAGCATTTCTCAGGAAAGCAAAGCCAATCCGCGAATTCCCGTTTTACCAGAAAATCTTGCTTATATCATCTACACATCTGGCTCTAGTGGAAACGCCAAGGGCGTTCTGGTGGAGCATCGTGGCCTTTGCAACGTGGTCATGGCCCAGCAAAAGTCTTTTGATCTTGTGCCACAAAGCAGAGTCTTGCAATTTTTTTCTCTGAATTTTGATGCAGCGACCTTTGAAATTCTTATGGCACTTGGGTCAGGGGCAACGCTTTGCCTGGCTTCCCGCGAGCCACTGCTTGTAGGGAAAGACCTGCTTCATGCCATACAAAAGCTTGGCATAACCCATACGGTTTTAACGCCTTCTGTTTTAGAAACAGTGCCATACCAGGAATTGCCTGAACTCCAGGTATTGATCGTGGCAGGCGAAGCATGCCCTTCCAACCTGGTCGCCAGATGGGCAAAGGGCAGGCGTTTTTTCAATGCCTACGGCCCTACAGAAAGCACAATTTGGGCAACCCTTGCTTTATGCCAGCAAGCAGAAGAAATGCCGCCGATTGGCTATCCTATTGCCAACACACAGGTTTATATTCTCAATAGCTATGGGAAAAGAGTTCCTATAGGCGTTCCTGGCGAGCTTTGCATTGGTGGTGTAGGCGTTACCAGAGGCTACCTGAATCGCCCAGAATGGACAAGCCAGAAATATATACCTGATCCCTTTAGCCATCGAAAAGAAAGCAAGCTCTACAGGACAGGCGATCTCGCACGCTATAGAGAAGATGGACAAATAGAATATTTGGGGCGCATGGACAACCAGGTCAAAATCCGCGGATTTAGGATTGAGTTAGGAGAGATAGAAGAATCCATCCGCGAAAGTGGGCTTGTGCAGGAAGTGGCTGTTCTGGTACGCGATGTTGCCAGGGACAAAAAAATCATCGCCTATATTGTCCCTGTGGATGGAAAAAACCATGTTCAGGAAATCCGCGAGTATATCAGCGAAAGGCTGCCCCGCTATATGCTTCCTTCTTACTTTGTTACCATGCAGGCTTTGCCTCTGACACCCAACCAAAAGCTAGACCACAAGGCACTGCCGTTGCCTGATGATTCTACGCTTTTAGAACAAAAGAAAATCGTTTTGCCTAGAACGCCTATAGAAGAGATGATCTCTGCATTATGGTGCAATCTGCTTGGCAAGAAAACCATAGGAATAGAGGAAAGCTTTTTTGATCTTGGCGGCCATTCGCTTCTTGCAACTCAGGTACTTTCCAGAATTTGCGATACATTCCAGGTACAAATCGCTATCCACAATCTTTTCGATTGCCCAACCATAGAGAGCCTTGCCAAAGCCATAGAAGGGCTTCTGGCTTCTGAGGAAAACCGCTATAGGAGCATCCCTCTCTTGCGGATCTCCAGGCAAAAGGAAATCCCCCTTTCTTTTGCGCAGCAAAGGCTCTGGTTTCTGGACAAAATGGATCCTGGCATTGCAGCCTACAATATCCCTGCTTTTGTTGCCCTAGAAGGCGAAATATCCATAGAAATTTTGGAAAAAAGCATACAAGAAATCATCCGCAGGCACGAGGCATTAAGAACAATATTCCTCGAAGAAGAGGGAAACCCCAGGCAAGCCATTTTACCCTATCGTCCTTTTGCTCTGGAAGTCGTCAACTTAAAGCACATCAATCCCCAAGAGCGCGAAAAGAGCATTTTGGAAAGAGCCTTGGAAGAAGCCCGAAATCCCTTTGACCTGGCAACATATCCTCTTTTCCGCATCATTCTCTGGAAGATTGGAGAGCAAAACTATCGCTTGCTTATCAACATCCACCATATTATTTCCGATGGATGGAGCATCAGCATTTTTCTGCGCGAGCTGGCAAGCCTTTATCATGCTTTTAGCCAGGGCAAACCATGCCCTTTGCCTGAGCCTGTTGTTCAGTATGCAGACTTTAGCGCAAGCCAGAGGAATTTTTTGCAAGGCGAAAAACTGGCAAGCCAGTTAGCCTATTGGAAAAAGACTTTAGGCGTAAACCCTGCTGTTTTGCAACTTCCCCTGGATAAGCCGCGCCCTGCTTCCCAGACGTTCCAGGGAGAAAACCATTCTTTTACTTTGCCATTAAGCCTTAGCCAAAGCCTGATTTCCTGGAGCAAGAGCCAAGGAGTGACGCTTTTCATGACGCTTCTTGCTGCATTCCAGACATTGCTATATCGGTATAGCGGCCAAAAGCAGATTTGCGTAGGAACGCCAATTGCCAATCGAAACCGTATGGAAATAGAAGGAGTCATGGGTTTCTTCGTGAATACTCTGGTTCTGGACAGCGACTTTTCTTCTGACCCTACTTTTCTGGAATTGCTTTGCCAGATCAAAGAAAAGGCTTTGGGCGCGTATGCCCACCAGGATGTCCCTTTTGAAAAGGTAGTGGAAGCTTTGCAGCCTGGGCGCGATCTCAGCTATACACCTTTATTCCAGGTCATGTTCGCCTTACAGAATATTCCTCCTCTATCCCAAAAGGCAGGCTCTATAGAAATACGGCTTTTGCCTTTCCACAACCAAACAGCCAAATTCGACCTTACCTTGTTCATGGAAGAAACCCAGGATGGCATAAAAGGAATCTGGGAATACAACACAGACCTTTGGGAAAGAAGCACCCTGGAAAAAATGGCATTCCATTTCCAAACCTTACTGGAAAGCATCATCAAAGATCCAGGAACAAAAGCAGGCAAGCTTTGCCTTCTGGCAGAGCAGGAAAAAAAGTCTATTCTGTATGACTTCAACAAAACGCAAAGGCAATATCCACAAGGGGAATGCATCCATGATCTTGTCTTAAGGCAAATCCAGAAAACCCCAGACGCAACCGCGATTGTATGGGGGACAAAAAGGATTACCTATAGAGAACTCGATATTTTGAGCCGAAATCTAGCGCACTATCTTCAATCTATGGGGGTTGGCCCAGAAATTCCCGTGGGGATATGCCTGGAACGTTCTGTTTCCTTGCTTATAGGCATTCTTGCGGTTCTCAGGGCAGGCGGAGCATACATTCCTCTTGATCCAGTCTATCCCAAAGAGAGACTCTCGTTTATGCTGCAAGATACCCAGGCAAAGGTTCTTCTGACACAAAAGAACCTTGTGGAAACCCTGGCAGACTATGCTGGCGAGATTGTCTTTTTGGATCATGGATGGGAAAGCCAGATTCCTTCCCGTGAAGAGGAGCTTGTGAGCAATACAAAAGCCGAGAATCTAGCCTATTTCATCTATACTTCAGGATCAACGGGCCGCCCCAAAGGAGTTGCAATTGAGCATAGGGCTACCGTGAACTTTTTGTATTGGGCAAAAGAAGTCTTCAGCCAGGAAGAATTGGCTGGCACTTTATTTTCCACATCGGTTTGCTTTGATCTTTCGATCTTTGAAATCTTTTTGCCCTGGATCACAGGAAATAAAATCATTTTGGCGGAAAATGCCTTGCATCTGCCTGGTTTACCATGCACTCATGAAGTTACCCTGATTAACACAGTTCCCTCTGCCATGGCAGAGTTGATTCGCATGGATGCTTTGCCCACTTCCATCCAAACTGTAAACCTCGCAGGAGAGCCTTTCCAGAATATACTGGCACAGCAGATCTATGCCCGAAAGCATGTCAGAAAGCTCTACAATCTTTATGGGCCATCAGAAACCACGACATATTCCTCTTTTGCCTTGATTTCCAGGAACATAGAAGAAATTCCACCCATTGGCATCCCCATTGCCAACACCCAAATATACCTTCTGGACTCCTATCTTGAGCCTGTTCCCGTGGGTGTTGTGGGAGAAATCTATATTGGCGGCGATGGCGTGGCAAGAGAATACTTTGGGCGCAAAGAGCTTACCCAGGAGCGTTTTATCCCTGATCCTTTCCATCCAGAAAAGGCTAGACGCATGTACAAAACAGGCGATCTGGCTCAATATCGCAAAGACGGGCAAATCCATTTTCTGGGACGCATAGACCACCAGATCAAAATACGAGGATTCCGCATCGAAATGGGGGAGATCGAAACCGTACTCTCTCAGCATTCTTTAATCCAGGAAGTTGTAGTCATTGTCAGAGAAGACAACCCTGGCAGCAAAAGGATTGTAGCCTATTTGAGTGCCAGAGAAAAAGTTGAGGCAAAAGAACTGCGTTCTTTCTTGCAGCAAAAGCTCCCTGACTACATGATACCTTCTCATTTTGTTTTTCTGGAAGCTTTGCCTAGAACTCCCAATGGTAAAGTAGACAGAAAAGCCTTGCCCACGCCAGAAGAGCAGGGGAAAGAAGCAAAAAAAATCCTACTTCCCCAAACACAAGTAGAAAGAGAACTTCTGGGGATTTTCCAGGAAGTTTTGAGGCTTCAGGAAATCAGTATGGACGACAATTTCTTTGAACTGGGCGGCGATTCGATTCTAAGCATGCAAATCATCGCCAGAGCAAACCAAAAAGGCATTCGGCTAACGCCAAGGCAAATTTTCCGAAGCCAGACCATTGCTCTCCTGGCGCAAGAAATGCAAACACAGCAAGTGGCATCCACAGACCAGGCGATCAGCACAGGCAATTTTCCGCTTACGCCGATACAGCATTGGTTCTTTGAGCAAAATCTCGAAGAATTGCACCACTGGAATCAGGCAATTGTCCTGGATCTGCGAAAAAGAATCGATCCACAATTCCTGGAGTCTGCAATCAAAGCCATAGTGCAGCACCACGATGGACTGAGACTGCGTTTTGAGCTAAAAAATGGGCAATGGGAACAAAAGATCGTCTTGGATTCGGATTCCTGTACCCTAAGACTTTTCCCACTTTTAGAGCAAGAGCAAAGATACAATATCTTGTCTGAACTGCAAGGCAGCCTAAACTTGCAGAATGGGCCTGTAGGGTATGCTGTCCTCTTCGACCCAGGCAATGGATTTCCCCAAAAGCTCTATATGTTCTTGCACCACCTTGTTATAGATGGAGTATCCTGGCGTATTCTCCTGGAAGACATAGAAACCGCCTATTTCCAAATCACCCAAGGGAAAGAACCTTCTTTGCCACCCAAGACAACATCCCTTTCCTATTGGGCCAAACAGCTTATGGAATATGCTAAAACCCAAAGCATCCAGGAAGAATCCAGGCATTGGCTTTCCCACGCCTCTTCCTTTGCGCCCTTGCCCATAGACCATACAGGCCAAAACACAGAAGGCTCAACCCATATTCTGGAAACCATTCTTTCGCAGCAAGAAACTTTGGCCTTGCTCCAGGAAATACCCAAATACCAGATTCCATTACATGAAATGCTCATCGCGGTTCTTGCCCAAAGCCTTTTTCTGTGGACAGGCCATGAAAATATACTCATGGATATAGAAGGGCATGGAAGAGAAGAGATATTTAGCAGCATAAACCTTTCCCGAACAACAGGCTGGTTTACGACAATCTATCCCATACACCTGAAATTCAGCACCAACATGGATATACAAGAAAAGCTCCATCATGTACACACAACCCTGGCTTCTATCCCACACCATGGTCTTGGATATGGAGTCCTTCGCTATCTCTGTGCCGACAAAAGCATCCAGGAAAGATTCTCCCAACTGCCACAGCCCCAGATTGTCTTCAACTATCTTGGACAATTCGACCCCTTGTTTCAATCCTCTGAGCTTTTCCAGCTTTCTTACCATGACGAAACAGGGCCATCCCACAGCCCCAAAGCCCTGCGCCGCCATCTTCTGGACATCGATGCCCTGATCATAAACCAAAAGCTCCATATCAAATGGCACTACAGCCAGAATCTCTACAACTCCACTACCATTGCCAACCTGGTTGCCAATTTTGAAAAGGAGCTAAAAAACTGGATACAAAATGCCCCTGCCATCCTCCAGGAAAGCCCAAAAAAGATCCCCATCAGCGATGTCTCCCTAAGCAAAGAAAGCCTGGCAGACATTCTCTCGGAAATCGAATTTGATGAATAGGAATAATCTCATGCTACTCATGCGGCTAGCTCGATCGACAAAATTTTTTAACACTAAACACAGAACAAGTGTGAGCGTGGCTGTCATGTATCGGTTTTATGAAAGAAAGTTATAAATAAGTAAGTAATAACAGGAGTTACGCAAAGAGATTTTTATTTGGGGGAAAATTTTTGTAAAAATTTTCCCCCAAACCCCCTTTAAAAACTTTTATATTTTTATTTGCCAATAGGTTATGCTAAAAATTAACATAAACTTTGTTTTTCTTCCAAGATCAAAAAATAGATCCTTTTTTTCATGAAAAGAGATTGCAAAACTAAATAGAGTCAAGATTTTAATCGTTTGCAAGATAGATATATATTGTATTTCAATATGTTAAGAATACCTGCGTAACTCCTATTATTTAATTC
>JABWCH010000493.1 GCA_013359215.1 Candidatus Brocadiia bacterium | reverse complement strand
TTTGTTTTTATCGTTATCTTAATCTTAATCTTTATCGCCCTTAAGGGAAGCTATGATATTCTCTAAAGAACCTTTAGCATATAGAATGAGGCCAACAAACTTGGAGGAATATGTTGGGCAAGAGCATATTCTAGGAATAGGAAAACCTCTAAGGCGCACGGTAGAAGAAGACAAAATCCACTCCATGATTTTGTGGGGGCCGCCAGGAAGTGGCAAGACTTCTCTAGCCAGTCTTATCGCGCTTCTGACAAAAAGTAATTTTGTTACATTTAGTGCAGTAACAGGCGGTGTAAAAGGAATTCGGGAGATTGTAGAAAAGGCAGAGGAGCAAATCCGCATTGCACAAAAAAGAACCATACTTTTTGTTGATGAAATACACCATTTCAATAAAACGCAGCAGGATTCTTTCTTGCCTCATGTAGAAAAGGGAACGGTCACGCTGATCGGCGCAACCACAGAAAACCCATCCTTTGCTTTGAATGCTGCCTTGCTTTCACGTTGTAAAACATATATTTTAAAACCATTAGAAAAAAAACACATACTGGTTTTGCTAGAAAAGACACTGTCCAATGTGGAAAAAGGCTTGGGAGATTCTGGGATACAGCTGCAAAAAGAAGCTATGGAATGCCTGGCTGACTTTGCAGCAGGAGATGCCAGAAGAGGACATGAAGCATTGGAAATGATTGTAATTCAAGCGCAAGCGGAGAAGATACAAGAAGTTTCTTTGCAAGAAGTCGTCAAATGGCTGACCTATCGACCCTTGCGCTACGATAAAAAAGGAGACCAGCACTATGATTTGATTTCTGCTTTGCATAAATCCATGAGAGATTCAGATGTGCAGGCTTCTATATATTGGGCTACGAGAATGCTGGAAGGCGGCGAAAATCCTCTATACATTCTCAGACGGTTGATTCGCTTTTCGATGGAAGATATAGGGCTTGCCGATCCCAACGCACTTCTCCAGGCTACTTCAGCAAGAGATGCCTATAGTTTTTTGGGATCTCCAGAAGGGGATATTTCCATAATCCAATGCGTTATCTATCTTGCCACAGCCCCTAAAAGCAACTCTGTCTATGCAGCAGAAAATAAAACAAGAAAAGAAATCCATACAACAGGAGAGCTGGAAGTGCCTTTGGTAATCCGAAACGCACCCACTAGCCTTATGAAAAATTTAGGCTATGGAGAAGGCTACCAGTACGCTCCCGATTGTGGCGGAATCGTCAACCAACAGCATCTTCCTGATGAAATCAAGACAAAATCTTTCTATGAGCCTGGAAATTTTGGATTTGAGCGGGAAATCAAAAAAAGGATAGAATGGTGGGAAAAACAAAAAAATTCCTGATTTTTTCCCTTTTGATTTTTGTTTCATTTATTTCTGGATGTAATTCTTCTCCAGGGGCTTATAGGCAAAAGCCTTTCAGTAGGCAGGAAAAAAAACACACCATAAGGGAATTGCCTGGCTCTTTTGGCAAAATAGATTTTTACGATTGCAACCTGGATGGGATGGAAGAAATGGTGCTTGTAGGCGAAAAAGAGATGCTTTTTTTCCTGGCTACTGAAGACGGTTGGGAAGAAAAGCCTTTTTTTCATATCCAGGTAAAAGAGAAAATACAATATCTGGATTTCACTCATTGTCCAGGGCAAGATTCTTTATGGCTGGTTCTTCTATTAGAAACCCAGATTCTGTTTTTTCCCAATATGGAAAAAATGCCGCCTGTTCTTGTGGATAGTATCATACAAGACAAATGGGAATGGCAAAGGAACACACCTTGGGAAGGCGATTTTTTTCAATTTTTAGACAAAGATATGACCCCTGATCTTGTTATTCCTTTTCGCAGCAATTTTTCCTGGTATGTTTCGCTCTATTCTTTCCAGGAAAAAGGGTTTGAAAAAAGAGGAACTTTAGAATTGCAATCGCCTGAGCTTTTTCTTAGCCCCAAATTGGCTATATTGCAAGACAAAAAAACCGAGATTCTCTTTCAGCATAAGAATACTTTAAAAATCTATAGCCATGATGATGCAGGCTACTTTCATAAAAAGCCGCAAAAGATTTTAGACCTTGGGTCAAAAAGCATTTTCCTCACAGAAATTGCACAACTCAACCAAAAAGGACAACAAGACTTTATTTTTCAAGAAGCTATGCCGTTGCGACTTTGGGTTTGCATGGACAGGAAAGAATTCTACGCACTGCCTATAGATGCACTAAGCCTTTTATTTTATACAACGCAGGACTATAACCAGGATGGATGGCTCGACATTGTCTGCTTTTGTATGACCAACCCCAACCCTGCGGCTTTGTTGTGGCATTATCTATCTACTGGCTATTTGCTGATTGGCCTGGATATTCTATATTTCCAGAACCAAAAGGGAATGTTTTCCCTGGCAAAAAAAGAAAGAATATTTTTTTCCCTGCCTTATCCTCCTATAGACAGCGGGATCAAATCCTATTGGGGCGATTTGAACAAAGATAGCTTTATAGATGCAATCCAAATACGCGGCCAGCGCATCCTTGTTTTCTATGATGTAGCAGGATTTCTTTTCTCAGAACCCACGGTTTCCCATCCCTTTTTATCATCAGCCATCGCCCCTTTTTTATCCCTGGGTATATCCTCTGCCAAAGAAGATGATTCCTGGGAACTCCCTGCTTTGCCTGAAAAATATATTTTCCACCAAGCCAAAATCCTTTGCAACAAAGGAAAAAAGAGCTATATTGTTTTACACTATAGAGATATTCAGAAAGAAAAGGATTTATTAATAGGAGTTACGCAGGTATTCTTAACATATTGAAATACAATATATATCTATCTTGCGAGTGATTAAAATCTTGACTCTATTTAGTTTTGCAAGC
>JABWCH010000114.1 GCA_013359215.1 Candidatus Brocadiia bacterium | reverse complement strand
TCCTACTTTATTCGCCCTAGTATGTATTCTAAAAAATTAAAGCTGCAAAATTTTTATTGCTTCTGAAATTTTGCAGCTTTTTGAATAGCCTTTTTAACGATTGGAAAATGCTTAAAATATTTATTTGCAATATATTATAGTTGTATCTGACCTTATTGCTTTTCCTTATTGATTATTGATCTGGCACGAATCGTTATAAAGTATTTGGAAATCTGGCGAATGAAAGCCTCCTAAAAAGAATGCTCTCCTTAATGATAGATAATAGTTCTGATTTCCCAAAAAACGATGTCCATCTTTAAAAAGGGCGAATTTAGCATTTGGATAAGCATTGGCAATCGCTCTACCAATTTCCACAGAAAAAACAACATCCTCAGTCCCTGACATAACAAGAACTTCGCCTTGAAAATGCGAGCGATCCAATCGGAATTCTTTGTGGTGAATTTCCCCTGCAATATCCTTTTCAATAAAGTCGGAGAGGTATTCTGCTGAAAATTCATAGAGAAGGTTCAGTTTTTGAGCGTTTGCCTTTTTGTAGTTTTTTAAATCATATCCAGTAAGCTCGTAGCATCTAACCTTGAGAGAAGCAGCAGAAGGAGTACTCATCAAGAATTTCGCCATAGACAGATTATATTGTGGTTTCAGCAAGAATTTTAACAGACTCCCATTGGCTTCAAGGCTTCTGAGAATATCAAGTTGTGCCTCTCTCGCATTTGGGTGAGTGCGGGCAACCTGATAAAGAATATAAGAAAGGCTTCCTATATTCATATTTCTCTTCTCTAAAATGCACTGGAGTATCTTTGCGCCTTCTTTATTGAAATCTACGAAATCCGGACTGTAAAGCCAGTTTTTGGCCTTTGCTATATCGGGAGAACCTGTCACACCAAGTATTGCTCTTTTTACATTCTTTCCGTATTTTGCAAGGTACTGCTGGGCAAGTACCCCTGCTCCTGAAACGCCAAAAAGCATGATTTTGCCATCAGATGGCAGATAGCCTTTTTCTTGCAAATCCAAACGTATGAATTCGATGTCTTCCACATGCTGGTCTGAGCCATAAAGGTTCATGGCATTCTTATAATTCAAAGTACCATCTTTATTATAGACTTCAGGGAAATACGTTGGAGAATGCCCACGCACGCCGATGAGGACATAAGAAATGTCTCCAAGAATATTTTCAAAAAAAGCAAAGTCAGGCTGTGTATCTACAAGCTGCATTTGCCCATCGGTTAAGAAGAAGACGGTTTCCTTACCTTTGGTAAACTTAGGGCTGAGTATATAAAAACCTTTATACTTGCCTTTTTTTGGATCGTTGTGATCTATTGGCAGAACTATATAATGATGTTTGTCATCAGGTGGCATTTCTGGATAATACTGATCCAGTGCCAGCCGACTATCGGGAACTCTAAAAAAAGATTTATATTCAAAATAAATCCAAACAATAGCCACTATCATTATCAAGCCAACGATAATAGCAAACTTCCGCCATTTACTTTTCTTTTTGCTATCCAATTTTTTCCCCTTTTTGATGAAAAGCTACATGTTCCATTGAACAAAATAGCTCATCAAAAGCACCTGAGTATTTTCTACTCTAGCATAATATATCTTAAACACCTTATAAAAAATTATTAAATTTTATAAGGCAATAGGTTACAGTTGTGTCTGACCATTTTTTTTCCATTTTTTCCATTTTTTTTCATTTTTTTTTTACAGTTGTGTCTGACCATTTTTTTTCTTTATAAGGCAATAGGTTACAGTTGTGTCTGACCATTTTTTTTAAGGCAATAGGTTTTTTTCCATTTTTTTATAAGGCAATAGGTTACAGTTGTGTCTGACCATTTTTTTCATAATAAGGCAATAGTTTACAATAGGTTACAGTTGTGTCTGACCATTTTTTTCCATTTTTTTCATTTACAGTTGTGTCTGACCATTTTTTTCCATTTTTTTATAAGGAATAGGTTACAGTTGTGTCTGACCATTTTTTTATAATTTTTTTATTTTCAAATTTAAAATGCTATACTTTGCTGGAAAAAAGCGGTTGGATATTTGGAAGGCAAAGATAAATATAACTTACAGAAGATCATTAAGGATGCAGAAAAAAAACTTTCTAAAGAATGACTATAGAGGTCATTATAAATAAGCTATAATGACCTCTATCTTGAGGTAAATTATTTTCTTTTGTTCAGAAAATATCCTACGACCATGCTCAAAGCAAATAAAGCTATTGTGTTTGCTTCTGGCACAGTTCCTGTCATTGCCATCATATCATTGGAGCATTCCATAGTAAGATGGGCAACAAAATTTC
This sequence comes from Candidatus Brocadiia bacterium, assembly GCA_013359215.1. GTDB lineage: Bacteria > Planctomycetota > Uabimicrobiia > Uabimicrobiales > JABWCH01 > JABWCH01. The sequence goes on along the minus strand of JABWCH010000114.1, from coordinate 29,557 downwards.
CTGTCATTCCTGGCTGGAGAAGGAAGCTGAAACCAAAGGTTTCAACACCCAGAGATTGTGAAGGAATAGATAGTCCGCTGGAAAAATTGAGTCCCAGGGTAGCAAGCTGGCTGGCATCTAAAAGGTTGATAGAAGTCAGCAAATTGCCTGTGTTGATGGAAGTGGGCGCAGCCGCGTTCAGATCAAAGTAACCACTGCTGTAAGATACGCCACCCAAGCTGGCATAAGAGCCTGCTGTATTGAGGTAGCTCTGGATGCTAGACCATCCCTGGTTCGTGGTTGACACAGATTTGGTTGTTACAGATCCATAAAGACCATTCTGGCTAACTCCTGAATCGCTGTTGCTTCCTGCAAAATGGACGGCATACAAACCAGATCCATTGTTACTGTAGGAATTGAGATTGCCAAAGTTGAGAATAAAATCGCCCCAGGCAATATGAGTATTTGCTGTGGTTCCTGTGATAGGCATATTTACATTAAAAGCAAAGTATACTGTATCGCCAGTCTGTCTCATAGCCATCCCGTACATTTCAAAAATAGACCCAGGCGTACGAGATCCATTGAATGTGCTATCTTCAAAGCTGTCTTTAATATAATAAGACCATGTGTTTGCCTGAACAGGAATCAAGCTCAAAGACAAGAACATCAGGAGGAAGAGAAAAAAAGTTTTCTGATTCAAAGTATAACTACCTTAGAAATGGTTTAAAAATAATGAATATAGACAACGCTTTTGCAAGCTTTGTAGTATATATACCACAAAGTTTGAAACAGTGTTGCTTAGAGCCTATCCGAAAAATCCTTTTGGCTGCAAATTTCGATGAATCTCGGATAGCTTCGTCGAAAGTGACAAAATTGTCCTCAGAGTAGCTACGGCTACACTTGCTGCAATTTTGTCACTTTCTCTCTCGCTCTCCAAGTGCCTCAAAATTTTCGCCTAAAATTATTTTTCGGATAGGCTCTTAATACCATTATCCCAAGCTAAAAAAATATGTCAAGCTATTTTTTTGATAAAAAAGTCTACATGCTTGATTGAGGCAAATTGTATTTTTTAGGGGAAAAAAGATTTGACTTGTTTGTATGCTAAAGGGATAATAGATGAGTACAAAGATAAGCATAAAAAACATATAAAGGGACACAAAAAGCATATAAAGAATACATACCTAATAATTTTTTTTTGACCGAAGTTTATGTATTGTTCAATAGGCTAGTTTTTACAAAAAACTAAGAGAGAAAATATAGATTGCAATTTCTTTATTTTTAATAGTTTATATCAATATATAGCTTTAGATTTTAATCACGAAGAACACGAAAAGAGGGAACTGAGCAGAAAAAAATAATACATGACTTTCGGATATTATAAAAAATCGTTGTATCAGCATGAGAATCAACCTAAACCTAAACCTAAACCTCATGCGTGTTAAGTTATAAGTATTTAAAAAAAATAGCTTGTATTAAACTCAACGCAGCAAGCGAGTTTCGAGTTTTATCTGAAGAGATCGCTCCGTGTAAGTCTTCTTATCCTTGAGTAGATAACATAATCTATTGTAAGCCAAGCTATTAAACTTAATACGTATGACCTAAACCTCAACGCAAGCAATCTTAAAACAGGATAAATAGTATGCAATCCAACTGGTATATCAAATCTCAGGAGCAAGGCAATTCTTATGGGCCTTATTCCACAGAAGAAATACAGCATTTTTTGCAATTGGGCAAGATCCGCGAGGATTTTTGGCTATCTCAGGACCAGCAAAACTGGAGCACTATCGAAAATGCTCTTAAAGGCAAAAAGGAATCCCGCCAGGTTACAAGGGTTATGCCTGATAGACCTGTGGCTGCCAATACTCTGTTTGGCAACTATGAAATTTTAGAAACCATAGGCAGAGGAGGCATGGGAATTGTTTATAAGGCAAGAGATATAAAGCTCAACAGGCTGGTTGCCTTGAAGTGCATACGAGATGAAAGTGCCAATGAAGAATGGAAAAAGCGGTTTCTGCGGGAAGCCCAGCTCAATGCAAGTCTGGATCATCCAAACATTGTCCGTGTCTTGGAAAGCTCAGACCAACCAAAGCCCTATATTGCCATGGAGTACCTGCAAGGTAGGCCATTGAGTACTTTAATCAAGGAAGGGCTTCTGAGCATGCAGCAAACCGTAGAAATCTTTCGCCAGATATGCGAAGCCATAGAATATGCCCATCGGCAAAAAATCATCCATAGAGATATCAAGCCTGCGAATATCATGATCCTGAACAATGGCACAGTAAAAGTTATGGATTTTGGGCTGGCGAAAAATTTGGATGTATCACAAAGCTTTTCCCATGTAGGGCAAATCATGGGAACACCCAAATATATGTCTCCAGAACAGGCCAGAGGAAAAAAAGTAGACAAACGAACCGACATCTATGCTCTGGGTGCTGTTTTTTATGAAATGATTACAAACCGTGCACCCTATGATGGCAACACGGTCTATCAGATTCTATTGCAGATTGCAGAAAAAGATCCCATTCCCCCCAGGGAACTCAATCCCCAGATTCCCAACGATTTGCAGACTATTTGCTTGAAATGCCTGGAAAAAAAAGTCGAAAGACGCTACTACAGCACGCGCAACCTTTGCAAAGATCTGGAGCTTTTCCTGGCAAACAAACCCATACAAGCAAAAGACCCGAACTTCATAGAAAAAACCACCAAGTGGGTGCAAAGAAACAAAGTCGCCTCTATTTTGATGCTTGCTATAACTCTATGCTTTTTCCTTGCCGTATGGGCCTGGGGAGAAAGCAGTAAGAAAAACTTTCTTCTCGAAGAAAACCAAAAGTATTTGCTGGAAAACCAAAAGCATTTGCTTACAAAACATTACAAAGAAGGCTGTTCCTGGTTTCACCAAAAGCAATTCCAGGATGCCATAAAATGCTTTAGCGATGCTATCAAACAAAAGAAACAAGATTTGTCTAGCCATTGGATGATGGCCTGTTCCTATCTGGCTTCATCTCAAATTGATCTTGCCCAAAAAAAGCTAAAAGAAGCAATAGCCATGGAAGAGCGAGCAGAGTTCTTTTTGCTCCAGAGCCTTTGCTATGCCGAGCAAAAAAAAATACGAGAGGCGCAGGAAGCATGGCAAAAAGCAAGCGATAAGATTTTCTCCCGAAAAGTATCCTGGGAAGACTGCCTTTCTAAGCTGAGTGCAATGAATTTAGACGAAAGAATGGATTTTATCATGCCCTTGCCAGAAGAAGAGCTTATGGATAAAAAAGCGCGGTACTATTCTCTTTTGCTCCTTTTGCCAGAAGAAGAATACAATACAGCCCAAAGCCTTCTAAGAAAAGAAGATGCAAGAGCAAAATACAAAAGCAACTTCGAAACCATGCTCCACCAGGAAGTCTATAAAATCGGATATTTGCTAAACAAAATAGACACAGGATGGCCTAAAGATTTCTTTGCAGTTGTATCTGCCCTGGAACTCAAGGAAATGCTGTACTATGTCCAGGGAAAGTGCATCCTGAACATGGCAAGCCCTTATTGGACAAGGCTAATGCCAAAAACCCAAGGCCAGTATGCCAAACTCTATCAAGAAAAGTATGCACAGGAAATCCATACCTCTATTGAAAAAACATTCCGCGAAAAAAGCTCTAAAACAGGCAAAGAAGTCGAATTCATCATGATGCTCGTTCCCCCAGGGCAATTTCTCATAGGCAAACCTTTTGAAGAAGAAGTCGATGGCCCCCAACAGCAGGTGATCATGACTCAGTCTTATTGGATCAGCAAATACGAAACAACCCAAAAACAATGGTTGGCAATCGTAGGAACAAAACCCTGGAGAAACAATGCCCAGGAGCTAGAACCCTATGTCATAGAACACCCTGATGCTCCTGTAAGCTATATTTCTTATGCAGATATTCAGGCCGATTTTCTCAGCAATATAAAACAATCAGAATATTTGCTTCCTAATGAAATCGAATGGGAATACGCTTGCAGGGCAGGAACGACCTCTTTAGGATATTGGGGCAAAGAAACTCCCTCGCAATATATATGGTATAAAGAAAATGTTTTTGATTTAGATAATCCGACTCTAAAAAAAGCAAAAGAGAAAATAATAGAAAACTATCCTATGAATGATTGGCAAATTTATAATATGCTTGGCAATGCATCAGAGCTATGTCAAAATAGTATTTTCAGTTATAGCTTAATATCAAAAAGTATTAATAGTAATACTTTTTTTGAAAATTTAAGTTTAAAAGATTCTAAAAAATTTGCTGTTTATAGAGGTGGAAATATTAGCGATCCTAAAAATCAATGCTACTCTAGTAGAAGAAATAGTGTAAAGATTGGCGAAGTTTTTCCAATTCTTTCTTTTCGATTGATAAAAAAAAATACCCTTTAACACCTTTTTTTAGTAAAAACCAATGCAACCAAAACAAATAGGAAAGTACTCTATTCTTGGCCTTCTAGGGCAAGGGAATATGGGCATTGTATACAAAGCCCAAGACAAGAATACAGGCCAGGTCTATGCCCTCAAGCAAATCCTGGGAGAAAGCCTGCTATCCCCTTCTTCTTTAGCAAGATTCCAGCAGGAGCAAAAGATCCTCTCTCTTTTGCACCATCCCTGCATTGTGTCCATACAGGATTCTGGGATGGAAAATGGCTTGCCCTACTTTGTGATGGACCTGGTCGAAGGGATTCCCTTAAGCCATATTCTTTCCCAACCCTTGCCTTATCCCAAAGCCTTGTATCTTATTGTGCTGATTGCTGAAATTTTGCACTATGCCCACCAAAAAAAAGTCATCCATCGCGACTTGAAGCCCCAGAATATCCTGATACAAAAAAAAGGGCTTCCTATCATTATGGACTTTGGCATAGCCACAATCCTGGACGAGGCACGTCTGACCATGCCTGGCAAAATCTTAGGCAGCCTTGCCTATATGTCCCCAGAACAGGCTTTGGGAAGCAAAGACATTTCGCCTGCCTCGGATGTGTATTCTTTGGGTTGCATTCTATACCAAATGCTTACAGGCAAGATTCTCTTTCATCCCAAGGGAAAAAGCCAGAAAGAAATTCTATATGAAATTGCGTCCCATATTCCTTTTCTTTTGGATGCTTTTCCTTCTGATGTGCCTGCAAGCCTCCATAAAATTTGCCAAAAAGCTTTAGAAAAGAAGCAGCAGGATCGATACCAGAGTGCGCAAGAATTTTCCTTGGATCTAAAGTCCCTTTTGCCTGCTAACCTTCCTTTGCCTGATCTGCCATCCCTGGATATAGAGCTAGAGCAAAAGACCCAATCTACAGGCTTTATTCCCCAGACAGATTCCTTTTCTCATTTTGTCTTAGAAAAAGAATTAGGGCGCGGCGGCATGGGCATTGTGTACCTTGCCAGAGAAACCCAAACCAGCCGAAAGGTGGCACTAAAAATCTTGGCAAAGACAGAACAAACCAAAAACAAAGCCCGATTTCTACAAGAAGTCCGCGTTCTGGCAAACTTGCAGCACCCTAACATTGTATGCTTGTACGAAGCAGGAGATACTCCAGAACTTTTTTTTACCATGGAATACATAGAAGGCCAGAGCCTGTGTTATTCCGTTCCCAAAACCAAGGCAAAAATCCAAGAAGGTGCTGTTCTCTTTTTAAAGCTGGCTAAAGCACTTTCCTTTGCTCATAGCCAGGGAATTGTGCATAGAGACATCAAGCCTGCAAACATCCTTGTTACCAAAGAAGGTGAGCCTAAAATCATGGACTTTGGCCTTGCCAAGGTTTTGCAGGAGAACCAGGGGCTATCGCAAAGCAAGGACATTTTAGGGACTCTTCTTTATATGCCACCAGAGCAAGCCAATGGTGGCATGATCGATGCGAGGGCTGATGTATACTCTTTGGGAGCAACATTCTATGAATTTTTTACAGGCCATCCTCCTTTTTCAGGCAAAACAAGCCTCCAGGTACTCAAAGACATTTTTCATAAGCAGCCCGTCCCTTTACAAAAGTTTAATAGTCGTATACATAGAGAAATTCAGGCCATTGTTCTACAATGCCTTGCAAAAGACCCTGCCCACAGATATAGCAGCGCAATGCTCCTGTCCCAGGATCTGGAAAATTTTTTGGAAGGGAAGCCTATCCAGGCAAAGCCTTGTGGGTCAATACAAAAGACTATTTTATGGGCCAGGCGCAACCCTCTTGCCAGTGCTTTGCTTTTCTTCATTAGCCTTTGCCTTGTTCTTTCTCTTTTAGCTTTACAAAAGCTATGGGATGCCCAAAGGCTTTGGGAAGAAAACCAAAAAAACCTGCTCAGCCTCCACTACAAACAAGGCTGCACTCTATTCCATCAGAAAAAATGGGATAAGGCATTAGAGTGCTTCGAAAATGGTCTAAAAAGTAAAAAAGACTTTCAAAGCTATTGGATGATAGCATGCTGCTATTTTCTTTTAGAAAAACCCGATATATGCCAGCAAAATCTGCAAAAAGCAATCGAAGTTTCTCCCCAAGAATACCCACAGCTTCTGCTCTTGCAAAGCCTTTGCTATGCAGAACAAAAAAAGACAGACAAAGCCAGGGAAACCTGGAAAGCAGCACAAAAAAAATTTTTTCACCAGGCAAAAGCATGGGATGTGTTTTGGGAAGAGCAGTGCCAGAAACAAGTGCAAAAGCTTGCTTTTCGCATGCCTTTGCCCGATGAGCCGCTAGAAGACAGAAAGGCAAGATTTTTTTTGCTTTTGCCTTTTTTGCCTGTAGAAGAAAAGCAACAGTCTCTTTGGTCTATAGCCAGAGAAGGAAAAGAGCAAGATCTCCAAGAAGAATTTTACAAAATAGGATCTTTGCTATACCACGCAGAATCGGGATGGCAGAAAGAGCTTTCCCACCATGTTTCTCCCCTGGTACTCAAAGAAATTATGCTCTATGCCAAAGGAAAGTGGATTTTCAATATGGCTAGTCTTTATTGGACAAGGGTCAGCCCCAAAACCCAGGCACACTATGCTTCTCTATACCAAAAATACTATGCTATGCAAATCCAAAGCCCTGTCCAGAAGACCTTTATAGAAAAAAAGGGAGAATTCAATATGGTTTTGATCCCTCCAGGCCAGTTCTTGATGGGAAGACCTTTTTCTCAAGAAGGCGATGGCCCTGTCTTGCAAGTTCTTGTAGCAGAGCCTTATTGGATAGGAGAGTCTGAAATCACACAAAAACAATGGCAATCTATAACAGGCACAACACCTTGGATCAAAAATCAGGACAAGCCCGAAAAACACATTTTACTCCATGATCAGGCACCTGCTACCTATATTTGCAGTGAGCGCATGGAAGTGGAGTTTTTGCCTCTTCTAGGAAAAGAGTATGCTTTGCCTGATGATGTCCAGTGGGAATATGCTTGTCGGGCAGGTACAACCTCTTTGGGTTTCTGGGGACAAGAAAGCCCTCATGCCTATATGTGGTATAAAGAAAACACTTCTTCTAGCAAGGACATAGAGACGTTTCTTCTGCAAAAGGCAGGGCAAAAGCTCCCCAACCCCTGGAATCTTTTCGATATGGCAGGAAATGCTGTTGAAGTATGCAAAAACAGCTTTTTTTCCTATTCCTGGTTTGCAGAAACCAAAGGGGAGTATAGCTTTGAAACTTTGTATGCGTGGGATAAAACGAGAATATATAGAGGTGGAAATATTGGCTCTAATTTAGATGAATGTTATTCTTGTACGCGAGGGGAAATGCTGATGGATCATGATAACCCTGTTTTGGGCTTTCGGCTGGTGCGGGTTTATAAAAGCAACCCCTGAGAAAGGGGGTTGCTTTTAGCCAATGCTAGGGAAGTTCAAACTTTACCCAGGCAAAGGGCAGCAAGGAAAATTTGGATTTTTGTTCTGTATAGCTCCATTTCCAAAGGGTGGTGCTGCTTTCCACGTTTTCTTTGCCATTCGCTCCATTAGGATAGTGAGAATGCCAACGAGTGGGTACAACAGGGAATTGTACAAAGTGATTTTGTGCTAGTCCCTTATTGTCAGGATCACCCACGGAAAAAACATACTGTACTTTTTTAGGAAGGTCTGTGAATTCGCTTACCTTGAACTGGATGTCTCTGGCTGTTGGTGTAAAGAATTGGTGGGCTACCATGACCAGAAGAGTTCCGCGTTTTACACCCAAGGTATGTGTCAGGGTTTGTCTTCCTTGTTGTTTTTCTTGCTCAATGTCTACTCTTTCAAAGTGTTTGAGATACCCCAGATGGAAGCTTTCCAAATTTTGTTCGAGTTCGCAGAGTTCTGGATTTTCGCCTCTCATCATAAAGGGCAGGCGCAAAGTAAAGAGTTTGAGTTTGGATTTTTCTTGTAGCCATTGGATGTCCAGCTTTACCTTAGCCTGGTCTTTATCAAAGCTCATAAGATAGAGGGCGAATTTGCCTTTTCCTAATGCTCCTATTTGTGCGAGAACTTCTTTTTTGGAAGGTTGGGGAGGATCAGGAGGCTCTGGGCTGGAATAGTATTGCCAGGTTGTGTTGACTGGGCCCTGGGGGCTGACACCACCAAAAACAAATACGCTGACATCCTGTCCATTGGCCTGGGGCAGAAGAATTCCAGCAGACTGGCTTTGCGCAACAGGGCCATCGGCCTTTTGTGTCCAGACATTGGTGGCAAAATTGTATTGCCAAATATCTTTTCTCTGGGCTTCGGCGCGTGTTTCGCTTAAACCACCATACACCCACATATTTTCAAGGTTCTGTACGGTAACAGAATTTCTGCGAGCCTGGGGGAAAGTACCAGGAGCAGTGTATCTCCAGCTCTTTTGGGCAATATCATAATACCAGGTTTCTGAGCTGAATCCACTGGTGTTCTGTCCACCATAGATGTATATTCTGGTGCCAGCAGCAGCCATAGAATGACCAAAGGTAGGCCCACTGGGGAAGTAGCCTTCTACAGCCCATGTTTTGTCAGCAAAGTTGAATGCCCACAGATCTTCGAAGTATTGGTTTCCTGATGCTGTTTTTCCGCCTAGCAGGTATACCTTGTCTCCTAAGGTGACAGCAGCATGGTTGAGTCTGGCTTGGGGAACATACTGGCTGCTGGTGGTTTGCTTTTCCCATCGGTTCTGAACATAGTCATAAGCCCAGATATCGCTTAAAGCACCAGCGTTTCCCTGCCCAAAGAAAACATACATTTTCTTGTCGTATACAACAGCAGCATGTCCCTGGCGGGCTTCTGGTGGGTCATTTAACGGTGTTACTTTTTTCCAACTATTTTGTGAAGCATTACAAGTGTGTAATGTATTAAGTAAACCTCTTCCATCTAATGTCTGTCCACCAAACAAATAGAACTCGCCATTCATCTCTACCATGGTATGACCAAAAACAGGGGCAGGCACGTCGCCTGTTGGGTTAACAGGTACCCAACCATCAGCATAGCTAAGGCTTGCTATGGCTAATAGGGTAAAAAAAGCAAATAAATACTTGTGCATTCAAAGTCTCCTTTAGATTTATATCGAAAAAAAATAATTTTTTCCTGATCTTTCGTGCAAAAAAAAAGCCAAAAAGGAAAAAAATATAACAATCTATATTCTACTAGCTTTTTAAAAAAAATGTAGAGGCAAAAAATTTTTTTTTGTTACTTATTGTAACAAACTTTATGGTAAAAACTTCGCAAAAAATCCCTCCAGGCTAAAAAAACAAGGCAAAATAGAATCAATCCTATTTTAAAAGCTTGAATCTTTCTTGTTATTTGTTATAAATAAACACGAGGCAATTCAATCGTATAGAGAAACGCGGTCTTTTGAAGGAATCCTTGTATGGAATCTATTCTGGAAATTTTCAAGATTGGTTATGGGCCTTCTAGTAGCCATACTATGGGGCCAAAGAAAGCAGCAGAGCTATTTCGAATGGCTTATCCTGATGCTTCTGGGTACAGAGTTACCTTGTATGGAAGCCTTGCAGCAACGGGAAAAGGGCATCTTACAGACAAGGCTATTTTAGCGGCTTTGAATCCTATATCGGTCGAGCTTGTCTGGGAATCTAAAACATTTCTGCCTTTTCATCCTAATGCTTTGAAATTAGAAGCCTTGGACAACAAGCAAGACGTATTGGGAACTAAGACAATCTATAGCACAGGCGGTGGTACGATTGTAGAGGAAAACGAGTCTGTGGAAAAGCATTCGATTTATCCCTTGGGCACGATGAAGGCGATCCTGGGATGGTGTCAGAGCAATGGACGGCAGTTTTGGGAATATATCCAGGAATATGAAAAGCCAGAAATTTGGGATTATCTTTATGAAGTTTGGAAAGTGATGAAGGATGCAGTAGAAAGAGGTATAGAGGAGGAAGGTGTTTTGCCAGGGCCGCTGAAGCTTGGGCGAAAATCCGCTTCTTATTATGCCAAGGCAAAGGGCTTTCGGGGCGCATTGAAGAGGCGCAGCATGCTTTATGCTTTTGCCTTGGGAGTAGCAGAAGAAAATGCAGGAGGAGGAAAAATCGTTACAGCACCCACTTGCGGTTCATCGGGAGTGCTGCCATCGGTTCTTTATCTGCTGCATAAGTATAATGAATTTACAGAAAAAAAGATCTTGAAGTCATTGGCAACCGCTGCTTTGATTGGAAACCTGGTCAAAAGGAATGCCTCTATTGCTGGTGCTGATGTCGGCTGCCAGGGAGAAATCGGGACTGCCTGTGCCATGGCTTCTGCTGCGGCTGCTCAACTTTTTGGAGCAACCCCTGCCCAAATTGAATATGCTGCTGAAATGGGAATCGAACACCATCTGGGTCTGACCTGCGATCCTATAGGCGGTCTGGTTCAGATTCCTTGTATTGAACGGAATCCTCTGGCTGCTGGCCGTGCCCTTGATTGCTGCACTTTTGCTATTCTCTCGGATGGTCATCATCGTATTTCTTTTGATCAGGTAGTTTGTGCTATGAAACAGACAGGCCATGACCTTCCTCATATTTATAAAGAAACATCGCTAGGTGGTCTGGCTATTCTGGAATAAAATTTTATCCAATGTTTCCCCTACGGCCAAGCTCGCGCTCATGTAGGAGTGAGCTAGTTGTATGTTACAAAGAGGAATGCTATGTGCTATCGATTTTGTCAGAGCAAGGGATTTACTTTATTGGAAATTCTTCTTGCTATGGTAATTTTTTTATTAGGAAGCGTAAGTGTTTTATCTCTTTTTGTTTTTGCACTGGATCTCCATAGAGATGCCATAGAAGAGCAAAAAATCGCCTCTATGGCGCAGTCCATTCTGGCTGAACTTAAGGGCGTGGATGTTCTTTATGGTCTGGAAATCAAAAATATTGAGGGCATAAAGTGCAAGAATTTTCCTGATTATACTTACGATGTTTTGTTTAAAGACATAGGAAACAACGCTCTTTGGGTGGATTTGCGGATATACTATAAGCGATACGACAAAAAACAAGAATTTTCTTTTCAAACAGTCTTCTATCGCCATTTGCCTCAAAGACAATAGTTTTTTACTAGGAGCTTAAAATGCGTGGGATAAAATTCTCTATGCTTGCTTTCTTTTGCATTGGATGCAATATTAAGGAGATTGAAAGCCCTTTTATACAATCTTTGCTAGAGAGTATGGCTGTATTTTTTTCTGTTGTTTGGGAAAACGCTTTTGGCATTTCCATAGCATTGATTTTTGTCAGTGCCTTTATTGGCTTTATTTGCAAAGCAAGAGCCGTGGACAAATGCATGCAGGCTTTTGCCAATGACAAAGTAACTATGGCAAATAAAACCATAAATTGGATTTCAGGCAATTTTTGTATTCATTCCACTGGAATAGAACTGCTTTTTGATAAGCCTAAAGGAAATACAGGTTCTTTTTCCCGCTATAGCCATATTGTATATAAGAATGAATTCCCTGGCCTTTTTTGGATTGTGAGGTATCAGGACAATCTCCATGAAAAAAGCCAGCGCAAAAGAGAAAAGCAGATCAAGATAACATGCAATCCAGGGCTTTCCAGAAGGTTCTCTCGGTATTTTCGCAACCTTCTAGGCTCTTTCCGTGATGCTTTTACACAAACGATTTCTATGATTTTGGGACAGGCACAGAAGCGTTCGCCTTCTCTTCTTCTTTTAAAAGATCAGGAAAAACAAATATCCAGCATAGGGGCAGACATTCTTGGCTATGTAGGAAACAACTATGACCCTATTTTGGAAAATTATATTGGGCGCAAGGTGGTTGTAGAGATCACAAAAGACAATAAGGTAGAGGAAATTTGCGGAATCTTCAAGGAATATAGCATGGAATTTCTCTTGCTATTGCACGTTCCTTTGCTGGAAAATTTTGCATACGAAGTAGATTCTAAGCATCCCTATCCCATTCATGCAAAAAGAGATGATATTCCTCTGCAACTACAAATTCTCAAGGGAAAAGATCTGGAAATTCTCAGCCTTTCTTCCTGTGGAATCTTTTTAAAAAGCCTCCAAAAAGAAAACGAAACTTGCTCTCTGGAAAAATTGTTAGAACCTGGACAGAAAATGGTTGTTTCTCTGCCTGGCAAGCTGGATGGAAAGCAGCTTTTTTCTTTGGACATTGTCCGACAATGCGATCTTCTGCTGCCCAGAACCCATGCTATGGTAAGATATTCTGCTGATGCAAAAAAGGAAAATTGGAAGAGCCTGATTCAAGTGGATATGGAATTTTTTAGGATAAATAAACCGCCAAGATGTTGATTCTGAACATATTGCACGAGAATCAACCTAAACCTAAGAAACGAGAATTAAATAACTTCCCCATTTACTTCCGCAGACTCAAGCAGATGCTATTAACATAGCACTGCTTAGCCTGTATCTATTATAAAATAAGCTTTATAAAGTATAAAATATCATAACTATTTTCTTTATATTCGGTTAAAAATGGGGAAGTTATTTAATTCTCATCGCTAAATGCAATTTTTTTTATAAAAGGTAAAAAAAATATGGATTTTAATTCATTTTCCTTGTCAGACTCCCTTTTGGCAGATTTCCTTGTAAGGCATGGATATCTAAGCAAAAATAAAGTCCAGGATATTCTTAAAATACAGGAAAAATTGAAACAAAATAAGGTTATAAAAAATTTAGAAGAAGTTTTGCTATACAAAGCCATTTTGCCTAAGCCCAAAATGGATCAGTTGCTTTTTTTTGTGGAATTTCTAAAAAAAAGACTGCAAGGCATTCTTTTCTGCCAGGTGGCGATTGTTCAAAAAAAATTAGGGGAATCTGATCTGGACAGGGTCATGATTACACAGAGATCTATCTATTTACTGAAAAGAAAGGTCTTGGCCTTAGAGGATCTGCTAGAAAAGAAAGGAAAGCTTTCCCCTGCTTCTAAAGCTCAAATAGCAAAAGATTGGAATAAACTGGAAGATCCGAAAAAGAAGGAACTCTATGAAGCCGCGCTTTTGTATCTCCACAAAGAAGACAGCCATGCCTTGCATTGGCGAGAAAAGCATCTACAAGGAATCGTAGGTACGAAATATTCTACATCCACTTTTATCCAGGCAAGCAAGACTCTCGCAACAAAAAGCATAAGCTGGCTTTTAAGCAAAGAGCCAGAGGTGAAAAAGGATTCCGAAGAGAAAGAATCGCCGCCAGGGCTTTTAGAGATTCCGCCTTCAGCACTCTCTGTTGCACAGCAAGAAATTCCCCCTGTTTCCTCAGCAGAGGAGATTCCGCCTGTTGCCTCTTCTTCTGAGGAACAGGAAGAAGATGCCTGGGATGAGCTGGAAAAAACTGGAGACTTTTCTGTTGTTTCATACGAGGAAAGCCCTGCGCCTATCTCTCCTCTAAAAATCGCTTTTGTTCTGACAGGTATTTTTGTTGCCTTGTTTTTTTTCTTTTTCTACTATTCTGAAGACAAAGAAGCCAAACTGGTTTCTGAAATCCAGCATCTCTTAGAAAATAAGAAATACCAGGAAAGCGAAGAAAAATGCGTAGAATTTAGAAAAAAATACCCTTTGAGCAAAAATACTCTCAAGGTTACGGAAACCCTGCAAGAACTTTTGATGAAACGTGCGGACATTTATTTCCGACAAGACAGGCTTTCTGAAGCCAAAGATTTGCTGATAGAAGCATTGAATCTCCAAAAAAAAGGACAAAAGGTTATTCCCATACAGACTTTTCTCCAGGAAGTGGAAAAGCAAGTCTCAGAAAGAAACGCAAAAGATCTTTGGCTAAAAGAAGAGCAGAATTTTAAAAATGCTTTGCAGCGAGAAGATCTGGATCTGGCGGCCAATCTTTTGCAATGGCTACAGGCAAATGCTTCTGAATCGGCATTCTTAGAAAAAGTCACCATTTTCAGCCAAGATCTCCAAAAAGCACAAGAAAAAAACTCCCTTTCTCAATATTGCTATTCCCCCAAAGAATCTTTGCCTTCTGCCTTTTCTTTTGTTGCTTTGCCTTCATCCCAGAAGAATATCATGCGTATGGCATTGTCAGGAGAAGAAATAGGATATGAAATTCCTGAAGCCACAGGATATTTTTTTACCATAGCAGCAGGGCATCTCTATGCTCTTCATGCCAGGGATGGAAAAATAGCCTGGGTTAGCTACCTTGGTGGAGAAAGCGGTTTTGCCCCTGTTTTCTTGTATGGCAATCGTGAATACTTCAATATGAACCTTGTGGAAAGAATTCTGGTTGTAATTCCTGGAGACAATTCTCTGTGCATGATCCAAAGCCAGACAGGAGAAAAGCTTTGGGAAACCAAGCTTCCAGGTCTTATTGCAACAAGACCCGTCCTTTATAAAGACAAAGTATATCTGGCTTGCCTGGATCGTTACTGCTATCGCCTGGATGTAGCTACAGGTTTACTGGAAGGTGCTTATCTAAGCGGAGAGATTGCCTTATTTGCTCCTTCTTTCGACAAAAAAAAGCAACTGATGTATTTGCCTTGCACAGAAAAGATCTACGCCTACTCCATGAACACAGGAAAGCTCTTGTTCACTATCCCTACACCAAAAGGCATAGCAACAGAGTTGATATGCGTAGGCCCATATCTGGTTGCGACTACTTCACAAAAGGAAGTTTCCCATATCCATTTTTATCTTGTGGAAGAAAAAGATTCGCAAATGCAAGCCAGTTTTGTGAAAGAAACTTCCTTGCCAGGCACAATCCAGAACCTTCCCTCTCTTGCTGGTGGCATTCTTGCGGTTCTTACCGATACGCATTTAGGCTGCTATGGCATCCATGCAACAAACTATCAGGAAGTCTTCTTTCCATTAGGCCCCGAAGGTGGCGTTGCATTAGAAAGCAAGAAAAATGGCTTTGTTCTGTTCTCTAACTTCCTGCGCAACCTTATCGTTGCCCAAGGAGACTTAGGAATCTACGCTTTTCAGGATATGGAAAGCTCTGTAAAGCCGCCTGTCAAAGTACAAAACTACAGAGACAAGAGCGAAAAGCAAATGGAAACCTATCAGCCTCTCCAAAGAAATGGTAATTTGCTTTTCTGGGCAAGAAAAGGCGAAAACAACCACTATTGGCTGACATGCGTTAATTCAGACAAGCAAGGCATTACCCCTTTATGGCAAAAGCAAATAGCACCTTGCATAACAGCATCCCCCTTAAAAACACCAGAGGGTCGCCTTTTATTTCCCACACAAGAAGGCAACCTGCACGAAGTTTACCTTTCTTCTGAAGATAAGCTTTGCTATAGAATTTTTTCTTCTTCCAAAACAGAAAGCCGTTCTCTTGTTTATATACCAGAAGAACAGGGACGCATCTTGGTTGAAGGCAAGAAAAATGCTTTGCACCTCCTGGACGCGGTCACAGGCATGCCACAAACCTGGCAGGCCGATATACCAGCCCAAGGAGAGATAGGAAAATTCCTCTATGCCAGCAACAATATATTCGCAGGCACAGAAACAGGAGTTTTTGCTTTTTCTGCACAAAGCGGAAAGAAAACCTATCTGGAATTTTCCGAATTTCGCGGAAAGCCCTTCCTTTCTGGCCTTGCTTTTTCCCAAAATTCTGTATTTGCAGGCTCGGACAATGGGATTCTCTACCAACTAGCCCTTACCAAAGCCAGCCCTTTCCCTTATCTGGAAAAAGTCTGGTCTTTCGAAACCCAAGGGCCTATCCGCAGCGATTTTCTGCTGCACGAAAATCACCTCTATTTTGGATCAGACGACCAGTTTTTATATAAAATCTCCCTGGAAAGCAAAAAGCTATCCTGGAAATACAAGACAAAAGGCGCGCTACGGAACATGCCGATTCTCCATGAAAACATGCTATTCTTTAGCACAGAACAACGCTATCTCTATGCCATAGAAGCAGCCACAGGACAGCCTCTTTGGGAAAAACATTTATCAGGAAAATCCCCAGGTAGCCCACTCTATCATAAAGGAATTCTATACATCGCCACACTTGCAGGAGAATTCTATGCTTACAATGCTAAAACAGGAAAAGAAATCATGCAAACACAGCTAGTCAGCCCAATTTACAGCTCTCCTGTTACCCTTGGAAATTTAATACTTTTAGGCGCAAGCGATGGTCAAGTCGCAATTGATTATAATAAAAACGGCAAAGATTTGCCCTTACCTAAGATAAGAATAAGCACTATGAATTGCAAGTTCAAATCCTTTATATCCGAATATCCTTTACTCTTTGCTTTTTGTATTCTGGTTTTCATCACGTTTGTTGTTTATTTCCCAAGCCTTTTTTCTTCTTTTTGTCTGGACGATGCGATTATCTTTACGGCATCTTATCCTCGAAAAATCGAGGATATACACTATCTTTTAACAGAGCCTGTGCGCTGTAGAGTGATGAATTACTACCGTCCTGTTACATTCCTGAGCTTTCTTATAGACTATAACATATCAGGAAGCAATCCTCTTGGCTATCATATCAGCAATCTGCTTTTTGCCTCAGCCAGCGTATGCCTTATTTTTCTCTTTGCTCGTATTTTTTTTCAATATAAGGAATGCCTTTTATTCTCGACGCTATTTGCTGTTTATCCAGGGCATTCTGAAGCTGTCTTGGGAATTTACAACCGCAGCCAGATGCTCAGTGCTATCTTTACTCTCTGTGCCTTGGTCTGCTTTCAAAATGTATACAAAGGTCATGCCCATTTGAAGCGATCCCTTTTCTTTTCTACTCTATGCGCGTTAGCTGGCTGCCTGAGCAAAGAAAGCTCCCTAGTTCTTCCTGCTCTATCCTTACTCGTTTTCCTTTGCGATAAGCCAGAAATATCCCAAGCCAAAAGAGCATTCCTTGCTATTGGTTTGCAATCCCTTTCTTGCGGAATCTATCTAATATTAAGATACAATGCACTAGGAACATGGGGAGTCCATGAGGTAGATCCCTTTTTCCCTCCTGGAGAAACCTATTTTAATGCAAGCAAAATTTTCTGGCATTACATACTTTTTGCCTTCATTCCCTTTCCCATGAGCATAGACTATCCATGGCAAGCTGTAGATTTCCATTGGGCAGGCTTTTTTTTGCCTTTTGTTTTCTTTTTCGCAATCAGAAGTTTCTTAAAATATAAAAACTATCTATTTTTTTTCCCCCTTTTTTTCTTTTTTTTAAATTTAATTACAGTCTTGCATATTATGCCATTGCAAATTGCCTTTGCTGAAAGATTTCTGTATTCAGCCTATCCTGCTGTTTGCTTTGTCTGGATTTTTCTCTTCAGGCATATTCGCTCCAAATCCATTGTTTTTCTGTTTCTTTGCAGCATGGCCTTTCTCACATTCCAAAGATGCTTTGACTGGAAAGACAATCTTGTGCTTTGGCAAAAAACATTACAGACAACACCTCAAAGCTACAGAGCCTATATTTATCTTGCTTCGCAGTCCATACGAGAAAAACAATACGAAAAAGTTCTCCCTCTTTTGGAAAAAGCCCTGGAACTCAAACCCAACAGGCAAAATCTCCTCATTATAGAATACAACAAAGCACTTCTATACCAGCAGCTCAACCAGCCCGAAAAAACAAAGCAACATCTGCAAAAAGCACTTAATATTTATCCCTATCATCAAGAAAGCCTAATTTTGCTGGCGGATATACTCTCAGAACAAAATCAGCATACCCTTGCCCTGTCTTATTATGAAAAAGCCTGCCAAAGACAAAACCGATTCTCCCCAAGACACCAGGAAGTCATAGAAAAGACCGCAGCAATCTTTTCTTTACAAAAAAAATACGGGCAAGCCATTGCCCTTTACTCAAAGGTACTAAGCTTTGCCAAAGAAAAGCAAGATATTCACCAAAAGCTGGCCTTTCTTTACATAGAACAAAAAGATTTTCCACAGGCAAAAAAATGCCTTGAACAATGCAATCCAGAAAATTATAAAACTCTATATCTTTTCTATCTTTTTTATAAAAAACAGGGCGACCATCCCAAAGCCACGCTTTTTTATGAAAAAGCGCATAAAAAACACTAGGTAATCCTAATAAAAAGCGGATAATGAAAGATCTTGGTAAAATTTGCATTTATCCGCTTTTGCTTTTATATTTTTAGAGGAGAAGTTGTTTCTCTAAATTTTCAAACATAAATAAGCATCGTCCGTAATTATCTTGGCAATGCTATCTACAACTTTAAAAAAGGAAGATCCATCACAAAGAGTCAGAT
Source organism: Candidatus Brocadiia bacterium (assembly GCA_013359215.1). GTDB lineage: Bacteria > Planctomycetota > Uabimicrobiia > Uabimicrobiales > JABWCH01 > JABWCH01. The sequence goes on along the minus strand of JABWCH010000114.1, from coordinate 11,065 downwards.
AAAAAAAATTTTGATACAGGAGGGCACTACACATTGAACAATCTTGAAAAGCTAAAAAACTTAAAGTTTTCTTCTAATGAAAGGCATCTAGCTCCACCTGCTGGAAATACAAAGGTATATTGGATATTGATTTTTCTGTTGATGGGGTTCTCAGGGCTTTTTCTCTATACAAACCGCCAGTGGCTATACCCATCCGTAGAGGTAGTTGTCCAACGGGCTGTTGCAGCAAAAGTTTCTTTGCAAGATTTTCAGTCTTCATCACCAGAAAAAGTATTGTTCCAGGCATCTGGGTGGATTGAGCCTGAGCCTTATATGATTAAGACAGCATCGTTTGTAGAAGGATTGGTTTCTGAGGTAATGGTACTGAATGGGCAGATCGTTCTACGCGGTGATGTATTGGCAACTTTGGACGACAAAAATCTAAAACTTGCCATTTCAGAAGCAGAAGCCGACCTGGCAGCTATGCAAAGCGAGTTGAAAGTTATTTCCGAGCGTATAAAAGTAGCAAGCAAAGAGGCTATCCTGATTCATAAAAAACAGGCAACAGCGGAAGCCGAGCTAATAAGACTGCAACGCATATCCGATATCATGCAAAAATCCGTGGAATCTTTGCTTCAAAAAGAAGATGCTCGCCTAAATGTGGAAAGGCAACGCAAAGTTATCCAGGAAGTAGTCTCTGAGCTGGATTTGAGGGAAGCCTCTGTTCTAGTAATCAAAGAGGAAGAGAACGCGCTGAGACAGAAAATCGAGAGCAAAAAAGCCAGTCTGTCTAAGATACGCCTGGATTTGGAACGTACTGTCATTCGATCTCCTATAGAAGGAATCATCCAAAAAGTTTACGTAAGGGTTGGTCAGAAAGTGATGTTGTCAGGCGACAATATGGACTCTGCGACTATCGCTGATCTTTACGACCCCAAACGGCTTCAGGTACGAGTAGATGTGGCTCTGGCAGATGCAGGAGGCTTGGAAATTGGTATGCCATGCCAGGTATTGACGGATATTTTGCCTGGCGTGAAGTTTGCGGGTATTGTGACCTCCATTGTAGGGCAGGCAGACCTTGCTAAAAATACGCTCCAGACAAAGGTCAAATTGGCTGATCCGCATTGGCGCTTGCGCCCTGAAATGCTGGCGAGAGTCGAATTCATGCCCTTGGTAAAAAAAGCAGAAGTTTCCCATGCAAAATCTACAGAGAGCATGATCCATGCGTATGTTCCTGAGAATGCATTAGTTAAAACTATAAACAAACAGACAGAAATCTGGGTAGTATCCAGAGATGGCTTAACAGCAGAGAAAAGAACCGTTACACTTGGCAACGGACAATCTCAAGGCTGGCGAGAAATTCGAGAAGGAGTCAATCCTGGAGAATGGGTCATTTGTTCGAATCAGTCTATTCTATTGCCAGGATCGCGTGTATCCGTAAAACACTATCAAGGAGAACAGCAATGAAGCCACAATCTTCCCCTATCATCATTTCATGCCGAAATCTGACAAAATCCTATTATAAAGGCGATACCGTGGTGACTCCCCTGGAAAATCTTGATCTGGATTTAGAGGAAGGACGATTCCTCGCACTCATGGGGCCTTCTGGTTCTGGAAAAACTACTCTACTGAATATCATCGCTGGTATTGATTCTCCAACCTCTGGCACTATTACCATAAACAATCAGGAAATTAGCCGTATGTCTCGTTCCCAGTTGACACGGTGGCGAGGAAAAAGCATAGGCTATATTTTTCAGCTTTATCATCTGATTCCTGTCCTGACTGCTTATGAAAATGTAGAGCTGCCTTTGCTCATCCAAAAAATGTCCAGAAGTGAACGAGAGCGAAGAGTATTGACTGTCTTGGATTTAGTAGGCTTAGGAGATCGAATGTCTCATTTCCCGCGTCAGCTTTCTGGCGGTCAGGAGCAACGTGTAGCCATTGCCCGCGCACTAGTTACTGATCCTATGATTCTGGTTGCCGATGAACCAACAGGCGATCTTGATGCTGCCTCTGCACAAAATATTCTAAGCCTGTTGAGACAACTTGGACATGATTTACATAAGACGATTGTGATGGTTACCCATGATGTCAAGGCAGCCAGCTATGCTGATTTTACTTTACATCTGGAAAAAGGCAAACTGATTGAATCCTCTCCATTATAACATAAAGCAAAGGAACACAAACTATGTGGATATGGAATCTTCTATCATTGACATTCGTTCAACTGCGCCGACATCCTGTGCGCAGCATGCTGACTTTGCTTGGAGTTATGGCAGGTATGTTCCTGTTCGTAACCATAGAAATCATGCAGAATAGCCTCCGCCGATCTACAGAGATATCCGCAGAAGACGCAACTCTCGTAGTCTACAGACAAAATCGATTTTGCCCGTTTGCCAGCCGACTACCACAAAGCTATGAACATAAAATCGCTAAAATCCCAGGAGTCCGTGAAGTTTATCCTATACAAATTGTTGTCAATAATTGCGCTACGAGCCTGGATGTAGTCACTTTCAGAGGTATCCCTAAGGGGAAGATGGATAGCTTCCAAAAAAATTTTACACTTCTGTCTGGTTCTATAGAATCCTGGAAGCAGAGAAGCGATGCTGCTCTGGTTGGGCGTATCCTTGCTGAACGTCGGCGCATCAAAGTCGGAGATAAGCTAGACGCTGCTGGCATCACAGTCAGTGTAGCTGGTATCATAGAGTCGGACAATTTGCAAAACTTGAATGTTGGCTATCTCCACCTGGATTACCTGCAACAAGCTTCTCGCGTTGGCCTGGGGATTGTAACGCAGTTTAACGTCCTGGTAGATAGGCCAGATCAAATGGAAACCATTGCCCATGCTATTGATGATACATTCCGATATGACCAGGATCCTACTTCAACCCGCCCAGAAAAAGCCTTCATAGCTCAGGCAATCGAAGAAGTTACCCTTTTGATCCATAGTGGACGGCATGTTGGATGGGCAGCACTGATAACTGTTTTTGCTCTCGTTTCCAACACGATTCTTTTGTCCATCCGTGGGCGTGTGCGTGAATACGCTGTGTTGCAAACATTAGGATATGGCAATGCACATCTTTTATGGATGGTTGTATTGGAAGGCATGATTCTTGGCATGCTCGGCGGACTCATGGGGCTTTTAGGCTCTGCATCTCTGGTCTATTTCGGCAATTTTAGCTTAAGCACGGACGCTCTCAGTGTTGTTTTCACTGTTGAGCCAGCAATTCTGGTGGTTGGACTTGTCACATCCATATTGCTAGGTTTCCTGGCTGGATTGATACCAACGTGGTGTGTAACCCATCAAAATATAGTCGATAATCTTAGAGCGGAGTAATAAAGATGTTACCTTTATTTTATTCCTTACGTAACTTGGGGCGGTTTCCCTGGAAAACACTGCAAATGGTGCTGGGATCTACCATCGTTGTCTTCCTTATTGTTAGTGCTTCGGCGTTCAACCGAGGAATTACAGCCTGTCTTTCTGTCACAGGTGACCCAAACAATGTGATTGTATTGGGAGCAGGAAGTGAAGAAAGCATCCAGCGTAGTGAGATTGCCAGGATTGCCCCTGATATCTTAGCCTCAAGTGTCCGCGAAATCAAGCGAATCCTAGACAAACCAGCAGTCTCTTCTGAGGTTTACTACATGGGCACGGTCGCACTCCCTGATGAACCTAAGAAAAATCGGCCTGCTCTTTATCGTGGTGTTACATGGAATGCACTCAATGTCCATCGTAATGTTATAATTACAGAAGGCCGCTTTCCTGGTTCTTCTGAAGTCATGGTCGGTCGCCAGGTCGCCCGCCATATAGGCGTAAAGGATTCCGATTTAGCCATAGGGAAATCCATCCTTTTTGAAGGGATAAGCTATCGTATTGTTGGGCAATTTCAGGGAGAAGGCACTATGATGGAAGCAGAATTCTGGATGGACATCAACGACCTGCTTACAGCATCCAAACGAGAGACAGTTTCTTGTGCTGCTATTTCCTTATCCAGACCCCATGATTTCGAGGCTATCAGTCTCTTTTGTATGCAAAGATTAGATTTAGAGCTATCCGCTATGCGGGAGCAAGATTACTACGCTTCACTATCGAACTTCTATCAACCTATCAGGATAGGGGTATGGCTAACAGCATTGCTGATTTCTATTGCTGCTGTCTTTGGTGGTATCAACACTGCATACGCTGCGATCATCGTGCGGCGGCGTGAAATGGCAGCACTGCAAGTTATAGGTTGTAGTAGATTCTCCTTGATTTTTAGCCTTCTTGTCGAATCTTCAATGATTAACCTGATGGGAGCATTTATCTCTCTCTCTCTAGCTAGTGTCTGGCTGCCGTCTATACATGTCTCTTTCTCCACAGGAGTTTTTAATATGGTCTTTGACAACCATACCCTTACACTTGGATTCCTTTCCGCAGGAATCATGGCGGTCGCTGGAATCATTATGCCAGCCTGGGGCTGCCTGAAGCCTACCATTGTTTCCAGTTTGCGATCCACTTGACAGTTTTTTATTCTTAGAAAAGAGCAAAATATGAAAAATCGAATGCTATCTATTTTAATTCTTGTATCTATATTTATTTTTATGGGCTGCGACCAAAAACAAGCTACCGAGACACTGGCTGCGCCCACTTCCTCTATACCTTCTAGTATTTTGTTGAAATCAAAGCCTGATGGTTCTATTAGCATTATTCAGGCACGCGCTTCTGTCCAACCAGGCGCGAAAATAGTCATATCTGGAGAAATTGGCGGACGCAAAAACGATACGTTTGGTACGACTTTTTCCACATTTTTTCTTGCTGACCCAGATTCCATCATAAACTGTTTTAAAAAGCATGAAGGCGAGACTGGATGTCCTACTCCCTGGGACTATTGCTGCGAGCCTAAGGAGAAAGTTCTTAATTCTATAGCCTTGGTTCAGTATAAATCCCCAGAAACAGGAAAAATCCATAACCACCCTTTCAAAGGATGGCAAGGACTCAAAGAGCTCTCTCAAGTCACCATAACAGGCACTGTTGATTCTGCATCTTCCTCTAAATCCCTTATCATCAATCTGGAAGGAATTTATATTCATCCATAGATTGGCTCTTCGGTAAGCTGTTAAAATTTCTTTTGATTTATCGGTATAGAGTGGTTACAATCTCTATTGCCTGAGGTAGTCTACGTGTGTAAGCGAGGTTTAGGTCTAGGGCAGTCCGATGTCCTTAAGACCCTATCCGAAAAATCCTTTTGGCTGCAAATTTCGATGCATCTCGGATAGCTTCGTCGCAAGTTACAAAATTGTCCTCAGAGTAGCTACGGCTACACTTGCGGCAATTTTGTAACTTTCTCCTTGCTCTCCGAGTGCCTCAAAATTTTCGCCTAAATTTTTTTTGGATAGGCTCTAAGTTGACAGCGTTATGGGCAAATCGGTGTTTGTTTCTTTTGAGGTCTGAAAAACCAGATATGAAAAAAATTTTATTTTTGCTTTTTTTTTGCTGTTTTTTTTGTTTTTCGCAAAATGCGATTGCTCCTGAAAAAATTTTTGTGTATCCCTGGCCTTCTTTTGCCAATACATCTGCGCCCTTTTGTGTTTATGGTTTAGTGGATGCGCCTGGTGACTATGAAGAGTATTATCTGGCTTATAGAGAAAATACTTCTAAAATAGAAGATGACCATTACAAAAGAAAAGAAAAAGTAGCACAAGAAGGCGAAAAGACAACCTACCATCTGGTGTTTACGCATTGGGTCATTGGCGAACTTTTTCGCCTTGAAGAAATCCATGAGAAAGTTGCTGTGGATTCAGGCCCAATGATGCAGATTGTTTCTTACAGTCTTTCATACCCAGGGTTACAGAAAACCAATCTTTGGATGGTCAGGAAATGCCTTTTGGAAAAAAGCAAAAGCAGTTGGGTAGGCGATAAATTCAAACATTTGCAGATAGAAATTGCCTTCATCAATATGGGGCAAAATCGCACTCGGATTTATCTGCGCATGGAGTTAGATGCAGAAGGCAAAAGAAGCTTGGAGAAAGTAGAGCAAGAAGCCTTTAAAGCTCTTGCCAATATTTTACAGTGCAAAAAATTAGGAAAAAAATAACTTGGCAATGTCACATTTTAAAATTGTGCTTGATGAGCAGTGCATAATAATAGCATCTGCTCCAGCCATCGGAGGTTTTCCGCCCCGAATATGACATTGTTCTAATAAGGTTAGCAGGAGAAAAAAATGTCGATTGCTGAACAATTGCGTGGCTATTTAGAAGACATAAAAAAAAATCCACAAAACGCCCATTCATGGGAAGCATTGGGAAATGCAGCATTGGATATAAAAGAAAATAGCATGGCGGCTGGTGCTTATCTTTCCGCTTTTTATTTAAATCCAGAAAATACTTTATATGAACGAAAATTCTATCAAGTTTTAAATGAACTCAAAAACAGCAAGGAAAATGTGGAATTTACCTATGAAATTTTTCGCTTGCCCTTACAGACTGCCATTATTTTCCTTTTTGGTCTTATGAATACAGAGCTTAGAGATTTCGAAGGTAAATTGGGCGTTTTAGCCAAGGGCGGCTTTGATAAAATCCTTCTGGATTTCAGCAATGTACAAGCCTTAAGTGGACTAGGGCCTTCTTTGCTACGCAAAATTCTTGAGTACGTCAAGCAAAAGGACGGAAAGATTTTGATTCATAATGCCAACCAGAATATTAAGACCATGCTGGAACTTAAAAAAGTCGATATTCCTTATTGTTCTTCGTTAAAAGAAGGTATGCTTTTATTAAAGCAATAGTTTTTTACAAAAAATGTTTTATGGAGAAAATGTGTTATGCAAATTGGAATTGATATAGGATCTGTTAGCATTGGTGTTATTTTTCTTAAGGAAGGAGAAGTAGTAGGAAAACAACACTTGCCTCACAAAGGCGATGTTCAAGGTTGCTTGGAAAAAATATTTCAGGATACGCCTGTTGAAAAAGCCCAGATATGCATTACAGGAAAAGACATAAAGACCCATTCTGATATTTTGCATCTTGACCCAGTTGTTGCTCTGATTGATGGTGCCTATAGTCTTTTTCCCGATGTCCGCAATATCCTTTATGTTGGAGGGGAGAGCTATACTTTAATCCATGTAAAAAACGGCAGGCTACAAAACTACAGATCCAATAGTTCTTGCGCATCAGGAACAGGTGCTTTTTTGGAACAGCAAGCGAGCCGTCTGGGGATGGACATAGCTGCATTCTCTCATTGTGCTACGCAGTATAAAGAAACACCGCCTAGAGTAGCTACTCGATGCGCGGTTTTTGCCAAAAGCGATATCATACACTTACAGCAAGAAGGGGTTAAGGTAGAAGCGATTGCAGCAGGGCTTTGTGATAGCCTTGTGGATGGCTTATGGGAATCTTTGCTGAAAGGCCACAAGCTGAAAGGCACGACTGTTTTTGCAGGCGGTGTTTCTCTCAACCCCAGAATAGTTCAAACGTTGACTCCCCATATAGAAAAAATGGCTATGACAGAATTATCCTGTGTATTGGGTGCTTATGGCGCAGCTTTGTATGCCAAAAAAGCAAAAGAAGTTCCTACAATCAATCTTTTAGAATGCACGATAGAAAAAGAAGAAAATACAAGGCCAGCCTTGCAGATTCTTAATTCCAATTACCCTGATTTTAGAGCTTATCTTACGGAAATACAAAACGATACGGAAGTTACAATCTATGAAGAAATAGCCCAAAGCGATGTATATTTGGGAATCGACATTGGTTCTACAAGCACAAAAGCCGTTTTGACTTCCCTTGAAGGCAAAATTTTGATTGGTTTCTATACTCGCACTGCTGGAAAGCCTGTAGATGCAGTCAAGGCAATCCTCAAGTGCATCCAGGATCACTGCCAGAAAAACAAAAAAGACTTGCGATTTCTGGGCGTGGGAACAACAGGCTCTGGACGCAAGCTGATTAAGAATGTTCTTCATGCTGACTATGAAGTGAACGAAATCACGGCTCATGCCAAAGCCGCTATGTTTCTCTATCCTCAGGTAGATACCATCATTGAAATCGGAGGGCAAGACGCTAAATTTACGCGCATTGAAAATGGTGCTGTGAGCAACGCAGTTATGAACTATGTTTGCGCTGCTGGTACGGGAAGCTTCATCGAAGAACAATGTAAGCGTCTGAACGTGGAGCTAAAAGACTTTTCGGATCTTGCCATGCAGGGAATCGCTCCGATTACTTCCGAGAGATGCACTGTATATATGGAAAGAGACATCAATCGTCTAATACGTCAGGGATGGGATACAAAAGACATTGCAGCTTCTGTAATCTACTCTGTAAGAGACAATTATCTGAATAAAGTCGTAGCTGGCGCATCCTTAGGAGATCATGTGATTTTTCAAGGAGCAACCGCTAGAAACAAAGCATTGGTTGCTGCGTTTGAACAATATTTGCGCAAAGAAATCAAAGTATTTCCTTTTGCCCATCTTACAGGTGCTTTGGGAGTCTGCTTATTTTTACGAGAAAAAAATATAAGCCATTCTTCTTTCAAGGGGCTTTCTTTTGTAGACACGCCTGTTACTCTGGCAACAGAATTCTGCGATCTATGCAATAACCATTGCCGCCTCACCGTCATCGAATCGCCAGAAGGCAAAGAAGCTTATGGAATGATGTGTGGCCGCGAATATGCAGAAAAACGCTATATACCCGTAAAATCAGAAAATTTTAACTTTTTGGAATGCTACAAAGAAAAAAAAATACAAAGAGGAACAGTAATCATTCCATGCGCTTTGGTAATCTATGAATATTTGATTTTATGGAAAAGCTTTTTTACTCGGTTGAATTTTAATGTAAAGATAATCAAGACAGATCAGAAAAGCTTTGAAGAAGGCAAGCAAATTGCCCAGGCTGAGTTCTGTGCTCCTTTGCTTACGGCGCAAGGGCTTCTTTGGGATGCTATGCAACAAAAAGCAGACATGGTATTTTTCCCTATCTTTTACAAAGAAGAAAACCAGGAACACACAGAGCCATTTTCTGCTGAGGGAACGCCCTGTTTCTTTTGCTACTATACAAGCCATCTGCCTGCAATCATACGCGCACGTCTGCCTAAAGAAAAACAAGACAAGCTTGTATCTCCTCTTTTGGAAATGGATCGGCCAGAAGAAGAAATCACAAAAGAGCTTTTTGCTGTGTTGAAAAGTTTTGAAATATCACAAGATGAAGTAGTCTGGTCTTACCAAAAGGCTAAAGAAGATTACCTGGCCTGGAAAAAAGAAAATCTGGAAAAAGGCAAGAACGAGCTATCCAAAAAATCAGAGAAAGACATCCGTCTGGTCATCCTTGGAAGACCTTACAATACCTTTGATCCTGTGATGAATGCCTCGCTTGTCGAAAAAATCGTAAAATTGGGATACCCTACTGTTTACTACGATATGCTTGATATTCCCGATGAAACACAAAAAGACCCCATGATTGATTATATACACTGGAATTACGGAAAGAAAATCTATCGGGCGGCAAAATACATTGCTGAATCCGAAAACCTGTTTCCCATATACCTGACTTCTTTCCGATGCAGTCCTGATGCTTTTATCATGACATACTTCAAGCATTTGATGGATCATTTCAAAAAGCCCTATCTCATCATACAACTCGATGAGCATTGCTCTGATGTTGGCTATCTGACAAGAGTAGAAGCTGCGATTGATTCTTTCAAGGGATGGAAAAAAACTCCTGTTTCCATGCCATCTTTTGATCTCACAGCCACAGATGTTTCTCTGGATAAAACCATTCTGATTCCTCATGTGGATGAAATTGCTGCCCGCTTGGTAGCATCTATATTCCAATCTTATGGATACAAAGCCATTGTATTGGAAGAATCTTCTCTTTCCATAGAGCGCGGTTTCCGACATAGCTTAGGGGGCGAATGCCTTGCTATCCCTGCGATCATTGGAGGAATCATCAGAGCCATCGAAAAGCAGCAGATTGAGCCAGAAAAAGCTCTACTATTTTTGCCTACATCCTATATTTCCTGTAATTTCCCACAGTTCCCAGTAAAGATTTCCCTTGCTCTCGAAAAGGCAGGAATGCCCATTAAAGTCATCAATACTAGTTCTTTCAATCTTTTCAAAAGATTGCTCTTCAAAATGGATCTTGTTCTATGGGATGCTTTGATCATTGCCGATTCTTTAAGACGTTTGGGCTGCGCCATTCGCCCCTATGAAGTCAACAAAGGCGAGACAGACAAAAAAATAGAAGAAGCAGTGATTATCATGGAAAAGACCATAGCTGATAAAAAAAGCCAGGGATCATCATGGCAAAAAATCGTGGATATGTTCTCCGCTATTCCTGTCAACAAAAAGGTACGCCCTAGAATTTTGATCACAGGCGATGTCTATGTCAAGAACAACGATGCCTTTAACCAGAATATAGTCCGTAAAATTGAAGAACTAGGCGGCGAAGCAATTCTCAGCACAAGCATCGAATACTTCCACTACGGCATTGAGCTGGATCGCTATCGCAATGAATCGAACTTTACACAAATGGCAGGATATTATATCTTCAATAAAATTCTGGAAAATTCCGAACAATTCTACTATGGCCCAATTAGCCATCTGTTGCCTAAAATCCAAGAACCATCCTGGGAGAGCATGTTTTCCTCTCTCAATGAGCTTGGGATACAGGTCAAGATACAGGGTGAAACAGCCATCACAGTTTCCAGAGCAATCTGTCTAGCCCGTTCTAATTCGATTCAAGGCGTTGTCCATATCAACCCTTCTTTTTGCTGCGCTGGCAATGTTTCGATTTCCTTGTTAGAAAAAATCCGAGAAGAATGCAATGTCCCTGTGATCCATATTTTTTATGACGGTACAGACCAGCCCAACAGCAACCTTGTGCCCTTCATGCACTACCTGGCCCAAAGTGCTTTGGAAAAGAGCGCGGCTGATGTTGTTATTAATTAGTCACTTACAAACGAAATTTCGTACAAAAGTGTAAAGATTTTCCACAGCAGAGATGTGGAGAACGCAGAGAGAAACTAAGAAGTTTGCCGAAAAAGCAAAGATTTTTATCACGAATAAGACGAATGGCACGAATCGTTTTTATAAAAATTTCATTCGCGTAATTTGCATATTCG
>JABWCH010000492.1 GCA_013359215.1 Candidatus Brocadiia bacterium | reverse complement strand
TTCAAGAGATGCTATCTCAGACAAAAAGGTATTAATCACGAATAAGACAAATATACAAATTACGCGAATGAAATTTCTATAAAAACTATTCGTGGCATTCGACCATTCGTCTTATTCGCGATAAAAATTTTTGCTTTTTCTACAAAAATCTAATTGCACAGGATCATTTTGACTACTACATAATCTTCTACATTCTGATTAATTCTGATATTTTCTAATTCCTAAAGGGGACAAATATGAGAAAAAAATTATTTTTATTTATATTTACTTTCTCTCTTCTTACTTTGCATGCAGTACCATTTCAAAATGCTGTAGCTGCTTATGATATGACAGTACAAAACGGTAGTATTCAGGATATAACTGGCCATGGCTACAATTCATCGGGATTAGGTGGAGCAACCCAAACAACCAGTACTTATGGAAAAGCATTATACTTTGACGGCAGCGACCAGGTAGTGATTAACGATGCTTCTGGCTTAAGGCTGCTTGCGCCTTTTAGTGTGGAAGCCAAATTCATGATGACTGGTACTCCTGGCGATTGGGTTAGAGTGGTTGGCAAGGGAAGCAGTAGCCAGCGGAACTATGGGCTTTGGTACAATCCTGTTTACAACTATTTTCTTTTCCAAATCTACGATACCCCTCGTGGGGTCTATGGTGATGCTATCATAACCAAAGGCATTTCTATGAACCAATGGTACCATATTGCTGGAGTTTATGATGGTAGCACAATGAAGTTGTATGTAAATGGTAACCTGGAGCAAAGCATTGCTTTTTCTGCTACTCCTGGAATTACAAGCGATAACCTGACACTGGGTTATGCTGGCTACCATACTACACATATAGGCTTAATTGATGATGTAGCTTTATTCAATACAGCTCTCAGTGGCAGTGATGTTTTGGCTCATTCCCAAACCAATATGGAAACAGTCGTTCCTGAGCCTATTTCTTTGTTTTCTTTGCTTTTAGGAATTTTCATTTTAGGGATTAGTTCTTTAAAACAACAAAAAAATCTACTTTAGGAATCAGAGCTTAAATAAGTTCCCCATGTATTTCCGCAGACTCAAGCAGATGCTATTAACATAGCACTGCTTAGCGATAAGAATTAAATAACTTCCCCATAAGAATTCACGCAGAGGCACAGAGATCGCAGAGAAGAGAGAAGAATAACGAAAAATATTGTCTCTGCTTCTGCTTGTTCTTCCTATCTCGGACAAGCCGAAACCAAAAAGGTATTAATCGCGAATGAGACGAATATAAATTTTTTATAAAAACGATTCGTGCCATTCGGCCATTCGTCTTATTCGTGATAAAAATCTTTGCTTTTTCTGCAAACATCTAACTGTTTAGTTTCTATTCTTCGTAGTATAATTCAAAATTTTCTCTTCTCTGCGCTCTCTGCGCCTCTGCGGTAAATTTTTTCCGAAATGGGGAAGTTATTTAATTCTGATTCCTTAGTTCTCATCCTTCGGCATTGTCAAGTTAGAATGCCTGCGTAAATCCTAAATGTTAAATGAATGTGGAAATGTTAAAATTTGAAAGGCAACAAGCGATGATAGAGAGCCAGGATGGTGTTTGCCAAACCAGAAAATATCAGGTTTATATAAAAAATACTTTGCACCATACTATGGGAATTCTGGGAGCTATGGGGATTTTGTACTTCCTTTTAGTTTCCTTTTTGGATTTTTATATTAAAAGCACATACTTTGATGGATTTCCTGCTGATGGGCCATTCCAGCTTTACAATCCCATGAGGCGGCTGGCTGCTGGTCAGACTCCAGGGCATGATTTCCCTTTTTTTCATGGTCTGGGGGTCGTATACTTACATTATCCTTTGTTCTCTTTTTTCGGGAAATCCTTATTTGCCTCAGAAATGAGCCGCAATATAGTCTCGCCTTTGCTATTTTTGATCAGCTCTTTTTTGTTTTTCTATGTTTGCACAAAAAAAATGGGACTATCCCTACTCATCACTTGCTTTACCCTGTATTTTACCCAAGATTTTTTAGAGTATATTCTCTACGCCAAAAATTCCCTTTTGGGGGTTCGCTCTACGTTTCCTTTGCTGATAGGGATTTTCATCATTGCTATGCTAGGAAAATATCATGAAAAATGGAATCGCCTATGTTGGGCAGCTTACTGTCTTTCAATATGCCTTCTTCTTTCCCTGGCTTTTTTCTGTGGCACAGAACAAGGCATGGCTTCTATAGCCGCTTACAGCATCTTCCATTTTTTTTATGTAAAAAAGCTAAAAAATATTAAAAAGGCTTTTGTCGAGTCCTTGGGAATTCTGTTTATATCTTCTCTTGGCATTGTCGCTCTATTCTTGGTAGTTTCAGGAAAAAATTTCCTAGACCCGATTCGATACCATCTTATAGAAGTACCTAAAGACCAATTCTGGTATTTTGGCGTGCCACCCAATGGTTTTCTCTATTCTTTTTCTCAGATCATGGAAAATTTCGATATTCTAAGGGCTTCATATTACTTTACTGTTTTATATGGCATATTGCTTCTTTGCTTCACACTTTTCTACCACAAAAAAAACAACAGCAGCATTTCCTGGGGTATATTTTTTTTGATACTCTATGGTTTTTTATCTACATTTTCCATTCTGGGCATTTACATGGAAAGCTATTGCCAGATTTTTCTGAAGCTGGAAATTTTTATTACTTTGGTGTATCTGTTTACCTTTAATCCTGTGTCCTTGGTAGAGAAGCTAAGCTCCTCTGCAAAAAAAATCTTTCTTGGTGGATATTGCTTTGCTCTGGGAGTTTTGTTCTTTTTTTTATCTTACAATATCTACATTCCCAACCTTTTGCAAACCCTGGAAAACCTGACCAAGGTAAAGCATTTCCATGAGAAAAAAATTTTGGGCGTTTATTTTAACGAACCATGGTACAAATATATCCAGGCTATCCAGGAGCATATTTCCATACCGCTTTCTTTTTGCTCCATTCCTTTTGACGAAGAAGAGTATATAAATGGAATTAGCACAACCAAGGCAAGCCTTTTTGTAGAGTACTCCAAAATAGCAGCCGATAGTGTACAAGAAGGGATGAAAGCAAGCTTCAAAAAGTCAGGCCAAAGAAAGATTCAAAAAGTCGAGATTGCTTGGAAAGTGATCCATGGCATCAGGCAAAAATACATCAAACTTGATCTCGAAGGGGATCTTTTGTCGCCAGGCAAAGATGGCTATCCCAATAAAATTTTTCTCTTAGAAAAAGATGCCCATAAACCTACAGTTTGGTCTGTCTATTCTGGAATCACAGAAGCAATGCTGGAAGAACACAATCCTGATACAGACTATATCATACATGCTTTAGGAGCTGCCAGAAGACAAAAATATATAGAAAGCTTCCAAAAAGAGAAATGCGACTATGCCATTACCATGAAAAACAACTGGTTATATGAAAATTGGCTATTAGTGGCAAATTGGGATTTTTATGAACAACTTGCATATAACTATGATATTCTCTGCACAACACCAAGCCATGTTCTCTGGAAAAAGAAACAAAATGCCTTTACAGAGCAAACGCACAACTGGGATGGTACATTGAAAAACCTGGAAAACCAAACCGATGCGATTCTTCCCTTGAACAGAGAAACAGACGGGTATGCGGTCGTTGTTGTAGAAGTAGACTATTCTATACAGAATCCCTGGAAGTTTTTGCCCTTCTTCAACAATTTGCCCAGATACTTCATTGACCCTGTTAATGCCCATACAAAGCAAATTGTTTCCTTGTCTCCATACTATAAAACTTTTAAATTCCCTATTTTTATTAAATCCAAAGAAGACCCTAAATTACAATTCTATGTGCAATCCCTTTTACCTGGCGCGTCTTTTCAAATCAAAGAGCTCCGCTATCGCTATCTCCACGCAGACCAAAACATCCAAGAAACCCTTTTTGGTGTTTTCCAAAGCAAGAATTGATTTATGTTCTTCCTATCTCAGACAGGCGTAACCGCTAATGCGCTCAAGGATTTTTTACCACAGAGACGGAGTATTTCCTAAACGTAAACCTCATACGTGTTAACTTTTCGATGCAACATAAACAATTTCTAAAACTTGCAAAGGATAAGTGCGAGATTTTTGTTTAATTTTAAAGCAATATTTACAAAT